>NZ_NOIO01000024.1:0-102940 GCF_014596605.1 Pseudomonas sp. PSB11
TCGACTTGATCGACGACCGACAATTTAAAAGTCAGTGTGTAATCTCGTTGACTGCGTTTTGTGCCCGTATCCATTGCACCTTCCTGATAAGAAGCCAGAAGGTGTAAACCTTATTCAGGACGAAGCAAAGTGAATAAAAAAGCCCTGGTCTTTCGATCAGGGCTTTTTTGTGTCCGGCGTCAGTGCTCAGTTACAGGCCATTGGCAGCCTTGAACTGGCGACGACGACGGTGCAGGACCGGCTCGGTGTAGCCGTTGGGCTGCTTGGTGCCTTCCACCACCAGTTCGACGGCCGCCTGGAAGGCGATGTTGCTGTCGAAGTTCGGTGCCAGCGGACGGTACAGCGCATCACCGGCATTCTGACGGTCCACCACTGGCGCCATGCGCTTGAGGCTTTCCATCACCTGCTCTTCGGTGACGATGCCATGACGCAGCCAGTTGGCGATGTGCTGGCTGGAAATACGCAGCGTTGCACGGTCTTCCATCAGGCCGACGTCATTGATGTCCGGCACCTTCGAGCAACCAACGCCCTGGTCGATCCAGCGCACCACATAACCCAGAATGCCCTGGCTGTTGTTGTCCAGTTCGTTCTGGATCTGTTCGGCGGTCCACTGCGGGTTCACTGCCAGCGGGATGGTCAGGATATCGTCCACCGACGCAGGGGCACGCTTGGCCAGTTCGGCCTGACGGGCGAACACGTCAACCTTGTGGTAGTGCAGCGCGTGCAGCGCGGCAGCGGTCGGCGAAGGCACCCATGCGGTGTTGGCACCCGCCAGTGGGTGAGCGATTTTCTGTTCCAGCATCGCTGCCATCAGGTCGGGCATGGCCCACATGCCTTTACCGATCTGCGCACGGCCTTGCAGGCCGGTGCTCAAGCCGATATCAACGTTGGAGTTCTCGTAGGCGCCAATCCATTTTTCGGCCTTCATGTCGGCCTTGCGCACCATCGGGCCGGCTTCCATGGAGGTGTGGATTTCATCGCCCGTGCGATCGAGGAAGCCGGTGTTGATGAACACCACGCGCTCGCTGGCAGCCTTGATACAGGCCTTGAGGTTGACCGTGGTACGGCGCTCCTCGTCCATGATCCCGACCTTCAGGGTGTTGCGAGGCAGGCCCAGCACGTCTTCGATGCGCCCGAACAGCTCGTTGGTGAACGCAGCTTCTTCAGGACCGTGCATCTTCGGCTTCACGATGTAGACGGAACCGGTGCGGGTATTTTTGCGCGACGTATTGCCGTTCAGGTTGTGCATCGCCGCCAGGACAGTCACCAGACCGTCGAGGATGCCTTCCGGTACTTCGTTGCCATCTTTATCGAGGATCGCATCGATGGTCATCAGGTGACCGACGTTACGCACGAACAACAACGAACGACCATGCAGGCTCAATTCGCTGCCGTCGACAGCGGTGTAGGTGCGGTCGGCGTTCATGGTGCGGGTAAACGTCTTGCCGCCCTTGGCGACTTCTTCCGCCAGGTCGCCCTTCATCAGGCCGAGCCAGTTGCGGTAGATCACAACCTTGTCATCGGCGTCGACGGCGGCGACGGAGTCTTCGCAGTCCATGATGGTGGTCAGTGCGGCTTCCATCAGGATGTCTTTGACACCGGCAGCATCGGTCTGGCCGACCGGGGTGCTGGCATCGACCTGGATTTCGAAATGCAGGCCATGGTTTTTCAGCAGGATCGCGGTGGGTGCCGCCGCATCGCCCTGGAAACCGATCAACTGGGCGTCGTTGCGCAGGCCGCTGTTGCTGCCGCCTTTAAGGGCGACGACCAGTTTGCCTTCAACGATTTTGTAGTGTGTCGAATCGACGTGGGAGCCGGCCGCCAATGGCGCCGCTTCGTCGAGGAAGGCCCGGGCGAAGGCGATGACCTTGTCGCCGCGAACCTTATTGTAGCCTTTGCCTTTTTCCGCGCCGTCAGCCTCGCTAATGGCGTCGGTGCCGTAGAGCGCGTCGTACAGCGAACCCCAGCGGGCGTTCGAAGCGTTGAGCGCGAAGCGGGCGTTCATCACCGGCACCACAAGCTGTGGGCCGGCCATGTGGGCGATTTCTTCATCGACGTTTTGCGTCGTTGCCTGGAAATCGGCCGCTTCTGGCAGCAGATAACCGATGTCTTGCAAGAAGGCTTTATAAGCCACGGCGTCGTGTGGTTGACCGGCACGGGATTGGTGCCAGCCGTCGATACGAGCCTGGAAATCATCGCGTTTGGCGAGTAGGGCTTTGTTCTTCGGCGCCAGGTCATGGATGACCTTGTCGGCACCGGCCCAGAATTGGTCGGCGGTGAGGCCGGTTCCGGGAATGGCTTCGTTGTTCACGAAGTCGAACAGGACTTTGGCGACCTGCAGGCCACCGACTTGAACGTGTTCAGTCATTGCTTGCCTCACTCTGCTCAGCTATTTCGCTTTTCAGCTCTTCAATTTAACAATGAAGCCTCTGGCCATTTAAACCACAAACCCTGCGACCAGTACATGCCATTTCTGACGGCTGGGTGGGGACCAATCAACGGCTTTAGGGGCTTGCTGACAGGGCTTTCAGGGATGCGTCTGCGCCTGCGGCGGACATCGATCCAACGTTATGTAGTGCGCGCAGCGGCATACTACATGATGAGTTGCGGTTGTGAAAATTAGACTAATTACGTCGTTCTGCGACCCCATGACGCATTGCAGTCACGCCGGGGATGAGGATGTTCTCAAAAAAGCATGAGATTGTTCCAGTTAAATATAAAAAGTTGTACACGATTTATGTTGCGCAGATTCTGGTCGGGGCCGATTCGCGAGCAGGCTCGCTCCCACAAAGCCCTGCGCCGACCTTGTGGGAGCGAGCCTGCTCGCGAAGAGGTCGGACCTGCCAGCGCCGAATCAACCCTTGCCTATACTTCTCTTTCAATAACAAAAGAGGGCTGCGCCATGGACCACCTCGTACTCACTGTTTTTGCACCGGACAAGCCTGGGCAGGTCGAGCGCATAGCCCAATGCATCGCCGAGCATGGTGGCAACTGGCTGGAAAGCCGCATGTCGCGCATGGCCGGGCAATTCGCCGGGATTCTTCGGGTGGGGGTCCCGGCGGAAGCCTACGATTCACTGGTCGATGCCCTGCAAGGATTATCGGCCCACGGCATTCGCGTCTTGATCGCCGAAAGCGGTATCGAACAGTCTTGCACCTGGAAGCCGATCGCCATGGAGTTGGTGGGCAATGACCGGCCGGGGATCGTGCGCGACATCACGCGCTTGCTCAGTGAGCAGGGGGTAAACCTGGAACGGCTGGTGACGGAGGTGCGTCCGGCCCCCATGAGCAGCGAGCCGCTGTTCCACGCCGAAGCGATACTGGCGGTGCCCCTGACGCTGTCTCTGGACGTGCTGCAATCGCGCCTGGAAACCCTGGCGGACGATTTGATGGTGGAATTGGTACTGCGCAGTGAACCTTGATCCGGTTATCCAGTTTAAACGTGCACCTGCCTGTGGATAACCTGTAGAGACAGCCCGCCAGGCCACGCCGGCCGTGGCTCTTCAAAGATTGATCAAAAAACCAGCAGTTTCAGTAACTTGCGCACAAACGGCGGGGATCACGCTGTGGATAACCTTGGGAAGGATCGATGCAGGCCACGGATAACGTGGCCTGTAGAGAGTTGTGTGTTTTTTGATCAGCTGCGGCGGCGCAGGCTGAACCAGGCATCGACGCTGTAGACCGCCAGGCCTGCCCAGATGAAGATGAACGCAACCAGCGTACTCGACGATAGGTGCTCATCAAACAGCAGGACGGCCTGCAGCAGCACCAGGGTCGGTGCCAGGTATTGCAGGAATCCCAGGGTCGTGTAGGGCAAATGCCGCGCGGCAGCGTTGAAGCAGACCAGCGGCACCAGCGTTACCGGACCGGCAGCCACCAGCCACCAGGCTTCGGAGGTGGTCCAGAATTCAGCCTGGGCGCTGCTGGCGGTTGGATTGAGCAGTAACCAGGCCAGCGCTATCGGCACCAACATCCAGGTTTCGACCACCAATCCCGGGAGCGCCTTGACCGGCGCCTGCTTGCGAATCAACCCGTAGAAACCGAAGGTCAATGCCAGCACCAGCGACACCCAAGGCAGGCTGCCCACTTGCCATACTTGTTGCGCCACGCCAACCGCCGCCAGCCCCACGGCAATCCATTGCATGCGTCGCAGCCGCTCACCGAGGATCAGCATCCCCAACAGCACGTTCACCAAGGGGTTGATGTAGTAACCGAGGCTGGCCTCCAACATGCGCCCGTTGTTCACCGACCACACATACGTCAGCCAGTTGGCGGCGATCAGCGTACCGCTCAGCGCCAGGATCGCCAGCCGACGTGGGTTCTCCCGCAACTCGCGCCACCAGCCCGGATGTTTCCAGACCATCAGCAACAAGGCGCCGAACAACGCCGACCACAGCACGCGGTGAATGATGATCTCCACGGCGGGCACGTTGGCAATGGCCTTGAAGTAGAGCGGGAAAAGTCCCCAGATGATGTAGGCACTCAGGCCCAGAATGTACCCGCGACGCAGGTTGGCGGCTTGCATGCAGAATCCTTGCTTAGGCAGCTAACAAAGGAGGGATTGTATGTGCTGGTACCTGTAGGCGCGAGCACGCTCGCGATGGTCGTTAACGATAACGCGGGGAACCTGATGCTCCGCAGTGTTCTCAGGTTTTTCGCGAGCATGCTCGCTCCTACAGGGGGCGGTGGTGTTCAGAAGAGCTTCAGCGGTTCTTCATTGAGCGCCGCGAGCTGCTCGCGCAACGCCAACACCTGGTCGCCCCAATAACGTTCGGTGCCGAACCACGGAAAGCTGCGCGGGAATGCCGGGTCGTCCCAGCGACGGGCGAGCCAGGCGCTGTAGTGCATCAGGCGCAGCGCGCGAAGGGGTTCGATCAGCGCCAGTTCCCGGGGATTGAAATCGTGGAATTCGTTGTAGCCATCCATCAATTCCGACAACTGGCCCAGGCATTCCTGGCGATCGCCGGCCAGCATCATCCAGATGTCCTGTACCGCCGGGCCCATGCGGCAGTCGTCGAGGTCGACGATGTGGAACATCTCATCACGGCACATCATGTTGCCGGGGTGGCAATCGCCGTGCATGCGGATGTTCTGGTGCGGCGTATTGCTGTAGACATCCTCCACACGCTTGAGCAGATCGCGGGCCACGGACTCGTAGGCCGGCAGCAGGCTGCGGGGGATGAAGTTGCCTTCGAGCAAGGTCGTCAGCGAATCATGGCCAAAGTTTTTCACCGCCAGCGCCTCACGGTGCTCAAACGGTTTGGTCGAGCCCACTGCATGCAGTCGGCCGAGCAGTTGACCCAGGCGATACAGCTGATCGAGGTTGCCAGGTTCCGGCGCGCGGCCGCCGCGGCGGGGGAACAGGGTGAAACGGAAGCCGTTGTGCTCGTGCAGGGTTTCACCGTTGTGGATCAGCGGCGCGACGACCGGTACCTCGACCTCGGCGAGCTCGAAGGTGAACTGGTGTTCTTCCAGAATCGCTTCGTTGGTCCAGCGCTGCGGGCGATAGAACTTGGCGATCAATGGTTCGGCGTCTTCGATACCAACCTGGTAGACACGGTTTTCGTAGCTGTTGAGCGCCAGAATGCGGGCATCGCTGAGAAAACCGATGCTTTCGACGGCATCGAGCACGAGGTCTGGGGTGAGCGTTTCAAACGGGTGGGCCATGCTGACTCCTGCGCGCAGCAGGCTGCTGCGTCCGGCCAGGCATGGTAGCGCAGACGGGGCTGCTTTAGGGGGTGAGATGTGTGTTGCCCGGGCTGACGCTTTCGCGAGCAAGCCCGCTCCCACATTGGGGCTGCGGTGAACACACAATTTGTGAACGCCACAGAGTCAATGTGGGAGCGGGCTTGCTCGCGAAGAGGCACTATCAGGCGCCGACGACCCCGCCGTCTTCACGCGAAATGGCAATCACCGAAGACCGCGGCTTTCCATTCGGCAAGTGCTCAGGGAAGGTCGAACCGCCGTTCTCCCCCGGGTGCTGAATGCCGACGAACAAGGTCTTCTGGTCCGGCGAAAAGCTGATCCCCGTTACCTCACAACCAATCGGCCCGACCATGAACCGACGGATCTCGCCGGTCACCGGGTCGGCGCAGAGCATCTGGTTGTTGCCCATGCCGGCGAAGTCACCGGCATTACTCGAATCGCCGTCGGTTTGAATCCACAACCGCCCGGCGTTATCGAACGCCAATCCATCCGGACTGTTGAACATGTTCTGCGGGGTGATGTTCGACGAGCCGCCCTTCGGCGTACCAGCATGCACTTGCGGGTTGCCGGCGACCACGAACAGGTCCCAGGCAAAGGTGTTCGAGGCGTGGTCGTCGCGGTCGGTGCGCCAGCGCAGGATCTGCCCGTAGACATTCTTCTCACGCGGGTTCGGCCCGCCTACCGGTTGCCCGTCTTCGCCACGCTTGGCGTTGTTGGTCAGGGTGCAGTAAACCTGACCGTCCTTGGGGCTGACGACAATCCACTCCGGGCGGTCCATGCGCGTGGCCTTCACCACGCTGGCTGCCAGGCGCGCGTGAATCAGCACTTGGCCCTGGTCGGCAAAATCGCTGCTGGCGTCGATGCCGTTTTTACCATGGGTCAATTCGATCCATTGCCCCTGGCCCTTGGGGTGATCGGCATTGCCGTCGCCCGCGTCGAAACGTGCCACGTACAAGGTGCCGTGGTCCAGCAGGTCGCGGTTGGCCTTGGGATTCTGGTGATTGATCTTGTCGCGGCTGACGAACTTATAGATGAATTCGCCGCGCTCATCGTCGCCCATGTAAACCACGGCGCGGCCGTCTGTGGTTTCAGCCAGGGCGGCGTTTTCATGTTTGAAGCGGCCCAGTGCAGTGCGCTTGACCGGGGTCGACTGCGGGTCGAACGGGTCGATCTCGACCACCCAGCCATGACGGTTGAGCTCGTTGGGATGGTGCGCCATGTCGAAGCGCGAATCGTGTTGATGCCAGTTGATGTCTTTGCTGGTTGCCACCACACCGTAGCGTTTCTGTGCGGCATCGAATTTCTGTTCGGCATCGCTGCTGCCAAAGCAGTCGGTAAAGTTCTCTTCGCAGGTCAGGTAGGTGCCCCACGGCGTCTTGCCGTTGGCGCAGTTCTGGAACGTGCCGAGGACCGTTTTACCTTGCGCATCTGCACGGGTTTTCAACAGTTCGTGACCGGCGGCCGGGCCGCTCAGATTGATCGGCGAGTTACCATGAATGCGCCGGTTATAGCGCGAGCCCTGAACAAACTGCCAATGACCATTCTCCCGCCGTACCTCGATTACCGACACGCCTTCGCAAGCCAGGGCCTTATGCACTTCCTGCGCCGATTGCGGCATGCCCGCGTGGGGGTAGAGGTAGCGGTAATTGGTGTATTCGTTGTTGATCGCCATCAGTGCCCGATTGTTGTCATCCGGGAAGGCAAACAGGCTCATGCCATCGTTGTTGTCGCCGAACTGGACTTCCTGATGCTCGGCGGTGCCGTTGCCACTCATGTCGAACGCCGGGCCGTTTTTCTGCAGGGGCTGACCCCAGCTGATCAGTACCGAAGATTTGTAGCCGGGGGGCAAGCTGATCGCGTCGGCAGTCGCGGCAGGAATGCTTTCGAAACCCAGCAACTGGCTGGTGCCGGCGCTGACGCTGGCGGCCATTACGCTGCGGCTCAGCAGGTTGCCGCCGAGGAACATGGCGGCACCGCACAAGGCGCCTGCGCTGATAAAGCCACGACGGCTGAGGCCGACCATCTGTTCGAGGTCGGTGGACTGGTTTTCTTCTAATAGGCTCACATCAGGCTCCCTGCGAATTTTGCAGTCACCTTAATGGTGGGTGATGAAGCTTTTGTTGCAGTAGGAGCTGCCGCAGGCTGCGATCTTTTGATCTTGATCTTGAAAAGCAAAGTCAAAAGATCGCAGCCTGCGACAGCTCCTACAACGGAGTGCCGAGCAATACATTGGAGGGAGAGAACTGCGCGCGTACCGATGTTCCGCGGGTCAGCTTGCGTGATTGCAAATGCCGGAGCTCGACCAGAGCACAGAGCGTCTGGCCATTGGGCAGGCTGATTCGCACTTCGCAGGGGCCGTCTTCGGCGTCGAGGATTTCCTCGATGACACCTTCGAGGCAATTGTGACCGGGTATTGCCTCGTCGCTGTTGCCCAGCAGATCGAGCCAACCGGCCTTGATCAGGGCGACAACTTCAGTGCCGGTTTGCAGGTCCAGGCGCACGGTACTGTCGTGGGTGATCTGCGCCGCGATGCTCAGGCCTTCAGCCAGCTCAAGGCGAACCCGATCGTTATGGCCCTGGGTTTCAATGGCCGCGACTTTTCCGTGCAACTGGTTGCGTGCGCTGGTCCTGAGCATCAGGCGACCGAGCAGGTCAAGGTCGCTTGCGTCTTCAGCGGCTTCCAGTACCTGGGATTGCAGCGCCTGCAGCTTTTGATAGAGACGCAGCACCCGCTCGCCTTCAGCAGACAGTTTGGCGCCACCCCCTCCTTTGCCCCCGACACTGCGTTCCACCAGCGGTTTCTGTGCCAGGTTGTTCAGCTCATCGATAGCATCCCAAGCGGCCTTGTAGCTCAGGCCCGCGCTTTTCGCCGCGCGGGTGATCGAGCCCTGCTCGGCGATGTGTTGCAGCAAGGCAATGCGTTGCGGGCGACGAACAATGTGCTGGGACAACAACGTAGGCAAGGACATGGCAAGACGCTTTGGCTATGACAGTGGTGAGGACGTTGGCGGCTCGGGGCCCGGGAGTCAAGTCACGGTGACTCGCCAGGTTTGGGTGTGCGCGCCAGGCAATAGACGTCGACCCGACTGGCGCCTGCGTCCAGCAGCAGCAGGGCCAGTGCCTGCGCCGTGGCACCGGTGGTCAGAACGTCGTCCACCAGCGCCAGGTGGCGACCCTTCACTGATGCGTCGCTTGCCAGGGCGAAGGCGTGGTGCAGGTTGCGTTTGCGAGCCTCGGCGTTCAGGTCTTGCTGGGCATTGGTGTCTTGGGGCCTCAACAGCAATCGTTCATCGATAGGCACGTCGAGGCGTTCGCTGAGCCAGCGCGCCAGCAGGGCAGCCTGATTGAAGCCGCGTTGGCGCAGGCGCCGGGTAGACATCGGCACGGGTACCAGCACATCGGGACGCGGCAGGTCTTCGTTGAAGCGATGTTGCAGTGATTGAGCCAGAAGGTCGCCGAGCAGATGGCCATACGGCCATTTCGCGCTGTGCTTGAAGCGTGTAATCAGGCTGTCGATCGGAAAGTTGTAAGTCCAGGGCGCGACCACTCGCTCGAAGGCCGGTGGCTGCATGAGGCATTGGCCGCACGTCATGCCCGCAGCGGGCAAGGGCAGTGCGCAGCGCTGGCAATGATCGCCGAGCCATGGCAACTCGGTTTCGCAAGCCATGCAAACGGGCGTGGTGCCATCGGCTACTTCATCACACAGTAAGCAGTGATGGTTATTTTTTAACCAGATGTAAACCAGTCTATCGTATCGTGGTTGACAGGGCATGACTCTTCCTTAAATATGCCGAAACACCTGTGATGCGCCGGTGGAAATTCCATTTCCCGGTCGCCTGCCAAAGCATAAAACAAAGGAAACGCCCATGAGCGCCAGCACCTCTGCAACTTTGCGTCATGACTGGTCTTTGGCCGAAGTCAAAGCACTCTTCGTTCAGCCATTCAATGACCTGTTGTTCCAGGCGCAGACGGTGCACCGCGCGCATTTCGACGCTAACCGCGTCCAGGTATCGACCTTGCTGTCGATCAAGACCGGTGCTTGCCCGGAAGATTGCAAATATTGTCCGCAGTCGGGTCACTACAACACCGGCCTGGAAAAAGAAAAGCTGATGGAAGTGCAGAAGGTCCTCGAAGAGGCCGCGCGTGCCAAGGCCATCGGGTCGACCCGTTTCTGCATGGGCGCGGCGTGGAAGCACCCGTCGGCCAAAGACATGCCGTATGTGCTGAAGATGGTCGAAGGCGTCAAGGCCCTTGGCCTGGAAACCTGCATGACCCTCGGCCGGCTCGATCAAGACCAGACCGAAGCGCTGGCCAAGGCTGGCCTGGACTACTACAACCACAACCTCGACACCTCGCCTGAGTTCTACGGCAGCATCATCACCACCCGCACTTACAGCGAGCGCCTGCAAACCCTGGCCTACGTCCGTGAATCGGGGATGAAGATCTGCTCCGGTGGCATCCTTGGCATGGGCGAGTCCCTCGATGACCGCGCCAACCTGCTGATCCAGCTGGCCAACCTGCCGGAGCACCCGGAGTCGGTGCCGATCAACATGTTGGTGAAAGTCGCCGGCACGCCCCTGGAAAATGCCGACGACGTCGACCCGTTCGACTTCATCCGCATGCTCGCCGTCGCGCGGATCCTCATGCCCAAATCCCACGTGCGCCTGTCCGCTGGCCGCGAAGCCATGAACGAGCAGATGCAGGCGCTGGCGTTCTTTGCCGGTGCCAACTCGATTTTCTACGGCGAAAAACTGCTGACCACCGCCAACCCGCAGGCCGACAAGGACATGCAACTGTTCGGGCGCTTGGGGATTTTGCCGGAAGCCCGTGAAGAGCACGCCGACGAAGTGCACCAGGCCGCCATTGAACAGGCGCTGGTGGAGCAAAAGAGCAGCGAACAGTTCTATAACGCGGCTGTTTGAGCGTTTCGCCGTTCCCGCTGATTGAAATGCAAAACCCTGTGGGAGCGGGCTTGCTCGCGAATGCGGACCGTCATCCAACATTGATGTCGACTGACACACCGCTTTCGCGAGCAAGCTCGCTCCCACAGTGGAGATGTGTCATTTGATAGTCGAGGCCTGCATGTCTTTCGATCTCGCCGCACGCCTGGCTGCCCGTCGTGCTGAAAACCTCTACCGCCAACGTCCATTGCTCGAAAGCCCACAGGGCCCGCAAGTGGTGGTCGACGGCCAGCCATTGCTGGCGTTCTGCAACAACGACTACCTGGGCCTGGCCAATCACCCCCAAGTGATCGAAGCCTGGCGCGCCGGGGCTGCCAAGTGGGGCGTGGGGGGCGGGGCGTCGCATCTGGTCATCGGCCACAGCGGTCCGCATCATGCCTTGGAAGAGGCCTTGGCCGACCTCACCGGTCGTCCGCGTGCCTTGTTGTTCACCACGGGCTACATGGCCAACCTCGGGGCGGTCACCGCGTTGGTGGGGCAGGGCGATACGGTGCTCGAAGACCGGCTCAACCATGCCTCGTTGCTCGACGCGGGCCTCTTGTCAGGGGCACGTTTCAATCGCTACTTGCACAACGATGCGGCGAGTCTGGCCAATCGTCTTGAGAAAGCCACCGGCAATACGCTGGTCGTGACTGACGGCGTCTTCAGCATGGACGGCGACATCGCCGATCTGCCAGCGCTGGCGCGAGAAGCCAAGGCCAAAGGTGCATGGCTGATGGTCGATGATGCGCACGGTTTCGGCCCGCTGGGCGCCAATGGCGGCGGGAGCGTCGAACATTTCGGCCTGAGCCAGGACGACGTGCCGGTACTGGTCGGCACGCTCGGCAAGGCGTTCGGAACGGCGGGGGCTTTCGTAGCTGGCAGCGAAGAGTTGATCGAGAGCCTGATCCAGTTCGCTCGCCCCTACATTTACACCACCAGCCAACCACCGGCCCTGGCCTGTGCGACCCTCAAAAGCCTGGAACTGCTGCGCAGCGAGCATTGGCGCCGCGAGCATTTGCAGACGCTGATCCGCCAGTTCCGCCAGGGCGCCGAGCAAATCGGCCTGGAGCTGATGGACAGTTTCACGCCGATCCAGCCGATCATGATCGGTGACGCCGGGCGCGCGGTGCGCTTGTCGCAGATGCTGCGCGAACGCGGCTTGATGGTGAGTGCGATCCGTCCGCCAACCGTGCCGGCCGGCAGTGCCCGACTGCGCGTGACCCTGACTGCCGCCCATAGCGAGGCGCAAGTGCAGCTATTGTTGGAGGGACTGGCCGATTGTTATCAACGACTGGGAGCGGAGCCTGACCATGCGTGATCGACTGATTCTGTTGCCCGGTTGGGGCCTCGGAATTTCGCCGCTGCAACCATTGGGCGCTGCCCTGCAGGGCCTGGACGAACACATGCGGGTCGAAATCGAGCCGCTGCCCGAGCTGGATTCGAGCAATCTTGAGCATTGGCTCGATGAACTCGACGCCAGCGTGCCACAGGACGCCTGGTTGGGCGGGTGGTCACTGGGTGGCATGCTCGCGTCCGAGTTGGCGGCGCGCCGTGGTGACCGTTGCTGTGGCCTGCTGACCCTGGCGAGCAATCCTTCTTTTGTCAGTCATGACCAATGGCCAAACGCAATGCCTGGCGAAACGTTCGATGCCTTTCTGGCAGGCTGCGCTGCCGATCCGCGCATGACCTTGAAGCGTTTTTCATTGCTCTGCGCCCAAGGTGCCGAAGACCCGCGCGGCTTGTCTCGCCTATTGCTCGCAGGGGCACCGCACTCAACGGCGGCAGTGCTATTGAGTGGCCTGGAGTTGCTCGCGCAGCTGGACACTCGCCAAGCCCTGCAGACATTCCGCGGGCCGCAGTTGCATCTGTTTGCCGGCCTCGACGGGCTGGTGCCGGCCGAAGCCGCCGAGGCCTTGCTGGCGTTGCTACCCGATGTCGAAATCGGTCTGATCGAACAGGCCGGCCACGCGTTTCTCCTGGAAAATCCCCACGGTGTCGCGGGGGCGATCCAGGCCTTTTTGCATGAGTGCGGCGATGACTGATTTATCCTTTCCCAAATTGCCCGGTGGTTTGCCCGACAAGCGCCAGGTAGCCGCGTCGTTTTCCCGTGCCGCGGCAAGCTACGACAGCGTGGCCGAGTTGCAACGTGATGTCGGTGGCCAGTTGTTGCACCGTTTGCCGCAGGCGTTCGTGCCCCGGCGCTGGCTCGATCTCGGGTGCGGCACCGGCTATTTCAGTCGTGCGCTGGGCGAGCGGTTTCCCGACGGCCAGGGCGTGGCGCTGGACATCGCCGAAGGCATGCTTAATCACGCCCGACCGTTGGGCGGCGCCGCGCACTTCATCGCCGGCGACGCCGAGCGGATGCCATTGCGCGATTCGACGTGCGACCTGATTTTCTCCAGCCTGGCCGTGCAGTGGTGCGCGGACTTCGCGTCGGTGCTCAGCGAAGCGCATCGGGTGCTCAAGCCGGGCGGTGTCTTTGCATTTGCTAGTCTCTGTGTGGGCACGTTGTTCGAGCTGCGTGACAGCTGGCGTCAGGTGGATGGCATGGTGCACGTCAACCGCTTCCGTGAGTTCAGCGTTTATCAACAGCTGTGTGCGGCCAGCGGCTTGCGCGCAATCAGCCTGGAAAACCAGGCGCATGTGCTGCATTACCCGGACGTGCGCAGCCTGACCCATGAACTCAAGGCCTTGGGGGCGCACAACCTTAACCCTGGGCGTCCGGGCGGCTTGACCGGTCGAGCACGGATCCTCGGTCTGGTCGAGGCTTATGAGCAGTTTCGTCAGGCCCCAGGCCTGCCGGCGACTTATCAAGTGGTGTACGCCGTTTTGGAGAAACCCTTATGAGCTCCGCGTATTTCATCACCGGTACCGATACCGATGTCGGAAAAACCACGATTGCCGCCGGTCTGCTCTATGCCGCGCGATCTGCCGGGTTAAGCACCGCAGCGGGCAAGCCAGTGGCTTCTGGCTGCTCGGTGACGCCCAAGGGCCTGCGCAACGCTGACGCACTGGCGCTGCTGGCGGAATGTTCGCTGCCTTTGACCTACCCGCAGGTCAATCCGTTGGCACTGGAGCCAGCCATTGCGCCGCACCTGGCCGCGCGTGAGGCCGGCATCGCGTTGACCGTGCAATCGCTGCTGACGCCGATGCGAGAGTTACTCGACATGCAGGCCGACTTCACCCTGATCGAGGGTGCTGGAGGCTGGCGCGTGCCATTGGCCGATCAGGCCAACCTCTCGGACCTGGCGATAGCCCTGGACCTGCCGGTCATTCTGGTCGTAGGCGTGCGTCTGGGCTGCATCAATCATGCGTTACTGACGGCCGAGGCGATAGCCCGGGACGGTTTGCAGCTGGCGGGATGGGTGGCGAACATCATAGATCCCAAGACCGCGCGCCTGGAAGAAAACCTCGCAACCCTTGCTGAACGCCTCCCGGCGCCATGTTTGGGTCGAGTGCCGAAGCTCAAGATGGTCACGGCCGAAGCGGTGGCTGAGCATCTGCAACTGGACCTGCTGGACTGAGCTTCTGAAAGCAATGTTTACTGTAACAATGCACTGCTCCATTAGTGTTGTTGTCGGGCTTTTTGTCAGTGGGTCTGCTTCAATGGCCACTATTGATCCTTTGTAGGACGAGCTAACCCCATGGAAATCTCCGGAACCACCGCTTTTTATGCCGGTATGAGCACTATTCAGACAGGGCAGAATCGTATCGATCAAGCCTCTGGCCAGATCGCCAACACGACGATCGAGCGTTCGGTCACCAGCCAGTCTTCCGAGGCTCAGGTTGATCGCCTGCGTTCGGTCGACCGCAGTCGGCAGTCGGACCTGGCCAGCAATAGGGTGGAGATGTCCCAGGGCAAAGTTCAGGTTGAACTGGGTGTCAAAGTCGCCAAGGCATCCGACGAGGTGCTCGGTACGCTGATCGATACCTTCATCTGAGCGCTTGGCTTAGCGGCACGCCAATATCCTGTTAAGGCGCAAGCTCAATGGCTTTTGACCATTGAGCGCATTTGCACAGAATCAGGCCCCAAGGCGCCCCCACACTACTGGAAAGCGAGGGCCGTTAAAGAAGGCCCCGGAACTGCCCGAAACAACAACTCGTCCTCCCGGTTGAATCGTCACATCGGTACAGTCACCGACACTGTGGCCACGCCAGAAGGCCTCTATGTCTCCGTTGTTGCTGACGCGTTCGTAAAGCTCCATGGGCGTATCCGCCATGATACCTCTGCCCACGGCGACGATTTTGCCGTCCGGTTGGATCGCAAATGATTGGAAGGACAAATCGTTCATTGAGCGAGAGATCAGCAGAGGGGTTCCATCGTTGAAATCCCCATCAATGCTGCCGTCTTGATTAAGCCTGGCAAGTAGCCCGTTTCGGTGGCCGTCAAGGCCGCTCGCATAGCCGGCGATGATAATCTTGTCGTCATTCTGGACGGCAACCCGGGTAACAATATCGTCCATGAGAAGACCTTCAATATGCGCTTGCCCCCCTTTCTCACCGGGCACCACAACATCGGCATAGCCTGCTTGGCCAAAGGTTTTGTCCAGAATGCCCTCGGCCGTGTAGCGAACAACGGTCCGTGTTCGCTGTTTTTCACCTTCATATCTCCAACTGCCGGCCACGATAATGCTGCCATTACGTTGAATCTGGACGTTACAGGCATAGCTATCGCGGTCATGGAACTTGATATCGATGAACCCGCGGCCGTCGCCAAACAGCGGGTCAGGCTCGCCATCGACTTGCAGACAAAACAGCCTGCTCAAAGGGCGCCCTGATTGAAGTTTGTAGGTCGCAGCTATCAGTATTTTTTGACCGTTTTGCAGGCAGCCATCTACGAATTTGTACCTTAATGTATTGGCTGTCGCATCGACTGGTCCTGTTGTAATGACTCTGCGGCCAAACATCAGGTCGGAACTACCGTCGGAGTTAAAGCGGGTGACGGCGGGCCTCATTACTCCGGCTTTTAACGAGTCACCGATAACCAGGATTTTTCCATCTTCTTGCAGCAGAACGCGCCTCGGTGCGGATTGGTCGCCATTTTCGAAGTTCCAGGTTGTTTCCTCGAAGGAGGAGTCTTCAGCGCCGTCGACAAGGTAGCGCGATAGCCGAAAAAGGTCGCCGATCTGTGAGACCAGAATAAGTTTGCCGTCTTTATCAGAGGTGATTGAGTTTGCGGTGCCTCTTTCGCTGATCTCGATACGGCCATCGAATGCGAAGGCACGGTCGAGATTACCGGATGTGCGAGGTTGACTGGTGTCACTGGGCATCAATTCCATATCGTTTCTCCCGCGGAAAATATTCCTCCAGGCCACCGTGGCCGAAGTCGTGTCCGCTATAGTCAGTAAACAGGTTCTGCGCTGAGTCCGAACCTGTCAGAACTGACAGTTCGTTATTCTTTAGACGTCTATGAAACCGCTTCCAAGGACCATTGGCAGGCGATTTTCATTGGTCGACAGCCACGCGCATGACGAACGGCAAAAGATCGGTGCTTGACAAGATTTGGGCGTAAACGTATGTTTCAAACAGCTGTTTGATCGTTTCGACAACGGTCGCTCATTCCCGGTTACATCAGCAGAGGTTTATCGCTATGCCTGACTACAAGGCCCCCTTGCGTGATATTCGCTTCGTTCGTGACGAACTGCTCGGCTACGAAGCGCACTATCAGAGCCTTCCGGCTTGTGCAGACGCAACTCCGGACATGGTTGACGCCATTCTCGAAGAAGGCGCCAAGTTTTGTGAGCAGGTACTGGCTCCGCTGAACCGCGTGGGTGACACCGAAGGCTGCACCTGGAGCGAGTCCGGCGTTAAGACCCCGACTGGCTTCAAAGAGGCCTACAAGCAATTCGTCGAAGGCGGCTGGCCAAGCCTGGCCCACGACGTTGAGCACGGCGGCCAGGGCCTGCCGGAGTCTCTGGGTCTGGCAGTCAGCGAAATGGTTGGCGAAGCCAACTGGTCGTGGGGCATGTACCCGGGCCTGTCCCACGGCGCGATGAACACCATTTCCGAGCACGGCACGCCTGAGCAACAAGAGGCTTACCTGACCAAGCTGGTTTCCGGCGAGTGGACCGGCACCATGTGCCTGACCGAACCGCACTGCGGCACCGACCTGGGCATGTTGCGCACCAAGGCTGAACCTCAGGCCGACGGTTCCTACAAAGTCTCCGGCACCAAGATCTTCATCTCGGCCGGTGAACACGACATGGCCGACAACATCGTGCACATCGTGCTGGCCCGCCTGCCCGATGCGCCGGCTGGCACCAAAGGCATTTCCTTGTTCATCGTGCCCAAGTTCCTGCCAAACGCCGATGGTTCGATAGGTGCGCGCAACGCGGTGTCCTGTGGTTCCCTGGAACACAAGATGGGCATCCACGGCAACGCCACCTGCGTGATGAACTTCGACGCGGCAACCGGTTTCCTGATCGGCCCGGCGAACAAAGGCCTGAACTGCATGTTCACCTTCATGAACACCGCACGTCTGGGTACCGCGCTGCAAGGCCTGGCCCACGCCGAAATCGGTTTCCAGGGTGGCCTGAAATACGCTCGTGACCGTCTGCAAATGCGCTCGCTGACTGGCCCGAAAGCGCCGGAAAAAGCCGCTGACCCGATCATCGTGCACCCGGATGTACGTCGCATGCTGTTGACCATGAAGGCATTCGCCGAAGGCAACCGCGCGATGGTCTACTTCACTGCCAAGCAAGTCGACATCGTCAAGTACGGCGTGGACGAGGAAGAGAAGAAGAAGGCCGATGCGTTGCTGGCGTTCATGACTCCGATCGCCAAGGCCTTCATGACCGAAGTCGGTTTCGAATCGGCTAACCACGGTGTGCAAATCTACGGTGGTCACGGCTTCATCGCCGAGTGGGGCATGGAGCAGAACGTTCGCGACAGCCGTATTTCGATGCTGTACGAAGGCACCACCGGCATCCAGGCACTCGACCTGCTGGGCCGTAAAGTGCTGATGACTCAAGGCGAGGCCCTGAAGGGCTTCACCAAGATCGTGCACAAGTTCTGCCAGACCAATGAAGGCAACGAAGCGGTCAAAGAGTTCGTCACCCCGCTGGCTGCATTGAACAAGGAGTGGGGCGAGCTGACCATGAAGGTCGGTATGGCTGCCATGAAGGATCGCGAAGAAGTCGGCGCGGCCTCGGTGGACTACCTGATGTACTCGGGTTACGCCTGCCTGGCCTACTTCTGGGCTGACATGGCACGCCTGGCCGCCGAGAAACTGGCTGCCGGCACTTCTGACGAGGCGTTCTACACCGCCAAGCTGCAGACGGCGCGCTTCTACTTCCAGCGTATCCTGCCGCGCACCCGTACTCACGTTGCAACCATGCTGTCGGGCGCCAACAACCTGATGGACATGAAAGAAGAGGACTTCGCGCTGGGCTATTAAGTCTTAACGCGTTTGTTCAAAAGCCGCTGTTCTTTCGGGAACAGCGGCTTTTTTGTTTGTGGTTTTTAGTGAGAAAGTTGCGCGCAGGTCTGATTGCTGAAATTGCTATTAGCCTTTTCAGATGGTTTGCGACAATGTTCTCTCAATAAGTTAGTTCGACTAGCATCAATTTTTATACTCTTTGTAGCGATATTTATTCTCCTCGAGCAAATACTTTGCCAACGCGTTAACAAGCGCGGCCTCTGCCTCAGACGCCTGTGATTGGCCGGTTGTGGGGACTTTTACCCAGTGTCGGGGAGGGTTTTCACCAAAGTTGCGGAAGTCGCTATTCCTCGATTTCAAGCGAGAAAAAAAATATAAAAATCTCCTCTTGAAATCTTTTGTTACGACTACAGTGCAAGTAAGCGTCGCCGCAGAGCGACGAGCCAACAGCTATTAGCCAACGATTAGCGAGCACTTTGCCAGTGCAGTAATGCCTTGCGCGCTGCAACTTGGGTTTCATGTTGCAGTGTCAGCACGTTTGCTGGCCATGAGTCCAACTCGCGACGGGTTGCCGGAGCCTTGGCTGCTCCGTTCTGAATCGGGAGTGACATCATGCTGAAATATTTGCGCATCCTTCGAACAACCCCCCTGGCCTACGCGATAGTGGGCGTACTGATAACCACTGGTGTGTTCGCCGCTGACCCGGCGCAGGTCGACCCGCCCGTGCCTGAGGTGCCGACACTGCAATCGCTGCGCGGCATGACTCCGCCCGACCCTTCCGGTACCGAAGGCGGGCGCAAGGTCGACCTGATGACCGACTATGTGCTCAATCGCTCAGCGGCCATCCTCCTGGGCAAGGCCCTGTTCTGGGACATGGAAATCGGCAGCGACGGCGCCACCGCCTGCGCCTCCTGCCACTATCACGCCGGGGTGGACCACCGAACCACCAACCAGATCAACCCCGGCCAGGCACACACCAATGCCAACGTCGCGTCGATCTTCAACAAGCCGTTCGTAGCGCCCGATATCCCAGGCGACGTGCCTTCCTATGCGACCCTTTCCGGGGGCAAGGGCGGCCCGAATTACCTGCTCAAGAAAACCGATTTCCCGACCCATGTGCTGGCCAATCCCCTGGATCGCAACTCGCCCATCCTGTATTCCACTGATGACGTGATCGGCTCCCAAGGCGTGTTCGACGCCAACTTCGTCAAGCCCAACCAGCCGCGCTTCGACAAATGCACACAGCAACCGGACGGCATCTTCCAGGTCGGAGGCATCAATGTCCGGCGCAGCACCGGGCGCAATGCGCCATCGGTGATCAATGCCGCGTTCAACGTGCGCAATTTCTGGGACGGCAGGGCCAATAACGTATTCAACGGTTTCTCGCCCTTTGGCAATCGCGATCCCGATGCCGGGATCTACGTGACCAATGAGCGCAGCACCGTGGCGGTAAAGGTACGACTGGCGCTCAACGATGCCTCGGCCGCGTCGCAAGCGGTGGGGCCACCGGGCAGCGCGGTGGAGATGTCTTGCGGCGGGCGTACATTTGCCGACATCGGCAGGCGCATGCTCGACACGCTGATGCTCAAGCAGCAGCGGATCTCGTCTACCGACTCGGTGCTCGGCCCGGTTTCCGGGGCGCGTCGTCCTACTTATCGCGAGCTTATCAAGAACGCGTTCCAGCCACGGCTGTGGAATGCCACGCAAAACGTGCTGGTGGGCGGTGCGCCCTATACCCAGATGGAAGCCAATTTCCCCTTGTTCTTCGGCTTGGCGATCCAGATGTATGAAGCCACCCTGGTGTCGGACCAGGCGCCGCTGGATGCCTATCTGCAAGGCAATCACACAGCCATGAACGACCAGCAGGTCCAGGGCATGAATCTGTTCCTGGGCAAGGGCAAGTGCGTCAACTGTCACGGCGGCGCGGAGTTGACCAATGCCGCCAGCCGCTTGCAGTTCCATCCCCGCGAACGCATCGAACGCATGGTCATGGCGGATAACCTGACCACGCTCTATGACAACGGTTTCTACAACACTGGCGTGCGCCCCACCTCCGAAGACCTGGCACTCGGTGGCGTCGATGCCTGGGGCAACCCGTTGTCCTTCACTCGTCAATACAACACCCTCCTGCAGGGCGGGAAGATCCCTGACCCGCTGGATGTCGATGTGTGCACCTTCGAAGTACCCTTGAGCGCAGCCATTCCTTGCGATGCAACGCTGCAGCCCAATGTCGGTTTCCGCGACGCGGTCGACGGCGCCTTCAAGACGCCGACGCTGCGCAACATCGCGCTGACCGGGCCGTATTTCCATAACGGCAGCCGTGCCACGCTCAAGCAGGTGATGGAGTTCTACAACCGGGGCGGTGACCGTCGCGGTGAGGACGCCAGCAACACCAGCGGGTTCGAGCATCCTTCGGTCAATCAGCACAATGGCTCGAACCTTGACCCGGACATGACCAATTTGAATCTGACTCCGGATGAGATCGATGCGCTGGTCAAATTCATGGAGGTCGGCCTGACCGATCCGCGAGTCGCCTGGGAACGGGCGCCGTTCGATCATCCGTCGCTGGTACTGCCGCAGGGCCATGTGGGTGATGAGAATGTCGTGACGCAAAAACCGGTCAGTCCGAAGATCACCACCCGGCAAGCCGCGGACGCCAACATCCAGCTCAAACCGATCGGTGCCGAAGGCCGCCGACCCGAGGAGGGGCCATTACAGCCTTTCTATAACGATCTCTGAGCAACTTCCCCTGGCGTCACGAGCGGTATTGACTGCCGCCCGTGACGCTGTCTTAAAAATTTCTTGGTAATTGACTCAGCAAGTCGAGATCGGTGCCGTTACAGTTGTTGGCACATTGCCATCAATCGAAATGACGGGTCGGAGCTTTACCTTTGCCGCGTTCTTCCGCTGTCCGTGTGGGTCATTTTTTGCCGTCGTCAGTGCTCTTGCTGGCGGGGCTCGCGGCTGCCTACATCAAGGACCTGAACGTGTTCTTCACGTCGTTGTTCCAGGTGCTTCCAACCTTGGTGCTGTTGCTCGGCGGTGCCTACTGTGCGGTTTACCGACGCCAGCGCGAGCTGTTTCTGATGGTCACGGTGTACATCGCCTACTTCCTGCTCGACACCCAGACCGATTACTACCGTGACAATGGCAAGGTGCGAGACGACGCCGCAGTGGTCTTTCATTTGTGTTGCCTGCTGTTGCCATTGCTGTTCGGTGTATTCGCCGCTTGGCAGGAGCGTACGCATCTGTTCCAGGACATGGTCGCCCGTTTCGCCGTTTTACTGGCCGTCGGTAGCGTCGCATTGGCACTGGAGCAAAGTTACCCACAGGCGTTGCTGGTGTGGTTGTCGCAGATTCGCTGGCCTGCCCTGCACGGCGCCTGGATGAGCCTGATCCAGCTGTCCTATCCCGTGTTCATCGCATCGTTCGCGCTGCTGGCCTACCAGTACTGGCGCCACCCAAGACCGTTGCATGCGGCACAGCTGGTGGGGTTGCTCGGGCTGTTCTGGATGTTGCCGAAAACCTTCATCCTGCCCTTCACCCTGAACATCATGTGCAGCCAGGTGATGCTGATGATCGCGGCTGCCGTTGCCCATGAGGCCTATCAAATGGCCTTCCGTGACGAACTGACCGGGCTGCCCGGGCGCCGTGCGTTGAATGAGCGCATGCAGCGCCTGGGGCGCAACTATGTGTTGGCCATGAGTGACGTCGACCACTTCAAGAAATTCAATGACACCCACGGCCATGACGTCGGTGACCAGGTGCTGCGACTGGTCGCCAGCAAACTGTCGAAAATCGGCGGAGGCGGTAAGGCCTATCGCTATGGCGGAGAGGAGTTCGCCCTGGTGTTTGCCGGCAAGACCCTCGAAGAATGCATGCCGCACCTGGAGGTCATTCGCGAATCCATTGCCACCTACAACATTCATCTGCGCAATCAGGACAGCCGTCCACAGGATGACAATCAGGGCCGCCAGCGTCGTGCTGGCGCCAGCGCCTCGAGTGTGTCGGTGACTGTCAGCATCGGCGTTGCCGAACGGGTGGAACAACGCACGCCCGAGAAAGTGCTCAAGTCCGCTGACCAGGCGCTTTACAGCGCCAAGGGCGCCGGACGCAACTGCGTGATGGCGTTCGGTCAGAACCGCCGTGGCGCCGTGCGCATGGACGCTGCTGCGGTTGAGTGATGACGGCGCATTCAGCGTCTGGACTGTCATTGTGAAGGGCGGTGCGGCGGCAGTAGGTTTGAGTCATCTACTGCCGGAGAAACGACCATGCCCGCCTACAAAGCCCCCCTGCGCGACATGCGCTTCCTGATTGACCACGTCTTCGATTTCCACAGCAACTACTCAGCGCTCGGCGCCACCGAGGCCAGTCCGGACATGGTCAGTGCGATCCTCGAAGAGGGTGCCAGGTTTTGTGAGAACGTGCTGTCGCCTCTCAACCGTAGCGGCGACGAAGAGGGCTGCCATTTCGACAACGGTGTGGTCACGACGCCTGCAGGTTTCAAGCAGGCTTTCGCCCAATACGTCGAGGGTGGCTGGCATGGCCTGGCGGCTGATCCGGCGTATGGCGGTCAGGGTCTGCCCGGCTCGCTGGGGCTGGTCATCAGCGAGATGGTGGGTTCGAGCAACACGTCGTGGGGCATGTACCCCGGCCTGACCCACGGCGCCATGTCGGCGATCCACGCCCATGGCACTGAAGAACAGAAACAAACCTACCTGAGCAAACTCACCGCCGGCCAATGGACCGGCACCATGTGCCTGACCGAAGCCCATTGCGGCACCGACCTGGGCATCATCAAGACCCGCGCCGTGCCGGCAGCCGACGGCAGTTTTACGATCACTGGCAGCAAGATTTTCATCTCCGCCGGAGAGCACGACCTGAGCGCCAACATCATTCACCTGGTTCTGGCGAAACTGCCGGATGCACCGGCCGGCACCAAGGGTATTTCGCTGTTTATCGTGCCCAAGTTCCTGCCCGATACCCAGGGTGAAGCAGGCGAGCGCAATGGGGTTTCCTGCGGCGCCATCGAGCACAAGATGGGGATCAAGGCCTCGGCCACCTGCGTGCTGAATTTCGACGGGGCCAAGGGCTTTTTGATCGGGGAAGCGAACAAGGGCCTCAACTGCATGTTCACCATGATGAACCACGCGCGACTGGGCACGGGCATGCAGGGTTTGTGTCTGGGCGAGGCGAGTTTCCAGGGCGCGATCAAGTACGCCAACGACCGTTTGCAGATGCGCGCATTGACAGGCCCGAAAGCCCCGGAAAAAGTTGCCGACCCTATCATCGTGCATCCGGATGTACGTCGGATGTTGCTGACCATGAAAGCCTTCAACGAAGGCAATCGGGCCCTGACTTATTTCACGGCGCAGTTGCTCGACGTTGCGCACCTGAGCGCGGATGCAGCGGCGCGCCAGGATGCCGAAGACCTGCTGGCCTTCCTGACGCCGATCTGCAAAGCCTTCATGACCGAAACCGGGCTGGAAGTGACCAACCATGGCATGCAGGTATTCGGCGGCCACGGATTCATTCGTGAATGGGGGATGGAACAGCTGGTTCGCGACTGCCGGATCGCGCCGATCTATGAGGGCACCAACGGCATCCAGGCGCTGGACCTGCTCGGGCGCAAAGTGCTCGGCAGCCAGGGCAAGCTGTTGCGCGGCTTCACTAAAATCGTCCACAAGTTTTGCGCGGCCAACGTCGAGCATCCACAGTTGGGCAACTATGTGGCACAGCTCGATGAGCTGAATCAGCAATGGGGCGACTTAACGACCAAGGTCGGCATGGCGGCGATGAAAAACCCGGATGAAGTCGGCGCCGCATCGGTGGATTACCTGATGTACAGCGGTTACATCATCCTCGGCTACTTGTGGTTGCGCATGGCGTTGGTGGCGCAGGCGCAGCTTGATGCTGGCAGCGGCGACGCGGATTTCTGCCGGGCCAAACTGGCGACCAGTGAGTTTTACTTCAAGCGCCTGTTGCCGCGTACCGACGCTCATCGGGCGGCGATCGAAGCGGGGAGTGATTGCCTGATGCAGTTACCGGCGGAGTTGTTTGCGCTCTGATGGGCTTTTCTGTAGGAGCGAGCATGCTCGCGATGGTCGTTAACGATAACGTTGGAAGCCAGGTGCCCCGAGGCGTCCTCAGGTTTATCGCGAGCAGGCTCGCTCCTACAATTCTTGCGTTTCCCCCCTACATTTCACCAGTGACTAAAAATTACAAAACAGTCATGTGCTGACCCTATGTGTCGCAAAAGTTGTTGGGTTACACTCGGACCCAAAGAAAAGCATCTTTCCTACGAGCCATCTGTTTAGATTTGCGAGGTTTGCCATGGCTGACTACAAAGCGCCCCTGCGCGATATGCGCTTCGTCCTCAATGAGGTGTTCGAGGTCGCCAAACTCTGGGCCGAGCTGCCAGCATTGGCCGATTCCATTGATGCTGAAACGGTCGAAGCCATTCTCGAAGAAGCCGGCAAGGTCACCAGTAAAAGCGTTGCGCCCCTGAGCCGTGCCGCTGACGAGGAAGGTTGCCACTGGGCGGACGGTGCTGTCACCACGCCGGCGGGTTTCCCTCAGGCTTACCAAACCTACGCTGAAGGTGGTTGGGTCGGTGTTGGTGGAGATCCGGCCTACGGCGGCATGGGTATGCCCAAGGCCGTTTCGGCCCAGGTCGAGGAAATGGTCAACTCGGCCAGCCTGGCGTTTGGTCTGTACCCGATGTTGACCGCTGGCGCCTGCCTGTCGATCAACGCCCACGCCAGCGAAGAGCTGAAGGCCGCCTACCTGCCGAACATGTACGCCGGGGTCTGGGCCGGTTCCATGTGCCTGACCGAACCGCACGCCGGCACCGACCTGGGGATCATCCGCACCAAGGCCGAGCCTCAGGCCGACGGTTCCTACAAGGTCAGCGGCACCAAGATCTTCATCACTGGCGGCGAACACGACCTGACCGAGAACATCATCCACCTGGTGCTGGCCAAACTGCCCGATGCGCCGGCTGGACCTAAAGGGATTTCGCTGTTCCTGGTGCCCAAGTTCATGGTCAATGCCGATGGCAGCCTGGGTGCGCGCAACCCGGCCAACTGCGGCTCGATCGAACACAAGATGGGCATCCAGGCCTCAGCGACCTGCGTAATGAACTTCGACGAAGCCGTGGGTTACCTGGTCGGCGAGCCGAACAAAGGCCTGGCGGCGATGTTCACCATGATGAACTACGAGCGTCTGGGCGTCGGCATCCAGGGCCTGGCCACCGGCGAGCGCTCCTATCAGAACGCTGTCGAGTACGCTCGTGATCGTCTGCAGAGCCGTTCGCCAACCGGCGCGCAGAACAAAGACAAAGTCGCTGACCCGATCATCGTCCACCCGGACGTGCGTCGCATGTTGCTGACCATGAAAGCCGCGAACGAAGGTGGCCGCGCTTTCTCGACCTACGTCGCCATGCAATTGGACACCGCCAAGTTCAGCGAAGACGCCACCACCCGCAAGCGTGCGGAAGACCTGGTGGCCTTATTGACGCCGGTGGCCAAGGCGTTCCTCACCGATCTGGGCCTGGAAACCACGGTTCACGGCCAGCAGGTATTCGGCGGCCACGGTTATATCCGTGAGTGGGGCCAGGAGCAATTGGTGCGCGACGTGCGCATCACCCAGATCTACGAAGGCACCAACGGTATCCAGGCGCTGGACCTGGTGGGACGCAAGATCGTCGGCAGCGGCGGGGCGTTCTACAATCTGTTTGCCGACGAGATTCGCCATTTCACCGCAACGGCCAGTGCTGACCTGGCGGAGTTCACCAAGCCGCTCAACGATGCGGTGGCGACGCTCGACGAGCTGACGGCATGGCTGCTGGATCGGGCGAAAAACAACCCGAATGAAATCGGCGCGGCGTCGGTCGAGTACCTGCAAGTATTTGGCTACGTGGCCTATGCCTACATGTGGGCATTGATGGCCAAGGCCGCCTTGGGCAAAGAAACGCAGGACGATTTCTACGCCAGTAAACTGGGCACCGCACGCTTCTATTTCGCCCGTTTGCTACCGCGTATTCACTCGCTGAGTGCGTCGGTGAAGGCGGGTAGCGAATCGCTGTTCCTGTTGGAGGCCGGGCAATTCTGAGTTTGTAACCTGATGTAAGCATTCTCTTACATGACGTGCTGCTGTTCTCCCATAGTCGTAAATTGGATCCACAGCTAATCTACTGCTTATGGACGTAGCGCAGGAAGCGCAAAGTAACAACACGGACACGTAGGATTCTGCCAGGACGGCGGAGTGAAATGGATGTCAGGGAAACAGTCTGCAAAGCCCCGCTTCGGCGGGGTTTTCTTTTGCCTCGAGAAAAGTGTTCAGCTCAGGCCGTCCAGTGCCGGCGGGCTGTTCAAGCGTTCATCCGGCCGATTGATCACCTCCTCCAGCAACGTGCGCAGCAAGGCCAGCGAGGCCTGTTGCCGTTGCACATCGCGACAAACCAACCCGACTTTCAGCGGCACCCGCGGCTCGCTCAGGGGTTTCCACAACAATTGCTGGTTGCCGTGGGTCTTCTGCGAGCGTCCGGGCAGTACCGTCGCCAGTCGCGTGTGCGGCAGGCTGTCGAGTATGCCGGCCATGTTGTTCAGCTCGGCCTGCACTTGCGGACGCCGTCCCAGGCTGGCCATTTGCGCCTGCCAGATCTGCCGTATCTGAAACTCTTCGCCCAGCAGCAACATCGGCAGTTCGGCAGCCTGGCTCATGGAGACTTTCTTGAATTCGCGCAATGGATGGTCTGCCGGGATGACCAGCGTCAGTTCGTCTTCGTACAACAGCACTCCGTGCAGACCCGGCTGACGAGGCGGCAAGTAGCCGATGCCGATGTCCAGCGAACCATTGAGCAAGCGTCGCTCGATTTCCAGTCCCGTCAGTTCATAGATCTGCACCACCAGATGAGGCTGCGCCTTGCGCACCCGTTCGAGCATTTGTGGCACCAGGCTGGTGTGCACGGTTTGCAGTACGCCAATGGCCAGGGTGCGCAGCGCATGCCCCTTGAAGTTGCCCAGTGCTTCACGTGCCCGTTGCAGGCCATCGAGCAAGGGCAGGGCATGGTTATAGAGCGTATGGGCCGCAAGGGTCGGCAATAGGCGTTTGCTGCTGCGTTCGAACAGGCTCACATCCAGGGTTTGTTCAAGGTGGCGGATCTGCTGAGACAGCGCCGGCTGTGAAATGGACAGGCGCTCGGCAGCCCGGCCCACATGGCCCTCTTCGTAGACCGCGACGAAATAACGCAGTTGCTTGAAATCCATAAGTAATTCTTATCGAAAATGCTGGGAAATCGAAATGGCTCATCGCCTTGCGGGGGCCTAGTCTAACCGCATTCACACGGCTTACAGGGCCCCGGAACGCGATGAACTCCCTTCGCTTCGATGACGTTTGCATAGGTAACGCAAAAAACCTTCTGCGAGGGTTGCGCCCATGAATCTGTTCAGCCTGCGTCGACATGCGCCCAGTCTCGATGATTTGCTGCAGGACAGCTCCTCTGCCCCAAACGCGGACAACCTTTGCAGCGAGTACTTGATGCCCAGTGTCGATCGACCCCAACAGGTATTTGCCCGCGGCCAGGGTTCCTGGTTGTGGGACAGCGATGACCGTGCGTACCTGGATTTCTCCCAGGGCGGCGGTGCCAATAGCCTTGGTCACAGCCCCAAGGCACTGGTCAGCGCCATTACTGCGCAGGCGCAAGCGTTGATCAATCCGGGTTTCGCCCTGCATAACCGCGGCATGCTCAAGCTCGCCGAGCGCCTGTGTGCCGTCACCGGCAGCGACCAGGCCTACCTGCTCAACAGCGGCAGCGAGGCCTGTGAGGCGGCGATCAAGCTGGCGCGCAAATGGGGTCAACGGCACCGCGGCGGGGCTTCGCGGATTATCGTGGCCGATCAGGCTTGCCATGGTCGTAGCCTGGGGACGATTTCGGCGTCGGACAGTTCGACCCTGGTCAACCGCTTCGAGCCGCAGCTACCGGGCTTCAGTCGCGTCCCATTCAATGATCTTGCGGCGCTGAATGCGGCGGTGGATGAACGGACCGTGGCGATCATGCTCGAGCCGATCCAGAGTGAAGCCGGGGTGATTGCGGCCACCGCGCATTACCTCAAGGGGGTCGAGCGCCTGTGTCGCGAGTTGGGCATCCTGCTGATCTTCGACGAGGTGCAAACCGGTGTCGGTCGCTGTGGCAGCATGCTGGCTGAACAGTCCTTCGGTGTGCGGGCCGATATCGTCGTGCTCGGCAAAGGGCTTGGTGGTGGCGTACCGGTGGCGGCGCTGCTGGCGCGGGGCAAGGCCTGCTGCCTGGAAACCGGCGAAATGAGCGGTACCCATCATGGCAACGCACTGCTGACTGCAGCCGGCCTGGCGGTGCTCGATAGCGTGCAGGACAAAGGCTTTCTCGAGCATGTCGGGGAAATGGCTCAGCACCTGCGCGAAGGCCTCCAGCGTTTGTCCCATCGTTACGGACATGGCGAATTACGCGGACAAGGGTTGCTCTGGGGGCTGACGCTTTCCGACGACTCGGCAGACGCCGTGGTCAAGGCCGCGTTGTACGAAGGGCTGCTGCTCGACGCGCCGCGAGCCGATTGCCTGCGATTTACCCCGGCGCTGACGGTCAGCAAGTCCAATATCGATGAAATGCTGCTGCGCCTGGCCCGTGCCTTCTCCCGCGTACGCACCGCACAGCTGCAATGCCGTAAAGGGATTGCCGTCTGAGCGGACGCTTGCTGCACGAATTCCCGAACCGTCTCGCGGTATAACGCACGCCCCACGCCTGATTCTTTTGGCGTGGGGCGTTTTTTTATGGCGGTTGCATCGTTCAGAAACATGGCCTGGGTACATTGGCCTGAACAGTCGGGCTGAACCCTGACCAACGGTACAGGTCGATAGGGTATGGGCTCGCGTGAGCCCACTTCAATCAGGAGCTATGTCCATGGACTTTATCCGCATCATCATCGCCATTCTGTTGCCACCACTGGGTGTATTTCTGCAAGTGGGGTTCGGTGGAGCGTTCTGGCTGAATATTCTGCTGACGCTGTGCGGTTACATTCCCGGGATCGTGCATGCGGTGTACATCATCGCCAAGCGGTGAGGCGTTTTTCCCTGTGTGGCGCTCTCAATTTGTGAGCGCCATCACCCGCCGATAGAACAACCATTCCTGCTCGAGCGCATGCGCCTGGTTGCCGGCTTTGCGAAAACCGTGACGTTCGTCCGCGTAGTAATGGGCCTCGACCAGGATACCGTTGTTCTGCAGGGCCTCGACCATGTCGCGGGTTTGCTGCGGTACTACCACGGCATCCAGCTCACCTTGAAAGAAGATCACCGGCACGCGAATGTTGCTGGCATGCAATAACGGCGTGCGTGCGGCGTAGCGTTCGGCATCCTGTTGTGGATCACCGATCAGCCAGTCCAGGTAGTCACCCTCGAATTTGTGCGTCGCCCGTCCCAGCGCCACTGGGTCGCTGACCCCATAAAGACTGGCACCGGCACGAAACACCTGGTGGAACGCCAACGCGCACAGCGCCGTATAGCCACCGGCGCTGCCACCGCGAATGAAAGCTCGCTGGCCATCGATCAAACCACGTTCGGCGAGATGGTTGACCACCGCGCAAGCGTCTTCGACATCGACTTCGCCCCAGCGCAAATGCAGGGCCTGGCGATAGTCCCGGCCGTATCCGCTGCTGCCGCGATAGTTGAGATCGGCCACGGCAAAACCTCGTTGCGCCCAGTACTGGATGCGCGGATCGAGCATCGGGTAGCACGCCGAGGTTGGGCCGCCGTGGATGAACACCACCAATGGCGGCTTGGCGTCGCCGTTCATCGCCGGGTAGAAGAAACCGTGGGCTTCACCCGAACCGCTTGGGTAGTGCAGCGTTTGCGGACGACTGATTTGCCCGGCGGGCAGCGGTGCCACACCGCCGGCGAGGACTTTTACTTGGTGGCTCTGGCGATCGATGGCGATCACCGCCGCTGAGCTGACGGGGGACGCAGCAATGCAGTAGATGAACTGATCATCGACGGCAAGATGGCGGAAGCGGCTGTAATCGCCGGTAAAGTCTTTGCACGAAGTACCGCAAAGCCCCAATCGGCCAAAACCGCCTTCCGTCAAGCTGGCCAGATAAGTACCTTCGCTTAGCGGTAACCAGGTACAACCGCCCAGTTGCCAGGGGGCGGGGCCGTGGTCGGCGGCGGTGCCGGGTAATGGTGCCAGGCCATCGGCCGATTCCATCCAGGGCTGCCAGAAACCACCGCGATCGGTCAGGCAGAACAAGCGATTGTCAGCATCGAAACGAGGTTGTTGCAGCGATTCCTGCGCTTGGTCGCCGGCCACGCAGCAAGGGGTAGCGAAGCCGCCATCGGCCTGGCGTCGGGCGACCATCAAACGGGTCGCGGTCCAGGGTTGATCCGGGCGACTCCACTCTATCCAGGCCAGTCGTTGCGCATCGGGACTCAAGGTCGGTGCGGCGTAAAAGTCCGCGCCTTCGGCCAACAAATGCCGCGCGCCATCCACCAGGTCGATCGCCACCAGGCGGTGTACATTGCGGTTTTCCTCTACCGCCAGTACCTGGCCATTGGCGAACTGCAGATCACCATATCGACACACACCTGACGTCAGCACCTCTGGCGTCTCGCCTTGCAGTGATTGGCGATAAAGTTGCTGATCCGCCTCATTGACGAACACCACGCCGTCGTCGGTCAGGCAAAACGCGCCACCGCCATATTCATACACTCGACTGCGGACACTGAACGGGGGTGGCGTCAGGCAGTTGGCGACACCATCACGCCAGTGCCAGATCCGACACGCGGCATCCTCCGGGCGGTATTCGTTCCAGAACAAACCATGGGCGCCGACCTGCAGCTCGGCAAAATCGATGCCGGCCGCGACGGCGTTGGCGGCGCTGAAGGGTTCAGCTTTTGGCGATGAGGCGTGAGTTTCGTTCATTGCGAAAGGCCAGTTGTTCAATGGTCTGAGTCGCGTGCTCGGCCTCTTCGCGGGCCTTGAGGATCACGCCGTGATGAGGCGACTTGCTGCACACCGGGTCGGCGTTGCGCGCATCCCCCGTGAGCATGAAGGCCTGGCAGCGACAGCCGCCGAAGTCCTTTTCTTTCTCGTCGCAGGAGCGGCATGGCTCGGGCATCCAGTCGTAACCGCGAAAGCGGTTGAAGCCGAACGAGTCGTACCAGATGTGCTGCATGCTGTGGTCGCGCACGTTGGGAAACTGCACCGGCAGCTGTCGGGCGCCATGACAGGGCAGGGCGGTGCCGTCCGGTGTGACCGTCAGGAAGATACTGCCCCAGCCGTTCATGCAGGCTTTCGGGCGTTCTTCGTAGTAATCCGGGGTGACGAAAATCAGCTTGCACGGATGCCCTTCGGCTTCCAGTTTGGCGCGGTATTCGTTGGTGATGCGTTCGGCGCGCACCAGTTGCTCCCGGGTCGGCAGCAGCCCCACCCGGTTGAGTTGCGCCCAGCCGTAGAACTGGCAGGTGGCGAGTTCGACGAAGTCGGCCTCCAGGGCAATGCACAGCTCGATGATGCGGTCGATCTTGTCGATGTTGTGCCGATGGGTGACGAAGTTCAGCACCATTGGATAGCCATGGGCTTTCACGGCGCGGGCCATTTCCAGCTTTTGCGCGAAGGCTTTTTTCGAGCCCGCCAGCAGGTTGTTCACCTGCTCGTCGCTGGCCTGGAAACTGATCTGGATGTGATCGAGCCCGGCCTTTTTGAAATCGCTGATTTTCTGTTCGGTCAGGCCGATGCCGGAGGTGATCAGGTTGGTGTAGAACCCCAGCTGGCGCGCCTCGGCAATCAGCTCGGCGAGGTCCTGGCGCACCAACGGCTCACCCCCGGAAAAGCCCAGCTGCGCCGCGCCCATCTCGCGGGCCTCGCGGAACACCTTGATCCACTGCTCGGTACTGAGCTCCTGGCCTTGTTCGGCAAAATCCAGCGGATTGGAGCAGTACGGGCATTGCAGCGGGCAGCGATAAGTCAGTTCGGCCAGCAACCAAAGGGGCAGGCCGATCTCTGGCTTGGGCGGTACTTGCCTGGATGAATCAGGCAAGTTCGATCCAGTGTTGCGCACGGGCAACCTCCATGAATTGCTCGATGTCGTCAGCGAGCTCAGGCACGCCAGGGAACTGCCGGTCGAGCTCGTTGATGATCGCGGCGACATCACGCTCGCCATCGATCAGGCCGCCGATCAGCGCGGCGCTTTCATTGAGTTTAATCATGCCTTCCGGGTACAGCAGCACGTGGCCTTTCTGTGCCGGTTCGTACTGGAAACGGTAGCCAGGACGCCAGGACGGGGTCTTGCTGCGATCGAAACTCATAGGGTGATTCCTTTATGCCAGACCCGTTCACTCGTCACCGTATGGTAGGGCGGGCGGTTCAACTCATAGGCCATGCTCATGGCATCGAGCATGCTCCAAAGAATGTCCAGTTTGAACTGGAGAATTTCCAGCATGCGCTCCTGGCCTTCCCGCGTCGTGTAGTGCTCGAGGGTGATGGCCAGGCCGTGCTCGACATCGCGCCGCGCCTGGCCCAGGCGGGTGCGGAAATACGCGTAGCCGGCGGGGTCGATCCACGGGTAGTGCTGCGGCCAGCTGTCCAGGCGCGATTGGTGGATCTGCGGGGCGAACAGCTCGGTCAGCGAGCTGCTGGCCGCTTCCTGCCAACGGGCGCGACGGGCGAAGTTGACGTAGGCGTCGACGGCAAAACGAACGCCGGGCAGCACCAGTTCCTGGGAGCGCAATTGCTCCGGGTCGAGACCGACGGCCTGGCCCAGGCGCAGCCAGGCTTCGATACCGCCGTCTTCGCCGGGGGCGCCGTCATGGTCGAGCAGGCGTTGAATCCATTCGCGCCGGACCTCGCGGTCCGGGCAATTGGCCAGGATGGCCGCGTCCTTCAGGGGGATGTTCACCTGATAGTAAAAGCGGTTGGCGACCCAGCCCTGGATCTGCTCGCGGGTAGCCCGGCCTTCGTACATCGCCACGTGGTAGGGGTGGTGGATGTGGTAGTAGGCGCCCTTGGCGCGCAGGGCGGCTTCGAATTCGGCGGGGGACATGGGGGTGTCGGTCATTGCGGTTCTCCAACGAACAGCCGTAGAAATGAGGCGTTATTACCGGCCTCTTCGCGAGCAGGCTCGCTCCCACAGTAGATCGCCTTCCCCCTGTGGGAGCGAGCCTGCTCGCGAAGGGGCCATCGGTTACAACACAATACTCATGCCGTCATAAGCCACTTCAACCTGGCGCCGTTCCAACTCCGCCCGCTGCGGCGAATCTTCGTCGAGAATCGGGTTGGTGTTGTTGATGTGAATAAGCACCTTGCGCTGTTTGGGCAGTTGTTCCAGCACTTCAAGCATGCCGCCAGGGCCGTTCTGCGCCAGGTGGCCCATCTCACGGCCGGTGCGGGTGCCGACACCACGGCGCTGCATTTCGTCGTCGTCCCACAGCGTGCCGTCCACCAACAGGCAATCACTGGCGGCCATGATTTCCAGCAGCGGCGCATCGACCTTGCCCAGCCCTGGTGCATAGAACAGCTTGCCACCGGTATTGAGGTCTTCAACGATCAGGCCGATGTTGTCGCCCGGATGCGGGTCGAAGCGATGCGGCGAGTAGGGCGGCGCGGCGCTGCGCAGTGGCAGCGGGGTGAAGCGCAGGTTCGGGCAGGCCGGGATGCTGAAGCTCTGGTCGAGTTCGATGCGGTTCCAGCTCAGGCCGCCGTTCCAGTGGGTCAGCATGTTGAACAGCGGGAATCCGGTACTCAAATCCTCATGGACCATGTCGGTGCACCAGACCTGGTGCGGGCAACCTTCGCGCAGCATGAGCAGACCGGTGGTGTGGTCGATCTGGCTGTCCATAAGGATGATCGAGCTGATCCCGGTATCGCGCAGTGCGCGCCCCGGTTGCATGGGCGCGAAGCTCTGGAGCTGGGCACGGATGTCCGGGGAGGTATTGCACAGCACCCAATTCACGCCGTTATCGGAAATCGCGATGGACGATTGGGTGCGTGCCTTGGCCCGCAGGCTACCCTTGCGAAAACCTGCGCAGTTTTCGCAATTGCAGTTCCACTGGGGAAAACCGCCGCCGGCGGCGGAACCTAGGATCTGGACGAACATGGATGCTCCATCATTTCAACGCTGAAAATAAAACGCCTCGGGATAAACCGAGGCGTTGAACTGCATTTCTGCCAAGACAGAGATTAGCGGCTGGCGAAGTACATGGTGACTTCAAAGCCGATACGCAGGTCGGTGTAAGCTGGTTTGGTCCACGACATGGGGCGTTCCTTCAATTGATGGGAGTAACGGCATCTATACATATAGCCCACCTCCAGCGGGAGATGTTCAGATAGTTAGGTAGCTATGTTACTCAAAATTTCAGAATGATTGGCTGCGAATGTTCGAAAAAGTTAATTGCAGCCCCGGTAATGATCACTTTGCCTCTTGCCAAGGCGGGCCAGGGCAAGGCCTGCTGGACAAGCAGCGCGCACCGCCTTCTACCTGAATCAGACGTTGGGCTGCCGCTATTAGCATAGGTCGATCAATGTTGAGAATTTCATGAGGCAACTGGCTCAAATAATCAGACGAACGGCTAGCTAATTTGCCCTGCCAGAGCAACTCGGCTGCTTGGGCAAGGGGAAGCGCGGCCTTGTCGAATTGTTCGGCCAAGGCCCGGCGCAAGACCATGAAGTTGGCGTCATCGATATCTCGAATCAGTCCCGGCAGCTCGTTCAAGAACAGTTGGATGTGTTGCAGCAAATCCAACGGCAGGACACCCGGCGATTGCACACCGAACAACAGCCCGGTTTGCCCGTGAATCTGGCGCAGGGCACTGAACACTGCGTAGCCAAGTTGCAATTGCACTCGCAGCCGTTGGTAGAACGGTGTCTGGCAGACCTGCGCAAGCAAGCGCCAGGCAGCTTCGTGGGTTATATCGTCGATTGCAGCCGGGCAGAACAGCAGTAATGCGTGCTCGCTGGAGCCAGTTTCGACGTGGGCCCACAGATGTTTCGCGGGGATCGCTGGGGGTGGCGGCAGTTGGCTGTCCGCAGTGCCAGGGATGCGACTCAAGGCGAGGCCCATTGCCGCTTGGGTCTGAGCGCCAAGGCCTATTGCCAGGCCATCCCATCGGGCGCCTGACCAGAGTTGCTGCAAATCTTGCGATTCGGCAACGGATTCAAGGCACTGATCGGGCAGCACCTTGAGTAGCTGTCGAATTGGCATTGGCGCAACGCTCGCGGGAAGTTCTCGTAAGCAATCTGCATCAGGTTTTGTCAATTCTTTCAGCGCATGCTCAAGGATGATGGGCATAGGCTCCTGCAGGCCCACCATTTTCAGCAGCCATTCATTGCCCGATTTGCCAAAGGAAAAATCCACACCTGCCTGGCGAGCGTCTTCGCGCAACGGCTGAAGACGACTTTCCAGATTCGCTTGCAGGTGGCTGCCTGGTGTAAAGACCAGGCGCCAACGCAAATACACAGCGCCCTCAGCGGTGTTATCCGGTAATGCCTGGCTGAATTGCATCGGCGAACGCTCGCGGCGGCTGCGCGAGCGATCTTGGGCAAAAGTGCGCAGGCCACGGTGGGCGCTGGTTTGGCCACGAATCAGGCCGGCGTTGGGCGCGGGCGCTTCTGCTTGCAAAAACGGGTTTGGCGCTGGCAGTTGCCATTGGCCGCTGAAGTTATCCTCAGCACCCATTTGTTTCAGTATGTCCTTGAGGGCGATAACACCGGGCTCGGACAATGCAGCTTCACGTTGCTCGCTGTCCTGTCGGGCCAGCTGCAGGGCTGTACTGACCTGCTGCTGGCGTTGGAGCAGGGTGGTGTATTCGTCACGCAACCCACTCCAGTCTTGTTGTGCGAAAAAACTCAACCAATCCGTGAGTTGTTCACGAATTCCGACTGCAGTCGCGTTATCGGATAAAGTGAATTCGATGTGCAACAAGGCTTGTCCGGCGTACTGATACAACGGCTCAGCCTTGAGTTGGTCGGCGATGCCTCGCTCACGCAATGCGGCTAACAAGCCACCAGGTTTCGTAGCGTTCAGCCAATGGCAGAGAAACGCCAGTGCCAGTGGAGATGCGTCAGGCAGTGCTTCGAGGGCAAACATCAGGTCTAGCCGTCGTTCACCGGCCTGTTGATAACTATTGCCCCCAGCTTCCATTAATCGAGGAGGCTCTTGTTGCCTGATAGGGTGGCCGTCAGGAATTGCATCTGCAAATGCCTGGGCAAGCGCCTTCAGCTCTTGCAGGGATTGCGGGCCGACAAGACTCAGCGTCATCTGTCCGGCCTGATAAAACCGCTGATGGAAATCCTTCAATGCCTGCTGAAATTCGGGACGTGGCACTGGCAGGCTGTCACGGTTTCCGGCATGAAACCCCCTTAGCGGATGAGCTTCGCAAAGCCCGCCGAATAGCGCAAATTGCTGTTGGGCCGCCGCATCCTGCGACCAGGCAACAAATTCCGCATGCAGAACTTCCCGTTCTCGCTGTTGTTCGTCCGGATTCATACGCGGATGGGCGAGCATGTCTGACAGACGGTCCAACCCGTTGTTAAACGCCTGAGGCGCTAATTCGAAAAAGTAGTCGGTGGTGCGCTCGCTGGTCCGCGCATTGACCTGGCCGGCATGACCCAGGACGTAGGCCATCAGCCCTTGGTCCGCAGGAAAGCGCTCGGTCCCCAGAAACAGCAAATGCTCAAGAAAGTGCGCGAGACCGGGCCAGGCCAGGGGCGCATCATGGCTCCCGGCAGCGACACGTAACACCGCGGCGGCGCGCTTCAAATCAGGCACGTGACGCAGTGTCACCCGCAGACCATTGGCCAGGGTTTCAGTGTAGAGACGAGGGGGATTCGGCGCAGGCATGGGCACTTCCAGAACAGTGGAGTGCCAATGCTAGCGGATTAGCGCTTGTTCAGCGCGCCGTATAGTTCTGGGCGGCGATCGAGCAAATAGCGATTGGCGGCGCGCGACTCGACCATCAACTGACGATCCAGCTCACCGACAATCAGTGCTTCATCGAGACCGGCCTGGGCGATGCGGCTGCCATCCGGCGCGGCGATGCTGCTTTGGCCACAGTACTGGATATCGCCTTCGTGCCCGCAATAGTTGGCATAAGCCACGTAGCACTGATTCTCGTAGGCCCGGGCACGTACGGTGACATCGGCGATGAAGTCGAACGGGGTCATGTTGGCGGTCGGTACCAGGATCAGTTCGGCGCCAGCCAAGGCCAGGCGCCGGGTGTTTTCCGGAAACTCGAGGTCGTAGCAGATCAGGAACCCGAGCTTCCAGCCGTTGAGTTCCACGATCGGGAAATCGTCCGTGCCGGCGCTGAACATCGAACGGTCGAGGTCACCGAACAGGTGCGTCTTGCGGTAATTGCACAGACGCTCGCCATTGGCGTCGATCAATTGCACGGCGTTGTAGATCTGTCCGTCCCCGGTGCGTTCGGGATAGCCATACAAAATGGCGATCCCGGTGGTCTTGGCAATGCGCGCAATCTGTTGCGCCGATTCACCGTTGTACACTTCCGCCAACACACTGACGGCATCGACGCCGATGTTGTAGCCGGTCAGGAACATCTCCGGCAGTACCAGCAGGTCGGCGCCCTTTGCTTCCAGTGCCAGCTGATGCAGGCGCTGAAGGTTGCCGGCGACATCCAGGGGCAACGGTGGACATTGGTAAAGGGCTACGCGCATTTCGGATTCCTCTTACTCGGGCAGGGCGATCGGACCGATCTCGTTGAACACATCTCCTGGACCCGGATTCTCGGCGTGAGTTGCACCGCCGAAGTGTTTCATGATGCCCCATACGGCATTGAGCGAGGTTTGCACCGCGCCTTCGACCCAGGCCGGCGTCCACGAAACATCGTCGCCGGCGATGAAAATCCCGCGTTGTTCGGCCGGCATGTCGTCCTGCATGAAGTGCGCGTACATGCGCTGGTTGTAGCGGTAATGGCCGGGCAGCGCACCCTTGAAGGCTCCGAGGAAATGCGGGTCGGCTTCCCAGGACACGGTGATCGGATCGCCGATGATTCGCGCGGCGATGTCGACTTTCGGGTAGATCTTTTTCAACGCATCCAACGCCAGTTTCACGCGTTTTTCCACCGGGTGAGGGAGCATTTTCAAGGCGTCGCTCATCCAGGAATACGACAGGCATATCACCCCGGGCTTGTCGTCGCCGTTATCGAACAGGTAGGTGCCGCGGGTCAGGCGATCGGTGAGGGTCATGCTCATCAGGTCGCGTCCGGTTTCCGGGTCTTTATCCTTCCAGAACGGGCGATCGACCATCACGAAGGTTTTCGACGACTGCATGTAGCGGGTGCGGTCCAGGGCCATCCACATCTTCTGCGAAAACAGGGTTTCATCGCATTCGATCTGGGTGGTCAAAAGCCAGCTCTGGCAGGTGGTCAGCACCGCCGCGTATTCGCGGGTATCGCCGTTGTTGTCGGTGACCGCAAAGCGGCCGTCCGGCGCATGGGCGATTTTCTTCACGCCGGAACGTGGCGCACCGCTGTGCAATGACTTGAGGCTGGTGCCCTGCGGCCAGTGTACGCAGCGTTCCGGGACATGGCGCCAGATGCCCTGTGGCACTTGTTCCACGCCACCGACCACCAGATGCTGGTGATCGTCGCAGTTGGTCATCACCACGCGGAAGATTTCCAGCATCGAGTTGGGGAAGTCCGAGTCCCAGCCACCGGTACCGAAACCGACCTGGCCGAACACTTCGCGGTGATGGAACGACAGTTTGGCGAAGGCTTTGGAGGTGGCAACGAAATCGTAGAAAGTGCGGTCGTCCCACAGCGGTACGAGGGTGTTCCACAACGCCTTGAGGCGCGGTACGTCGCGGTCGCGGATAGCCTGCTGTATATCTGAGAACTGCGAGCCCGCTTCCAGGGCGTCGGCCCAGGCGTCGGCGACTTCCTGGAACAGTGCAGGAAGATCCGCCAGTTTCTGTGCGTAATGGGTCTTGCCTTCCAGATCGATGACAGTACTGCCTGAGGCTGGTGTCAGCGGGTTGGGGAAGGGTTTGGTTTCAAGGTTCAGCTTGTCGACGTAGTGATAGAAGGCCGTGGATGACACTGGAAAACGCATGCCGCCCAGTTCCGCGACGATGCCGTCGGTGCCATTGAACGCTTGGGAGCGCAGGCGGCCACCCAGCTTCGAGGCCTCATAAACCACCGGCTTGAGACCGAGCTTCATCAGTTCATACGCGGCTACCAGCCCGGCAATACCGGCACCGACGATCGCCACTTCGGCACCGTGATGGTGCTCGGGAATGCTGCCTAGGCCAGCCGGGTGTTCGATCCAGTCGTCGAAGGCGAAAGGAAAGTCCGGACCGAAAATGGTGACTGGTTTTTTACCGTCTGCAGGATGGCGATTGTTCTTGTTCATGGCTGACCTTGCTGTCGACCCGACGCGGAGTGCGCATCTGAGTATAGGAAAAGATGCCAGCCATTCTAGAGAGCGTAGAACACGTTAATAAGACGCAATGTGTCGTCGTTTTGCCAATTAATTGATCAATATGACGATAGCTCTGTGCATACTGTCCACAATCGCTCCCACATTGGATAGTTTTCAAACCGGCTGCCCCCGATCGATCTTGCTGCTCAAGATGATCGACGTCGTGGTCTTCTCCACCCCATCGACACTGCCAATCTGATCCAGCAGTTGGTCCAGTTGCTCTGGCGAATCGCTGCGCAACCAGGCGACATAATCAAATTCGCCACTTACCGCACACAGTTGCTGCACCTGGCCCATCGCACTCAAGCGCCGCAACACTTCCTTGCCGGAGCGAGGTTGTACGGTAATCCCCACATACGCCTGCAACCCGCCGTCCACCACGCGCTGGCCGAGCCGTACGCCATAACCGGTAATCACCTTGGCCTTTTCCAGGCGCGCCAGGCGCGAGGTAACGGTGGTCCGGGCGATGCCCAGGTGCCGGGCGAGCATGGCCACGCTTTCACGGGCGTTGATCTGCAGGGCCGCAATCAACTGACGGTCGATCTCGTCAAGAACGGGCGGGCGGATGTCAGGCAAGGGCGGTCTCCGGCGGCATGGAATCAATGTCCAGGCATGTTACAGGCACATCCCCCGCAGCGCTCGCGCCGGATATCTGGACTAGCCTCAATACCGTTCATGACATTTGTGCCTGCGACAAATTGCCATAAGTAACTAGGTAGTACATTATTCCGCCCTTGTCACAAATGGGGAAAAATTCCGACATGAATAATTCTGGGGCTGCCGGCGGCAGCAAATGGCTGCTGACGGGGCTGGGTGTCCTGATTGCACTGATCGGGCTCGGTTTGGCCGGTGGCGGCGGGTATCTGATCACCCTCGGTGGCAGCTGGTATTTCCTGCTGATGGGCCTGGCGATGCTGGTCTCGGGCCTGTTGATTGCCCGCCGTAGACCGCTGGGGGCGTGGCTTTATGGTCTGGCGCTGATCCTCACGGCCGTTTGGGCAGTGTGGGATGCCGGTCTCGAATATTGGCCACTGGTCTCGCGTGTGCTGACCTTTGCCGTCATCGGCCTGGTCGTCGCATTGATTTATCCGGCGCTGGTGCGCGCTTGCGGCGCAACCGCAGGTCGAGGCGCCTATGGCCTGGCCGGGCTGCTGGGTGTCGGTGTCGTCGCGACGCTGGCCTATATGTTTGTACCGACCCCGGTGGTCAAGGCCACCACTGAACCGGCGGTCACGCCGGTGGTACCGGGTACCGAACAGAAAGACTGGGCGCACTGGGGCAACACCACCGCCGGCAACCGCTTCGCCGCGCTGGACCAGATCAACAAAGGCAACATCGACAAATTGCAGGTGGCCTGGACCTTCCGCACCGGCGATATCCCGCAAAGCACCGGGGCCGGTGCCGAAGACCAGAACACCCCGTTGCAGATCGGTGACACGGTCTACACCTGCACCGCGTACGGCAAGGTTTTCGCCCTGGACGCCGACACTGGTGCCCAGCGCTGGAAGTTCGACCCGCAGGGTACCGCGCCCAACTGGCAGCGCTGCCGTGGCCTGGGCTACTTCGATGCAGGCGTTGCGCCTGTGGCCGAGCAGCCAGGTGCTTGTACGAAACGTCTGTTCCTGCCGACCGGCGATGCCCGCCTGATCGCCATCAATGCCGAAACCGGCAAGCCGTGCGAAGAGTTCGGCAACCAGGGCACCGTCGACCTGACCACCGACATGGGTGAAGTCAAACCCGGTTACTACCAGCAGACCTCGACCCCGTTGGTCGCAGGGGACGTGGTGATCGTCGGTGGCCGTGTCGCCGATAACTACTCCACTGGCGAGCCGCCAGGTGTGGTTCGCGCCTACGACGTTCGCAGCGGCGAGTTGGTGTGGGCGTGGGATCCGGGAAACCCGAACACCACCAAACGCCCACCGGCCGGCGAGACCTACACCCGGGGTACGCCGAACGTCTGGTCGGCGATGTCCTACGACGCCAAGCTCGGTCTGGTCTACCTGCCAACCGGCAACGCGACACCGGACTTCTTCGGCGGCCAGCGGACCGACATGGACAACAAATGGAACTCGTCCATCGTTGCCCTCGATGTGAAAACCGGTCAGGTGCGCTGGCACTTCCAGACCACTCACAATGATCTGTGGGACTTCGACCTGCCTGCTCAGCCGCTGCTGTATGACGTGCCGGACGACAAGGGCGGCACCCAGCCTGCGTTGGCGCAGGTCACCAAGCAGGGCGAGATTTTCCTGCTCAACCGCGAAACTGGCGTGCCGATAGCGCGGGTCGAAGAGCGCCCGGTGCCGCAGGGCCATGTGCCTGGCGAACGCTACTCGCCAACCCAACCGTTTTCCGTGGACATGCCGTCAATCGGCAACAAGACCCTGACTGAATCCGACATGTGGGGCGCCACGCCGTTTGACCAATTGATGTGCCGCATCCAGTTCAAGGGCATGCGTCATGAAGGCGTCTACACCCCGCCAGGCATGGATCGCGCCCTGCAATTCCCGGGCTCGCTGGGCGGGATGAACTGGGGTAGCGTCTCGGTCGACCCGAACACGAACTACATGTTCGTCAACGACATGCGCCTGGGCCTGGCCAACTACATGATCCCGCGCGACAAGATCAAAGCCGGGGCCAGTGGCATCGAAATGGGCGTGGTACCCCAGGAAGGCACGCCGTTCGGCGCCATGCGTGAGCGTTTCCTTTCGGCGGTCGGTATTCCGTGCCAGAAACCACCGTTCGGCACCATGTCTGCCATCGACCTCAAGACCCACAAACTGATGTGGCAGGTACCGGTCGGCACCGTACAGGACACCGGCCCACTGGGCATCCGCATGCACCTGCCGATCCCGATCGGCATGCCAACCCTCGGCGCCTCGCTCGCCACCCAGTCGGGCCTGCTGTTCTTCGCCGGCACCCAGGACTTCTACCTGCGCGCCTTCGATACCGGCAACGGCAAGGAAATCTGGAAGGCGCGGTTGCCGGTGGGCAGCCAGTCCGGCCCGATGACCTATGTCTCGCCGAAAACGGGCAAGCAGTACATCCTGCTCACCGTTGGCGGTGCACGTCAGTCGCCGGACCGTGGTGATTATGTGGTTGCCTATGCATTGCCATAGATAACGCGGCCATTCTCACGAACCGTAGGAGCGAGGCTTGCCCGCGAAGAACGATAACTCGGTAATTCAGGCAAGCTGACTGAACCCGCCGACGAAAAAGCCGCGCAATGTCGCGGCTTTTTCGTGGGCGCTAATTGGGAGGGAAAAAAGCAACGCCATTTCAGGACGTGTCTGACATACACGGCGGGGCCCACTTGCCGATCATTGATTTTTTCCGTGGCCCTGGGTCGCGCAGAGGTCTGTGAAGGTGCCAAGGGGCGGCTGGAGAACATCTGGCGAACGGTGGTTCGATTCGGGTTTTGATGATTGACCCTGGACCCCCATTGGGTCTGTGATGTATGACAAATCGTAAAGGAACGCTCAATTGAGGCCGTGGCGCGAGGGGACAGGTCATGACGAAGAAGTTGCCGCCCACTGTAAGGGATCACGCCTGGCAGATCGCCCATCACGAAATGGGCCACTACGTCGTGGCCCGTGCCTTGGGTTTTGCCACGGGCAGCGTGAACCTGACGGTGACCATGGACTTGCGGCACCAAGGCGGGGCGTCCATCAGCCTGGTGCGGGCGATTTCGTCGATGGACGCCATGAAGCAACATCTGGAGGCCCGGATGATGGTCCTCCTGGCTGGCGCGATGGCGCAGACCCTGCCTTTAAAAAAATCAGCCGGGCAGCGCGTCGACAAGTTGAAAGCGACAGCCATCCTTAAAGGTGAGCAGGGCGCACACCAGGATTACGCAAAGATCCGGGAGTTGCAGCACCTGCTGCGCAATATCCTCTACCCTGAGACCCATCCGGTCTCATCTGAGCGCATTACGGCCGAGCTTAAAATGCTGACGGATCGCGCGTGGCAGCGGACTCAAGACATCGTGGAAGAGCTGTCGGGGATCATTGCCGAATTGGCAGCGGTCTTGGTTGACGGCATGGTTATCGTGGAGCAGTGGGGGCGGGCGGCGGATACGTATGAGGTTGTGTACACCGGGCCAATGTTGGAGCGGCTGCGGGCAGTGCAAGCCATTCCGTCAATGACAATTGCAGGCCCCGAAAGGTCGGGGCGTGTAGTTCGCAGGTGAGCCGCCGCTAGTCCTTGCAGTTCGTCGCCGCTCAAATGGGCGCTTCAGACACGCAAAAGCCGCGCATTGCGCGGCTTTCTTGTTTGGTGGGCCCACACGGACTTGAACCGTGGACCAAAGGATTATGAGTCCTCTGCTCTAACCAACTGAGCTATAGGCCCCATTGGTCGCGGATTATAGCGATGGTTTCGCGGCTGTGCTATCCGAAAAATCCATTACTGTTGTACGAAGAAACGTCGCGGCGAATTCGTCAGGGGGCAGGGGCAGGCTGACGATGTAGCCCTGGATCTGCTCACAGCCTTCGGCAGCCAGGAATTGCTGCTGCGCCTGGGTTTCGACGCCCTCGGCAATGACCGTGAATTGCATGCTGCGGCCGAGGGCGATAATGGCACGCACGATGGCGGCATCGTGAGGGTCGTCGGGCAAACCGCGGACGAAGGACTGGTCGATCTTGAGTATGTCCAGCGGCAGGCGCTTGAGGTAACTCAGCGAGGAGTACCCGGTGCCGAAGTCGTCGATCGCCAATTGCACACCCAGATGCTTGAGTTGGTGCAGCACCGCAAGCGCTTCTTCGGCCTGGCTCATGATGAAGTTTTCGGTGATCTCCAGTTGCAGGCAACCGGGATTGAGGCGGTTGTCCTTGAGCAGTTGTTCGATTCGCCCCAAAAGATTCGGTTGGCGCAGTTGGGCACCGGCGAGGTTGACCGACAGCGGGCCGAGGCCTTCGTACATCTGGTTCCATTCGAACATCTGCCGGCAGGCGGTCTCGAGTACCCAGTCGCCGATCTGCAGGATCATGCCGTTTTCTTCGGCAAGTGAGATGAAGTGTTCGGGCGGCACGTCGCCGAAGGTCGGATGACGCCAGCGAATCAGGGCTTCGGCCCCCACCAGGCGATAGTCGTCGAGGCTGATCTTGGGTTGGTAGCACAGGTGCAGTTCATTGCGCTCGATGGCGCGTCGCAGTTCGTGCTCCAGCGCCACACGCTCGCTGGCTTGAGCGGTGAGATCGCAGGTGTAGCTTTCTACGCGGTTACGGCCTTTGGCCTTGGAGCGGTACATGGCCGCGTCGGCGTTTTTGATCAGCGTGGCCACGTCACTGCCGTCCTTGGGGTAGAGGCTGGTGCCGATGCTGGAGCTGATGAAAAACTCATGCTCACCCGCCTGGAATGGCGCGGTAAAGCAATTGAGCAGCTTGGTGGCGATGTTGTCCGCATCGCTGGCTTGCTGCAGGCCGGGGAGCAGGATGATGAATTCGTCGCCGCCCAGGCGCGCGACAGTGTCGATGTCTCGCAACTGCTCCTTGAGACGCACGGCAATACCCTTGAGCAAAAGATCGCCGACCGGGTGACCAAGGCTGTCATTGATGTGCTTGAAACGGTCCAGATCCAGGAACAGCACTGCGCCCTGACCGCCGTTTTCCTTCTGGTGATTGAGCGCGTTGAGCAGGCGACTTTCGAACAACGTGCGGTTTGGCAGACCGGTCAACGGGTCGTGGTGAGCCTGGTAGTCCAGTTTGGCCTGGGCGTGCTTGAGGCTGGAGATGTCGGCGAACACAGCCACGAAGTGCGTGATGAAGTTGTTACGATTTCGTACGGCGCTGATGGTCAACCAGCTGGGATACAGTTCGCCATTTTTGCGTCGGTTGGAAATCTCGCCTTGCCAATGACCTTCGTCGGTCAGTTGATGCCACATGGCGGCGTAGAACGCACTGTCATGCAGGCCCGAGGCAAGCAGGCGCGGGGTATGCCCCAGTGCTTCGCTTTCGCTGTAGCCGGTGATTTCGGTAAAGGCACGGTTGACTGCACTGATGTGCTGCTGGGTATCGGTGATCAACACGCCTTCTGCGGTGCTCTCGAATACCGTCGCGGCCTGCTGCAGTTTTTCCTGCATCAGGTGGCGTTCGGTGATGTCCCGGGCGATGGTCAGCATGCAGTCGTCGTCACCGATCGGTAGCGGACGGCTGGAGACTTCGCATAGGCGGATCTGACCGTCGCTGCGGCGGATGTGGCAGCTGAAATCGCGGACGTAACCATCCCGGTGCAACAGGTCGAGCATTTGTTTGCGCTCGTTGAGGTTGACCCAGATCCCCAGGTCAAGGGCCGAGCGATCCACCGACATCGCGCTGTTGAAGCCGGTAATGCGGCTGAACCCCTCGTTGACCTCCAACAGCAGGCCATCGCTCTGGCGCGACAGCAGCAAGCCGTCGGGGGAGGCGTGGAAGGCCTTGGCGAACTTTTCTTCGGAGGTTTGCAGTTGTTGCTGGGTTTCCTTGAGTTGGGTGATGTCTCGCACCACGACGACCAGCGCCGGGGTGGTATCGAGGTCGAAGGGTTCGGCCGAGATCAAGCCGGTGAACACCTGGCCATTGCTGCGACGAAAGGGCATCTCCAGGTTGCGAATGCTGCCGGCCTGCAAGCGCTGCAGCAGCCCTGGCCCGACACCTGGAATACCCCAGATGTTCAGGTCGGTGGCAGTCTGGCCGATCACATCTTCGGCCTTTAGGCCGATCTGTTCTTCGAACGCATCGTTAACCTCCAGCAGGCAACCGTCACTCAGGCGTGCGATCACCAGAATGTCTGGGCACTGCTGGAACACCGAGGCAAACTTCTGTTCAGACAGGCGCAGTGCTTCTTCGGTGCGTTTGGTTTCGCTGATGTCAATCATCAAGCCGCGCATCACCGGCTCATGACCGTGTTCGATCAGGCTGACGATGTCGCGGACCCAGATGCAACGACCGTCAGCGGTGATGACCCGGTAATCGAGAGTGTGATCTCGCCCGGCCAACACTTCGTGGTCGCAGAAGCTCTGCGCGCGGGTGAGGTCGGCGGGATGGATGATGTTGCGCCAGAAGCCTGGGATCAGCCAATGCGACAAGGGGTAACCGAGCAGGTCTTCGGCGTGGGGCGACACATAGCTGTAGGTGAAGTCACTCATCCGCGCTTCCCAGGCGATGGCCGAGAGGCTCTCCACCAGCCCGCGGTAATGGTATTCGCTGCTGCGCAGTTCCTGCTCCAGGTCGACCCTGCGGGAGATTTCCGAACTCAAGCGGCGATTGACGCGGATCACGGCGGCGAGCACGGCGATCAGCAGCAGTAGCCCAGGCAAGCCGTAGACCAATAGATCGGACCAGAATGTACGATGATCCAGTACGTTGCCGACCCAATGTTCCTGGATCGAACTGATTTCGGCCGGTGTCATGTCGGCGAGGACTTTATCCAGAATGCCGACCAGCATTTTGTTGTCCCGGGGGACACCCATTGCCAGCTGGTAGCGGTAGGGGGTTTCGCCGCTGACGTACAGCCCGTCGAGCTTGAGCTGGCGCAAACTCCAGACGCTGGAAGCGAGGTCGCCTACCACGGCGTCTACTTCATCGGTAGCCAGCGCCTGTAAAGCGGAGCTGACATTGGGCATCGCCACCAGGTTCAAATCGGGATTGTGGGTGCGCAACAGTTCGTGAGGTGCGTAGTTTTCCACTACGGCGATTTTTAGTCCGTACAGGTCTTTGAGTTTGCGCGGTTGGGCGCCTCCGACGTGCGCCAGGATGACAATCGGGAAATCCAGGTAGGGACGGGTGAATGACAGGTAGGCCTGACGTTCCGGGGTCGACATGATGCCCGGCAAAAGGTCCAGCTTGCCTTGCTTGGCCTGGTCCAGTACCACCGTCCAGCTCACGGGCTCAATGGGTGTGAGCTTGATGGCCAGCCGCTGGCGAACACGGTCGATATAGTCTGCAGCAAGGCCCTGGTAACGCCCCTGGTCGTCGCGAAACTCAAAGGGCGGCCAGGATGCATCGACACCCAGGCGCAGGTCCGGATGGGCCGCCAGCCAGCTACGTTCTTCGTCAGTTAGAGTCAGCGCGCCAGCCGTTGCGGTCCAAGTCATCAGCGACAGCAAAAAACACACGGTCGGCAGTCTGGGCATAACGGTCTCGTTATGGCTCGGGGAATGTTTCGAGTGTAGACGGGCAAATCGGCGGGTGGGGTGAAGCGGGGGGAATTATCTGCAAAAACAAAACCCCCGGCCTGGGCCGGGGGTTCTGGTATCACTCGTCGAGGAAGGAGCGCAGATGCTCGCTTCTCGTCGGGTGGCGCAGCTTGCGCAACGCCTTGGCTTCGATCTGACGAATCCGTTCGCGGGTAACGTCGAACTGCTTACCAACTTCCTCGAGGGTGTGGTCGGTATTCATGTCGATACCGAAGCGCATGCGCAGTACCTTGGCTTCACGGGCAGTAAGGCCGGACAGCACTTCGCGAGTCGCTTCCTTAAGGCTCTCAACGGTTGCAACATCGATTGGCGACTGCATGGTCGAGTCTTCGATGAAGTCACCCAGATGGGAGTCTTCGTCATCACCGATCGGGGTTTCCATGGAGATCGGCTCTTTTGCGATCTTCAATACCTTGCGGATCTTGTCCTCAGGCATTTCCATGCGTTCGCCCAGCTCTTCCGGGGTCGGTTCGCGACCCATTTCCTGCAGCATCTGGCGGGAAATGCGGTTGAGCTTGTTGATCGTCTCGATCATGTGCACCGGAATACGGATGGTGCGGGCCTGGTCGGCGATCGAGCGAGTGATCGCCTGACGGATCCACCAGGTGGCATAAGTCGAGAATTTGTAGCCGCGGCGGTATTCGAACTTGTCTACCGCTTTCATCAGGCCGATGTTGCCTTCCTGGATCAGGTCGAGGAATTGCAGGCCACGGTTGGTGTACTTCTTGGCGATGGAGATCACCAGACGCAAGTTCGCTTCGACCATCTCTTTCTTCGCGCGGCGGGCCTTGGCCTCACCGATCGACATGCGACGGTTGATGTCCTTGATCTCGGCGATCGTCAAACCGGTTTCGGTTTCCAGCGCGGTCAGCTTCTGCTGGCACCGAATGATGTCCGGCTGCACGCGAGCGATGGCTTCAGCGTATTTGCTTTTGCCTTTGGCCAGTGCATCGCTCCAGCTTTCGTCGACTTCGTTGCCCGGGAACTGGCGCAGGAAGTCGGCACGCGGCATGCGTGCATCACGAACGCAGAGCTGCATGATTGCACGCTCTTGCTGGCGCAGACGATCCAGGGCGCTGCGTACACGCTCGACCAGGCCTTCGAATTGCTTCGGAACCAGTTTGATCGGCATGAACAGGTCGGACAGGGCCAACAGCTCGGCAATCGCCAGCTTGTTGTGGCGACCGTGCTTTTTCAGCGCCTTGCGGGTGATTTCCATCTGATCGGCGACAGCACCAAAGCGCTGGGCGGCGATGATTGGATCCGGACCGCTTTCGGCTTCTTCTTCGTCATCGGAAGCTTCGGCGTCATCGTCGTCGGAATCGTCATCCGCTTTCGCGGTCTTGGTGTCGATCGGCGGCGGAACCTCCGCAGCAGGCGGCGCAATACCGTCGTCCGGGTCGATATAACCGCTCAGGACGTCGGACAGGCGGCCACCTTCGGTGGTAACGCGAGTGTATTCGGAGAGAATATGATCAACCGTGCCAGGGAAGTGCGCGATTGCGCTCATCACTTCACGGATGCCCTCTTCAATACGCTTGGCGATTTCGATTTCGCCTTCACGCGTGAGGAGCTCGACCGTACCCATTTCGCGCATGTACATGCGCACTGGGTCAGTGGTGCGACCGATATCGGTCTCCACCGCTGCCAACGCGGCGGCGGCTTCTTCCGCAGCGGCCTCGTCGGTATCGGCGTCGGCCAACATAAGGGCGTCCGCATCCGGAGCACTCTCGTGTACGGGGATCCCCATGTCGTTAATCATGCGGATGATGTCTTCCACCTGCTCTGGATCTGAAATATCCTCGGGCAGGTGGTCGTTGACCTCGGCGTAAGTCAGATACTTCTGCTCACGACCCAGTTTGATCAACTCAATAATACGAGACTGCTGTTGCGCTTTTCCGGACATAACACCCTATCCACTGAAGGTCTTGGCGGGCAAAAAACAAGCCGAGGATTATACCTGAGCTATGACCTCACGCGCCAGTTGAGGTCGGGTTTGATGCGGAAACATTCTGTTTTAAGAGGTCGCGCATCTGTTTAGCTATCTGAATTTGCTCTTCAGCCGACAATCCCGGCTGCCTTGCTTTCTTGATGAGGTCATCGAGGGTCTGCGTGTGCTGACCCGCAGATAACCTAGTAATGGTGTCTAAAAACTGTTGTTCAAGGTTATCGCCGTCAATTAGCCATTCCTTTTCTGCGAGGGCTCTCAATAGGCGTCCTTGCTCTGTACCGTGCCAACGGGCCATCAACTGAATAGAGTTTAGCCCAGGATTTTTCTGCACAGCCTCGATCAGGGCGATTAGTACCTGAGCGTACGTGTTGCTCTCGTTGGCAAAATGATCGGCACTCTCAACTTTTTTGGCCAGTTGCGGGTGGTGAATCAGTGTGCGCAAAGCGATAAGCGTCGGGGCTTCCACTGCGACTGGCTTGCGTGGGGCATAAGGCTCGTCGCGATCACCGCGCTTGCCGTTCTTGCTCCAGGGTTTCTTGTCCCATTTCTTGCCGCCGGCCCCGGATTTCTTCGGCGTCCACTCCTGCTGGGGCGTGTAGGCCTCCTGGGGTTGGTGGAAGTCGGAGTAGTCCGGCATGGCATCGTAATCCATGCCAGGGTCATAGGCCGGTGGCGCGTCCTGGGGCGCGCTGTGTACCAGTTGGCTCACCGCCTCGCCGCTCAGTCCGGTTATTTCCAGCAGCCTCTGGCGCATCAGGGTGCGCAGGTTGGCACCGGGGACCTTGTCGATCAGCGGTGCGGCGAGGGTGGCCATGTGGGCCTTGCCTTCGAGCGAGCGAGGGTCGGCCTCTTCGGTCAGTTGTTGGAAGAAGTAATCGGCCAGCGGCTGCGCGTGCTGGTTGATCCGTGCGCGAAAGGCGTCGGTGCCTTCGGAGCGGACCAGGGTGTCCGGGTCTTCACCCTCGGGCAGGAACAGGAATCGCGCGCGGCGACCGTCCTGCAGGCTTGTCAGTGTCGCTTCCAGTGCGCGCCAGGCCGCATTGCGGCCGGCCTGGTCGCCGTCGAAACAGAACAGCACGCTGGGCACGACTCGAAACAGTCGTTTCATGTGCTCTTCGCTGGTGGCGGTGCCCAGGGTCGCGACGGCATTGCGCAAGCCTTGCTGGGCGAGGGCGATGACGTCCATGTAGCCCTCGACGACGATGATTTCGTCGAGGTTGCGATTGTTCTTGCGCGCTTCGTAGAGGCCGTAGAGTTCCTGGCCTTTATGAAAGACCGGAGTTTCCGGTGAGTTGAGGTACTTGGGTTTGTCGTCGCCCAGCACCCGGCCACCAAACGCGATGATGCGCCCGCGACTGTCGCGGATCGGGAACATCACGCGATCACGAAAGCGGTCGTAGCGTTTGCCGGTTTCGGCGTTCTCGATCAGCAGGCCGGCATCGATCATGGCTTTTTGTTGCAGGGTATCGCTGCTCAAGTGCTTGAACAGGTTGTCCCACCCAGGTGGCGCAAAGCCCAGGCCGAAGTCCCGGGCGATTTCACCGGTCAGCCCGCGACCTTTGAGGTAGTCCACGGCGGCTTTGCGTGCAGGATGGCTTTTCAGGGCGGCGCGATAGAAATCGGCGGCGGCCGTGAGCAGCGGGTACAGCGGCGAGTCAGTTGGCTGGCGTGGTTTGTGCGAGCGCCCACTTTCTTCGCGGGGGACTTCCATTCCGGCGGCTTTGGCCAGTTCCTCGACAGCCTGGGGGAAATCCAGGTTGTCGTGGTCCATGATGAAGCCCAGGGCATTGCCGCCAGCGCCGCAGCCGAAGCAGTAATAGAACTGCTTGTCGGGGCTCACGCTGAAAGAGGGGGTTTTCTCTTTGTGGAACGGGCAGCAGGCAGTATGGTTTTTTCCGGCCTTTTTCAATTGCAGGCGCGAGCTGACCACGTCGACGATGTCGGTGCGGTTCAGAAGGTCGTCAATGAAGCTCTGGGGAATTAGCCCGGCCATGGCGTTCTCGTCATCTGCGCTGAAAAGGAACCGAAGCGAAGGGCGGCTGAGCGCGGGTCATTGCTTGAGGCGCGCAAAGTGTGCGGCTCGACCGGTATCGCCTGCATGATCGCTGTCGGGAAGTGTATCTGCCGAAAATCCACCGACGTTACTGCTCATCAGTATTCGACTATTTGAAAATGTTACGCTGAATCCGGCTGCGACCAGTCAATGGTCTCGGATAGCTCGTAATTCGGCACGCAAACAGGTGCCTTGGGCTGATCGTCGTGAGAGGAATCAGTGGGTGTGCTCGTCAGTAGCCTTGAAAGGCTCGTCAGAAAAGACGTGCACCGCTGGCAAAAGAGCCAGGTCTGACGCGGTGAAGCAGATTTGTCTCAGTCGCATCTGCGGCTTCGACGGTGAAGCATCAAGCGTTTTACGCAAATGCCATAAGCCCGGCTCAGAGCCGGGCTTGGCAGAAGCTTGCTACGATCGTCTGTGTATTAGTACAGACGAACGGCGCGGCGCTGTTCGCGCTGAACTTTCTTGGCGTGACGCTTAACAGCGGCTGCTGCTTTGCGCTTACGCTCAGAAGTTGGCTTCTCGTAAAATTCGCGGCTACGAACTTCAGCCAGTACACCGGCTTTTTCGCAGGAGCGCTTGAAACGACGCAGAGCTACGTCGAAGGGTTCGTTCTCTTTTACTTTGACGGCTGGCATCCAGAGCTACCTTCATTCATTACCGGGGTCAACATCCTCGCGGCAAAAGAGCACTTGAAGACGTCGGTTTTTAAGGGTTGCGGATGTTAACCCCTCATCGCACGGAATGCAAAGCCTCTGATCGAAAACCGCTGGTCGGGGCATCACGCGACGACTATTATGCGCGCCTTCGAATTCAGCCTAAACAAGGCGCAAACCCATGCTAGTACTGGGATTAGAAACCTCTTGCGACGAAACTGGTGTCGCACTCTACGACAGTGAAAGAGGCCTGCTGGCCGACGCGCTGTTCAGCCAGATCGACCTGCACCGGGCGTATGGTGGCGTAGTACCGGAGTTGGCCTCGCGTGATCACGTCAAGCGCATGCTGCCCTTGATTCGCCAGGTCTTGGCCGAAGCCGACTGTGTGCCAACCGAGATCGACGCCATCGCTTATACCGCCGGCCCTGGTCTTGTCGGTGCCTTGCTGGTGGGTGCTTCCTGCGCTCAGGCACTGGCCTTTGCCTGGGGCATTCCGGCACTCGGCGTGCATCACATGGAAGGTCACTTGCTGGCGCCGATGTTGGAGTCGCAACCGCCGGAATTCCCGTTCGTCGCTTTGTTGGTATCGGGCGGCCATACGCAGTTGGTTCAGGTCGACGGGATCGGCCAATACACGCTTCTGGGTGAGACCCTGGACGATGCCGCGGGCGAAGCGTTCGACAAGACCGCGAAGATGATGGGGCTCCATTATCCGGGTGGGCCGGAAATCGCTCGCCTGGCAGAGCAAGGCGTTGCAGGGCGTTTCGTGTTTCCGCGCCCGATGTGCGACCGCCCTGGCCTGGACTTCAGTTTCAGCGGCTTGAAAACCTTCGCCTTGAACACCTGGCAGCAGTGCGTGAGTGCCGGGGACGACGGTGAGCAAGCCCGTTGCGACATCTCGCTGGCGTTCCAGCAGGCCGTGGTGGAGACTTTGACCATCAAGTGCAAGCGTGCCCTGAAAGCAGCTGGCATGAAGCGTCTGGTGATCGCTGGGGGCGTCAGTGCCAACAAGGCGTTGCGCTCTTCCCTGGAAAAGATGCTAGGCGACATGAAGGGCGATGTTTTTTACGCCCGTGCGCAGTTCTGTACCGATAATGGCGCCATGATTGCGTTTGCGGGCTGCCAGCGCCTACAGGCCGGTCAGCAGGAAAGCCTGGCGATCAGTGTGCAGGCGCGGTGGCCGATGGAGCAGTTGTCGCCCCTGTGATGAAGCGTACTCATGCGGGCCGCTAAAAATGCCGTTCGCGCCCGGCAAACAGGTCGCGTAGATTGCCCCGGTGGCGCCAGACGATCATGCCGGTCAGGGCGCACATGGGCAGCAGCGCTGCCGGTTCTTGCCAGGCCAGCAGTGGCAGGGTCAAGGGCGTGGCGATCAAGGCAGCCAGCGAGCTGGTGCGGGTCAGGTAGAACGTCAGCAGCCAGGCACAGACCGCCATCAAGGCTGCAGGCGGGTATAACCCCAGCAACATGCCGGCAGCGGTGGCGACACCCTTGCCACCGCGAAAGCGGAAGTACAGCGGGAACAGGTGACCGATGACGGCGCAAACGCCGACCCAGGCCTGGTCCTGCAGTGACAGGCCGGCGGCACTGGCGACCAGTACGGGCAGCAGGCCTTTGCAGAGGTCGCCGAGCAGGGTCAGGATGGCGAGTTTCTTGCCGGCCAGGCGCAACATGTTGGTGGCGCCAGCATTGCCCGAACCACTCATTCGCGGATCGGGGTTACCGGTCATGCGGCTGAGCAAGATGGCGAAGGACAGCGAGCCGAGCAGGTAGGCGAGGATCGCCAGTAACCAAAACATGCTAACTATTCCGGGCGAGGACGCCCTGATTCTAACGGCGCATTGCGCCCTTGTCGTGTAGCGGAGAAAAGTGCTTGGACAGAGTGTTTATCGAGGGCCTGGAAGTCGACACCGTGATCGGTGCCTATGACTGGGAGCGAGGCATCCGACAGTGCTTGCGGCTTGACCTGAGTTTCGCTTGGGACAATCGTCCAGCCGCCGCTGGCGATGACCTGACCCTGGCGCTTGATTACGCGAGCGTTTCATCGCGTATCCAGGCCTTTGCCGAGCAGGCACAGTTTCAGCTGGTCGAGACCTTTGCCGAGCGCCTGGTTGAAGCGCTGATGAGCGAATTCAAGATTACCTGGATGCGCCTCAAACTGACCAAGCCAGGTGCGGTTCCTGCCGCCACAGGTGGCGTGGGTGTGGAGATCGAGCGCGGATGTCGCTGACTCAGGTGTATCTCGGGCTCGGCAGCAACATCGAGCGCGAAACCCATTTGCAGGCCGGCCTGGATGCCCTGGCGAGCTTTCTCGTGGATATGCGTTGCTCGGCGGTCTTCGAAAGCCTGCCGGTGGGGATCAAGAGCGGGCCGTTCTTCAACTTCGTGGTGTCGGCTTATACCGACTTGCCGTTGATGGAATTGGATCGCCGTCTGAAGTTTATCGAAGCGGATAATGGGCGTTACGCACCGGATCGCCGAGGTTTGCCTCTGGATATCGACGTTTTACTCTTCGGTGATTTGGTGGGCAACTTCGATGGCCTGGTGCTGCCGAGGGCGGAAATTCTTAAAAACGCCTTTGTGTTGTGGCCGCTGTCGCTGATTGCTCCGGATCGCGTGCACCCGGGCGTAGGTAAAAGTTTCGCCGTGTTGTGGGCCGAATCGCAGATTGACCAGGTGTTGGCGCCAGTGGCTTTCGAATGGCGCGGTGAGCAACTGACACCTTTGAATTTGTTGTGATTTAACTGACGCCTTCGCGAGCAGGCTCGCTCCCACAGGGGTCAGTGCAACCCTTGTGAGAGCGAGCCTGCTCGCTAAGCTTTTCAGGACGACGCCTCTTTGTAGGCTTTCAATGCTTTGAGCCGCTCTCGCTTGATCGCCTCACCCAGTTCAGGCCCTTTAAATCCCTGCTCCAGCAAAGGCTGAACAGCAACGCCGCGCGCCGCCGTCGCTGCCCCGCGCAAATAGTCCGCCTGTGGATAACTTCTCTCCTCCAGTCCCTTGCGTCCGCGTGCATCCATTTCGCACGCGGCAATAAATTCCTCGAACCGCTGCGGTCGACGGTAAACGTCAAAACTCTGCAGTAGCTCGAGCAAAGTAGATGCCTTCAGCTCCAGCGCGCGATGCCCGTGGGTGTGATATTCGCCCACCAGCAGCGCCAACTCCTGGCAATCCCTTGGCGCCTTGAAACGTTCGTTGACCGCCTTGATCAGCTTCAGCCCCTTGGCCTCATGGGCGATATGGCGAGGCCATTGCTCCTCTGGCGTCAGCCCTTTACCCAGGTCATGCAGCAGACAGGCCCAGCGCACGGTCAGCGGTTGTTTATGGTGTGCCGCTTGCTGAAGCACGCTCAGGGTGTGGGTGCCGGTGTCGATTTCGGGGTGGTGTATCGCGGGCTGCGGTACACCGAACAGCGCGTCGACTTCCGGCATCAGCACTTTGAGCGCACCGCAGGCGCGCAACACCTCGACAAACACCTGCGGCTGATTTTCCATGAGGGCGCGGGAGATCTCTTTCCAGCTGCGTTCCGCCGTCAGCGCCTGGAGTTCGCCTGACTCGCTGAGTTGGCGCATCAATTCGAGGGTTTCGGGGGCAACAGTGAAGCCAAGCTCTGCATAGCGTGCGGCGAAACGGGCAACGCGCAAAACCCTGAGGGGATCTTCGGCGAACGCGGGGGAAACGTGGCGAAGTATTCGTGCCTCGAGATCGCGCTGGCCGTGATAGGGGTCGGTCAGGTTCTGCTCATCGTCTTCGGCCATCGCATTGATCGTCAGGTCGCGGCGAATCAGGTCTTCTTCCAGTGTCACGTCAGGGCTGGCGTGGAACGTGAACCCGCCGTATCCACGCCCGCTTTTGCGTTCGGTCCGGGCAAGGGCATATTCCTCGCCGGTTTTCGGATGAAGAAATACCGGAAAATCAGCGCCTACCGGGCGAAAACCCTTGGCGAGCATTTCCTCAGTGGTCGCACCGACCACGACGCGGTCGATGTCGGTGACTGCTATGCCGAGCAGGCGATCACGTACGGCACCGCCAACTTTATAAATCTGCATGAAAAACCTCCGTTAGCTCGACAGGATAACCTTTACGTCGAGCGTTCGGAGGCACAACCAGGATCACAAATGGATGACGGCCAGGTCCAGCCGTCCGTAATCGCCTTCGCTGTGTTCCCCCTTAGGTGGCACATGGTGGGTTTTCATGACCTGGTCACCTTGCAGGGTTTCCAGATGAATATCGAAACCCCAGAGACGGTGCAGATGCTTGAGTACTTCCTCGGTGGACTCTCCCAGGGGTTTACGGTCGTGCTGTTGGTGGCGCAGGGTCAGGGAGCGATCGCCGCGCCTGTCGATGCTGTAGATCTGCACGTTGGGTTCGCGATTACCAAGGTTGTACTGTGCCGCAAGGGTTTCACGGATGATGCGATAACCGCCTTCGTCGTGAATGGCTGGCACCAGCAGGTCGTCCTTCTGGTCGTCATCGAGAATGCTGAACAGTTTCAAGTCGCGAATCACTTTGGGTGAAAGGTACTGCAGGATGAAGCTCTCATCCTTGAAGCTGCTCATGGCGAACTTGATGGCGGCGAGCCAGTCGGTGCCGGCAATATCAGGGAACCAGCGGTAATCCTCTTCAGTGGGTTCTTCACACATGCGACGGATATCGCGGTACATGGCAAAGCCCAAGGCGTAAGGGTTGATGCCACTGTAGTAGGGGCTGTCGAAGCCAGGCTGGAAGACCACGCTGGTGTGTGACGTCAGGAACTCCATCATGAAGCCGTCGGTCACCAGGCCTTCGTCGTACAGGTCGTTCATCAGGGTGTAGTGCCAGAATGTCGCCCAGCCTTCGTTCATGACCTGGGTCTGGCGCTGTGGATAAAAATACTGGGCGATCTTGCGTACGATCCGCACAATTTCCCGCTGCCAGGGCTCCAGCAGCGGTGCATGTTTTTCGATGAAGTACAGGATGTTTTCCTGCGGTTCGGCGGGGAAACGCGCGTTGTCCTTGTCGCTGTACTTGTCCGCGCCTTTTGGAATGGTGCGCCACAGATCGTTGATCTGCTTCTGCAGATGTTCTTCCCGGTCCTTTTGCCGGCGCCGTTCTTCCTCCGCGGAGATAGGATAGGGACGTTTGTAGCGGTCGACCCCGTAGTTCATCAGCGCGTGGCAGGAGTCGAGCAGGTCTTCCACCGCATCGATGCCATGGCGTTCTTCGCACTGCATGATGTACTGCTTGGCGAACACCAGGTAATCGATGATCGAGCTGGCATCGGTCCAGGTGCGGAACAGGTAATTGCCCTTGAAAAAGCTGTTGTGCCCGTAGCACGCATGCGCCACCACCAGCGCCTGCATGCAGATGGTGTTTTCCTCCATGAGGTAGGCAATGCAGGGGTCGGAGTTGATTACGATTTCATAGGCCAGCCCCATCTGGCCGCGGGTATAGGACTTTTCGGTACTGAGGAAGTGTTTGCCATAGGACCAGTGGTGATAGCCCAGCGGCATGCCGACAGAAGCATAGGCGTCCATCATCTGTTCGGCGGTGATCACTTCGATCTGGTTAGGGTACGTATCGAGCGCGTAGCGAGCTGCAATACGACTGATTTCACGGTCGTACGCCTGGATCAGCTCGAACGTCCACTCCGATCCGGTGGATATGGGTTGGCGCTTCAGCTCTTTGGCGGTCATGTCACTAACCTGCGCTGGAAGAGTTCACGGAAGACCGGATAGATATCCCCGGCCGAGACCAGTTGTTGCTGGGCAAACGTGTCGGAAAAGGCTTCGGCGATACGCTCGTATTCGAACCACAGGGCCTGATGTTCCCGTGGGGTAATCTCAACGTAAGTGTAGTACTGCACGAACGGCATGATCTGGTTGATGAGGATGTCGCGGCAGATCGGCGAGTCGTCGTTCCAGTTGTCGCCGTCGGAGGCCTGGGCGGCGTAGATGTTCCATTCGTTGGCCGGATAGCGCTCGGCCATGATCTCCTGCATCAGCTTCAAGGCGCTGGAGACGATGGTCCCGCCGGTTTCGCGGGAGTAGAAAAACTCTTCCTCGTCCACTTCGCGGGCGCTGGTGTGGTGGCGAATGAACACTACGTCAATCTTGTCGTAGTTACGCTTGAGAAACAGGTACAGCAGGATGAAGAAGCGCTTGGCGATGTCCTTGGTCGCCTGGGTCATGGAGCCGGAAACGTCCATGAGGCAGAACATCACCGCCTTCGAGCTGGGGTTGGGCTGTTTGATCAGCAGGTTGTACTTGAGGTCGAAGGTGTCGAGAAACGGCACGCGATGGATACGTGCGCTGAGTTTTTCGATTTCTGCCTCAAGATCCTGAATATCACCGAAATTGTCCGGCTCTTCCTGCTTGAGTCGCAGGAGTTCTTCCTTGGCTTCGCGCAGTTTCGCCCGGCTGCTGCCCGAGAGGGCGATTCGCCGTGCATGGGCCGAGCGCAATGTGCGGATGATGTTGATCCGCGACGGGTTGCCCTCGTTGCTGATCCCCGCGCGTACAGTCTTGAAGGTGTCGGTGCCGGTCAGGTTGCGCTTGACCAGGTTCGGCAACTCCAGGTCTTCAAACATGAACTCGAGGAATTCTTCCTGGGTGATCTGGAAGACGAATTCGTCCATCCCTTCGCCCGAGTTGCCAGCCTTGCCAGGGCCTCTGCCGCCTCCACCCCCCGGTGGCCGGGCAATGTGTTCGCCGCTGGTGAATTCCTTGTTGCCCGGGTGCACGACGGTCTGTTTGCCACCGCGACCATGGTGAAGCACCGGTTCGTCGATGTCGCGCCCCGGGATACTGATTTGCTCGCCGTGTTCCATATCGGTAATGGAGCGCCGGCTGACCGCCTCTTCGACAGCCTTCTTGATGTGATCACGGTAACGCCGCAGAAACCGTTGGCGGTTTACCGTGCTCTTGTTCTTGCCATTGAGACGTCGGTCGATCACATAGCTCATGACTGCTCCTTAGAAGCTGTCCTGAAAGGGGCGAGCGGTGATGCAGCATCGGACCGAGAGCCAAGGGATATTCAACGCTCCCCCAAGCGCTTTGGATGCTGCCTGAACTCGCTACCGACTTTCGAACACCTTCCAGAGGCCTGTGTAGCAGAAAAAGCACGCACAGGTCTCTGGCTGACGACAACCGGTCTGACCGGCAGCGGGTTATTGTGATTTTCTGACCCGCAGGTACCACTCGGACAGAAGCCGTACCTGTTTGTCGGTGTAACCCCGCTCGACCATCCGTGTGACGAAGTCGTTGTGTTTCTGCTGGTCCTCTTTGCTGGCCTTGGCGTTGAAGCTGATGACTGGCAGCAGGTCTTCGGTGTTGGAGAACATTTTCTTCTCGATGACCACCCGCAGTTTTTCGTAGCTGAGCCAGGTCGGGTTCTTGCCATTGTTGTTGGCACGGGCGCGCAGCACGAAGTTGACGATTTCGTTGCGGAAATCCTTCGGATTGCTGATGCCGGCCGGTTTTTCGATTTTCTCCAGTTCTTCGTTCAGTGCCACTCGGTTGAGAATCTCGCCGGTTTCCGGGTCGCGGTACTCCTGGTCCTGAATCCAGAAGTCTGCGTACAGTACATAACGATCGAAGATGTTCTGGCCGTACTCGCTGTAGGACTCGAGGTAGGCGGTCTGGATCTCCTTGCCGATGAATTCGATGTACCGCGGTGCCAGGTACTCCTTGAGGAAGCGCAGGTAGCGTTCGCGGGTTTCGGCCTGGAACTGTTCCTGTTCGATCTGTTGCTCCAGCACGTAGAGCAGGTGCACCGGGTTGGCAGCGATTTCGTGGGGATCGAAGTTGAAGACCTTGGACAGGATCTTGAACGCGAAGCGGGTCGACAGGCCGTTCATGCCTTCGTCGACACCGGCGTTGTCGCGATACTCCTGGATCGACTTGGCCTTCGGATCGGTGTCCTTGAGGTTTTCGCCGTCATACACACGCATCTTGGAGTAGATGTTGGAGTTTTCCGGCTCCTTCAGGCGTGACAGCACGGTGAACTGGGCGAGCATCTTCAAGGTGTCGGGCGCGCAATGGGCCTTGGCCAGCGAGCTGTTGAACAGCAACTTGTCGTAGATCTTCACTTCGTCGCTGACCCGCAGGCAGTACGGCACCTTGACGATGTAGATCCGGTCGATGAACGCTTCGTTGTTCTTGTTGTTACGGAAGGTATGCCATTCCGATTCGTTGGAGTGGGCCAGCAGGATCCCGGTAAACGGAATCGCCCCGAGGCCTTCGGTACTGTTGTAGTTGCCTTCCTGGGTGGCCGTCAGCAAGGGGTGCAGCACCTTGATCGGGGCCTTGAACATTTCGACGAACTCCATCAGGCCCTGGTTGGCCCGGCACAATGCGCCCGAATAGCTGTAGGCGTCGGCGTCGTTCTGCGGGAATTCTTCCAGTTTGCGGATATCGACCTTGCCCACCAGTGCCGAGATGTCCTGGTTGTTTTCATCTCCCGGCTCGGTCTTGGCCACGGCGATCTGATTCAGGATCGACGGGTAGAGCTTGACCACGCGGAACTGACTGATGTCGCCGCCGAATTCGGCCAGGCGCTTGGTGGCCCATGGCGACATGATGGTGTTGAGGTAGCGCCGTGGGATGCCGAAGTCTTCCTCGAGGATCGCGCCATCTTCAGTGGCGTTGAACAGACCCAGGGGAGATTCGAATACTGGCGAGCCCTTGATCGCGTAGAAGGGCACTTTTTCCATCAGTTGTTTGAGTTTTTCGGCCAGGGACGACTTACCGCCGCCGACGGGGCCGAGCAGGTAAAGGATCTGTTTCTTCTCTTCCAGGCCTTGGGCGGCATGGCGGAAATACGACACGATCTGGTCGATGCATTCTTCCATCCCGTGGAAGTCCTCAAAGGCCGGATAGCGACGGATTACCTTGTTGGAGAAGATTCGCGACAGCCTCGAGTTGGTCGAGGTGTCGAGCAGTTCCGGTTCACCGATGGCCAGCAACAGACGCTCGGCGGCGGAAACGTAGGCGCTACGGTCCTTTTTGCACAGCTCCAGATACTCTTGCAGAGAGAGTTCTTCCTGGCGTGTGGACTCGAAGCGTTGTTGGAAGTGGCTAAAGATACTCATGACGTCACCTCGCTCGATACGTGGAGCCGACGCCGGATCACTCAGTCGATGCTGGCAGCAACCGAACAGGCGGTCGCTGTTTACCCCCCAGAACTCTTTCGGAGCTGACTACCCCGAAAGCTACTCCCGATGACCCGTGCGCCGGTGTACCGGCTCTCCCCTGTTTTGGATGGCCTGCGCTTAAGGATAGTTGGGAATTCGGGAGGTAAAGGCGAGATACGTAATTAGTTGTGGCAGACCGTTCGTCTGCCACCGCGCTAGCCCGCGGGGGGCGGGGCCTTGCGCATGACAAAAAAATTATTCGGTGGTGCCTTGCGCTGTTTCTGAAGGATAAGTCGTACGCCATAGCTCGAAGCCGCCATCCATGCTGTAGACGTCGGAAAAACCCTGGCTGACCAGGTAGGCGGCGGCACCCTGGCTGGAGTTGCCGTGATAGCAAACCACCACGGTGGGCGCGTCCAGATCGGCACCCTGGATGAAGGCGTGCAGGGAGTGGTTGTCCAGATGCTTCGAGCCGCTGATGTGCAAGGCGGCAAAGGTTGCAGGGTCCCGGACATCGACCACCACTGCACCTTGTTCGCGCAGGGCCTGGGCCTGTTCCGGGGGAATACGTTTGAATTCGCTCATGGCGGGCTCCTGTGGCTCGGCAGAAAATGCAGTCTAGCGCGGGGCGCTGGCTGGCGATGGTTCGGAAATCTGTGGGGCGACTGGCGGCTCGGCGGCATGGCCGTGTTCGTCGCATTTGCAGGCCAGGCGTTCACCCGTGTCGACATTCATCAGGGTCAGGGCACCGCCCCAGACACAGCCAGTGTCGAGGGCCGAGACGCCCGGCTCCTGGATCTTGCCTTCCAGTGCTGCCCAGTGGCCGAAGATGATCTTTACGTCCCTGGTTTTGCGTTCCTTGTGCTGGAACCACGGCTTGAAGCCTGCAGGTGCCGTGCCCAGGCCTTCCTTGCTCTTGAGGTCGAGTTTGCCCTCGGCCGTGCAGAAGCGCATGCGCGTGAAATAGTTGGTAATCACCCGCAGGCGCGTGACGCCCTTGAGGTCACTGTCCCATTTCGCCGGATCGTTACCGTACATGCCATCGAGGTAAGGCGGCAGCAGGTTGTCATCGCGCAGGGCCGTCTCGACTTCGGCCGCGCATTTCAGTGCTTTGCGCAGCGACCATTGCGGCGGAATGCCAGCATGTACCATCGCCACGTTGCGCTGCTCGTCGTAGTGCATGAGTTTTTGCTGGCGCAGCCATTCCAGCAGCTCGGCGCTGTCCGGGGCTTCGATAATTTCGCGCAGGGTGTCGGCTTTCTTCAGGCGCTCGATATTCTTGCCGGCCGCCAGCAGGTGCAGGTCGTGGTTGCCAAGCACGCACACCAGTGAGTGACGGATGCTATAGAGGAAGCGCAGGGTTTCCAGCGACTGCGGGCCGCGATTAACCAGGTCGCCGACCAGCCACAGACGGTCTTCGGCCGGGTCGAAGGCGACCTTCTTGAGCAGGCATTGCAGTGCTTCAAGGCAGCCTTGCAGGTCGCCGACGGCATAGGTGGCCATCAGTGCAAGGCTCCAGGCACCGCCAGGCGGAACGGGGCGATGATGGCATCGAAATGTTTGCCGTCGTCGGCGAGCATCTCGTAAGTGCCCTGCATGGTGCCGACCTTGGATGTCATGACGGTGCCGCTGCTGTAGGTATGGCTTTGCCCAGGCTCGATCAGCGGTTGCTGACCTACCACGCCCGCACCGCGAACTTCCTCGACATGCCCATCGCCATCGGTGATGACCCAATGCCGTGATAGCAGTTGGGCCGGTAGCAGGCCGTTATTTTGCACGGTGATGGTGTACGCGAAGGCAAAACGCTCTTGCTCGGGTTGCGATTGTTCTGCCAGATAGCGGGTGACGACGCTGACGTCGACCTGATAACGAGGATCGGACATGCAAAGGGCCTTAAAAACGAAGCGAAACGCGGGACGTAGCTGATAAGTCAGTCTAGGCCAGGTATCGGATAGTAAACCAGACATGGGCGCTGGTGTCCTACCCGATAACGCTTCAGTCCTGTCAGGCGTCCGCGGTTTTCTGTAGGGCTTGTTCGCTGAGCTTGTCAGCAAGGCGTACGAACGCCGCCAGATCGAGCTGCTCGGGACGCAAGCTGCCATCGACGCCAGCGGCTTCGATTTCGGCGTTGCTCAGCAGGAGCTTGAGGGTGTTGCGCAGGGTCTTGCGGCGCTGGTTGAAAGCCTCGCGCACGACGCGCTCCAGCAAGCGGTGATCCTTGGCCGGGTGCGGCAGTACTGCATGGGGCACCAGGCGCACGATGGCCGAGTCGACTTTTGGTGGCGGGTTGAACGCGCCAGGACCTACGTTGAACAGATGCTCGACCCGGCAGTGGTACTGGACCATGATCGACAGCCGGCCCCAATCACCGCCACCAGGCCCTGCCGCCAGACGCTCGACCACTTCTTTTTGCAGCATGAAGTGCATGTCGCGAATCAGGTGGGCGTTGTGCAGCAGGTGGAAAATCAGCGGTGTAGAGATGTTATATGGCAAGTTGCCGACTACGCGCAGGCTGCCAGGTGCAGCATTCAAACTGGTGAAATCGAACTTCAACGCATCACCCTGATGCAGGTTGAAGTTGCTCTTGCCAGCGAACTGCTGGTTGAGGATCGGGATCAGGTCCTTGTCCAGTTCCACCACGTCGAGTTGGGCGCCGCTGCTGAGCAGGCCCTGGGTCAGCGCGCCTTGGCCGGGGCCGATTTCCAGGAGGCGGTCTTCGGCCTTGGCATGGATGGAGCGCAGGATGCGGTCGATAACGCCGGCATCGTGCAGAAAGTTCTGGCCAAAGCGCTTGCGCGCCTTGTGTTGGTATTGCTCGGTCATAAACGGGTCTCGGCCATCTGGTAGGCGGTTTCCAGGGCGACTTGCAGGCTGCCGGTGTCGATCTTGCCGCTACCGGCCAGGTCCAGGGCGGTGCCGTGGTCGACCGAGGTGCGGATGATCGGCAAGCCGAGAGTCACATTGACTGCTGCGCCAAAGCCTTTGTATTTCAGCACAGGCAGGCCCTGGTCGTGGTACATCGCCAGCACTGCATCGCAGTGCTCCAGATATTTGGGGGTAAACAGAGTGTCGGCGGGCAGCGGGCCGCGTAGGTCCATGCCTTCGCCGCGAAGGCGCTCTAGTGTGGGTTCGATGATATCGATTTCTTCATGGCCCAGGTGTCCGCCTTCACCGGCATGGGGGTTGAGCCCACATACCAGGATGCGTGGCTGGGCGATGCCGAACTTTTCTTTCAGGTCGGTGTGCAGGATTCGCGTCACCCGCTCCAGACGCTCCGGCGTGATCGCATCGGCAATCTCGCGCAGCGGCAGGTGGGTGGTGACCAGTGCCACGCGCAGACCACGGGTGGCGAGCATCATGACCACTTGCGCGGTATGGGTCAGGTCGGCGAGGAATTCCGTGTGCCCGGAAAACGCGATACCGGATTCATTGATCACGCCTTTGTGCACCGGGGCGGTGATCATGCCGGCAAAATGCCCGTCCAGGCAGCCCTGGCCGGCGCGGGTGAGGGTTTCCAGGACGAAAGCGGCGTTGGCTTTGTCCAGTTGCCCGGCGACCACCTTGGCATTGAGCGGGGTATCCCACACATACAGGCTGTTGGCGGGAGCGGGAGCATCCGGCCAGTTGTCCGGCGTGACGGGCAGCACATCGACGGCCACGCCCAACTGCGCGGCCCGCTCAAGGAGCAGGTCGCGGCTGGTAATGGCTATCAGGGGGTGTGGCTGGGCGTGCGCGGCGAGCAGCAGGCACAGGTCGGGACCTATGCCGGCCGGTTCGCCGGGTGTCAGCGCGAAACGCTTTGGTTTCACTGTGCTGCCTGGTCGGCGCCAGGGAGTTTGATTTCCACATACGCTTCGTCACGGATCTGACGCAGCCAGGTTTGCAGCTCTTCGTCGTATTTGCGATTACGCAGCACGGTCATCGCTTGCTGTTCGCGAGCCTGGCTCGTGCTGTCGGTGGCGCGACGACCAAGGACTTCCAGGACGTGCCAGCCGTATTGGGTCTGGAATGGCTTGGACAGCTGACCTTGCGGGGTCTTGGCCATCACTTCGCGGAACTCCGGAACCAGTACATTCGGGTCGATCCAGTTCAGGTCGCCGCCATTGAGGGCGGAACCCGGATCTTCCGAGAAGCTTTTCGCCAGTTCGCCGAAATCTTCGCCTGCTTCGATGCGGGCGTAGAGCGACTCGGCCAGGGCCTTGGTCTTTGCTTCGTCACGGATCGGGCTTGGTTTGACCAGGATGTGGCGTACGTGCACTTCGTCACGCACTTGCGCCTCACCACCACGCTTGTCGGTGATCTTCAGGATGATGAAGCCCCCCGGCGTGCGCATCGGTTGGGTGATGTCGCCCACAGCCATGGTGCTCAGCAGGCGATCGAAGGGTGGCGGCAGTTGAGCGGCTTTACGCCAGCCCATGTCGCCACCTTCCAGTGCGGTTTCGCTGGCGGACTTGGCGATTGCCAGCTGACCGAAGTCAGCGCCTTGCTTGAGCTGCTGGTAAACCGCGTCGGCCTGCTTGGCGGCATTCTGGATGGCGTCGGAGTTGGCGCTTTCCGGCGTAGGAATCAGGATGTTGGCCAGGCGGAATTCTTCGGACAGCTGCATTTTGCCAAGGTCCGAAGCCAGGAAGTTCTTCACTTCCTGCTCGGAGACCTGGATGCGTTCGGCGACGCGGCGCTGACGCACACGGCTGATGACCATTTCGCGGCGAATCTGGTCACGTGCGTCGTCGTAGGACAGGCCGTCACGCGTCAGGGCGGCGCGGAACTGCTCCACCGACATGTTGTTGCGCTGGGCAATCGTGCCGACGGCCTGGTTCAGTTCTTCATCGGTGATGCGGATGCCGGAGCGTTCGCCGATCTGCAGTTGCAGGTTCTCGACGATCAGGCGCTCAAGCACCTGTTGCTCCAATACGCTGGCCGGTGGCACGGCGGTGCCGCGCTTGGCGATGGTTTGCTGGACTTCATGGACCCGTTGGTCCAGTTGGCTCTGCATGACCACGTCGTTGTCGACAATGGCCACCACTTTGTCGATGGACTGTACCGCGGCGTTGGCCGCGGTACCCAGGAACAGCGCGCCCAGCAACAGCGGGCGCAGACAATCAGAAAGCTTGGTCTTCACGTTCACGATAACCTTGGATGCCTTTGTCGAGGAAACTCTCTACTTTGGCGCCGGTGAGGCCGCCGAGTCCCTTCAGAACAATTTGGAGGAAGACGCCATGGTCGCCTTTTTCGTTTTCCGGGGCGTCTTGACTGGTTTCGTCATAATCGACCCAGTAACGGTTGATCAGGCGCAGTTTCCAGCAGCAGTTGTCGTACTCGAAGCCACCGAAGGCTTCCAGGGTACGGTTGCGGTTGTAGTCGTACTGCCAGCGGCTGATGACGTTCCATTGCGGCACGACCGGCCAGATCACCGAGAAGTCGTGCTGTTCGATCTTGTAGTAGTCCTTCACGTAGCCAGGTTGGCCCGGGACGCCATAGTCACCACCGCCGACCTGCCATGTACCGGAGTTCTGGTCGTAACGAACCTGGTCATTGCGATAGCGATAGCCGGCGTTGATAACCTTGTTCGGGTTGTCCTCAGGCTGGTAGTGGAACATCGCACTGCCCGAACGAGGGCTGCGGCTGTCCGGGTCCCAGTTGTAGTCGGCCGTGGTGCGCCAGTCGCGGTTCCAGCGATATTCGTACTCCAGCGCATAAGGAGAAACGTCAGAGTGCGCGTCTTCGCGGGTTTTTGCATCGATGCCCGGCAGCTGGACTTCGCGGTCCTTGAAGTAGAGAGCCTGGCCGACGCTGATGCGTTGGCGTTCGAAGCCGTTTTCTTCGATCCAGCGACTGGTTACGCCCAGGGACAGTTTGTTCTCGTCGCCGACGCGATCGGAGCCAGAGAAACGATTGTCGCGGAACAGCGAGGCATAGCTGAAGGTGTATTCGCTGGTGTCGAATACCGGAATGTCTTCCTGGTCCTTCTCGGGTACGTAGAGGTAGAACAGGCGTGGTTCGAGGGTCTGGTTATAGTTCTTGCCAAACCAGCTGGTCTTGCGATCGAAATACAGGCCGCTGTCGATGCTGGCGATTGGCACGCCACGGTTCTGGTTGCTGTCGAACGTGCCGTTGAGTCGGTCCTGTTCTGCAGTCTGCGCGGCAATCTGGCTTTTGCCGATGCTGTCCAGGTCCAGTTGGTACTGCGTGTACTGGTACTTGAGTTTAGGCGTCAGGAACCCATAGCTCGCCTCCATCGGGAAGCTGACCGCTGGCGCAAGGTTGAGGCGATCGCCATTGGCACGGGCCAGGCCTTGAACGTTTTGGTCGAGGCGTGGCTCAACATTGCCGTCTTCATCGGTGTAGTCGCCGGTCTTCAAATCCCGATCGAACCGCACAAGCTCAGTGTCATACGTGAAATTCAGACCACCTGGACGATCCGGTAGCGCACCGTTGAAGGTGATCTGCGGCAAACGGTCATACGGGGTGATGTTCGACACAGTCGCCAGTTGATAGGCCTGGGCATTCACGCGGGCGGTGTAACTGTCGCCACGGTAGGTAACAACACCCTGCTGGTTGACGTAGTCGGCACTCTTCACGCCAATCTGGTCGGTCTTCAGATCCTGGAAGTAATAAGGGTCGCTGATCTTGGTGTAGTCGACCTGGGTCAGGACACGCGAATCAAGACCACCCTTGTGCTGCCAGTTGTACATGTAGCGCGTTTTATCGTAATCGGTCTGCAGCTTGCGATCGTCGTTCTCATCATTGAGGTACGCGGCGCCGAACTGACCTTCGCTGGACTTGGTCAGGTAGCGGAATTCGCCTTCCATCAACAGGCCGCGATCGCTCATGTAGCGTGGGTACAACGTGGCATCGTAGTTGGGTGCCAGGTTGAAGTAGTACGGCGTAACCAGCAGGAAGCCGGTATCGCTGCCGGTGCCGATGGTCGGCGGCAGGAAGCCGGATTGACGGCGGTCGTCGATCGGGAAGTAGATATACGGCGTGTACAGGACAGGAATGTCCTTGACCCGCAGTGTCACGTTGGTCGCGGTGCCGAAGCCGGTCGCCGGGTTCAAGGTGATGTTGTTGCCCTTGAGTTGCCAGGCGTTGCTGTTCGGTTCGCACGTGGTGTACGTACCATCCTTGAGGCGGATGATCGCGTTCTCGGCACGCTTGGCGTACAGCGCGTTACCGCGGATACGCGATTTGTGCATCACGTATTCGGCGTTGTCGATCTTGGCTTCACCGGTATCGAGCTGCACGTCGGCGTGGTCACCCACGATCAGTGCACCGTTGTCGCGAATGCGCACGTTGCCGCTCAGCTCGCCACGGCTCTCGGCCTGGTAAAGGTTGGCTTCATCGGCTTCGACCTGCATGCTGCCCTGGCGCATGACCACGTCACCGGCCAGGCTGGCGACCTGCTCATCCTGCTTGTAGCGGGAGGCTTTGGCGCCGACAAAGGTGGGAGCGTCACTTTTATTCGTCTTGTCATTCATGCCAGGACGAATCGGTTCGATATAGGAACCAGAGCAATAAGGACCGGTTTCGGCCAATTGTGCTGCAGTGAGCTGCTCGCGCGGAACCCAGTCGAGGTGGCTGTAGTCTGCGCTACGCGACTTCAGGCCACGGCCTTTGGATTCGGTGACCAGTGCAGGTTTGGCCCCCGTGTCTTCGCTGGCGCCCGTTTCGGCGGGTGACTCGCCGGTGGCGGAGACTGCGCTGCCCTCGTGGACTGGACGCGGTGGCAATGCAGCCGCTGGCGATTTTGGCGCACAATTCCAGGCTCCCGAAGCGGAGACCGAGCAGTCATACTGTTCCGCGGCGACCACGAAAGGGGTGGCCAAGGGTTGCAGAGCCAGCAAACTGCCGGTCATCAACAACGGAAATTTTTTACGAAACGCGGGGGATTTCAATGCCATCTTAATAGTCCGGGCTTCCTGCGTGCCATCTGCCCGCGGTGTGGGCCGCACGCCTCTCGATGGTCTGAAAAAGATGCTGGATAATAAAGCATGACCCGCTTGACGGCTAGCGCCGTCGGAGACCCTTGCAATGCCTGACCAAGATATACGTTTGCAACACCTGAAAGTTTGGCTCGATGAGCAATTGGCAATTCTTTTTGCACAACAGGGGTGGGGTGCCGTACCCCCGGCCACGTTGACTGCGGCAAGCAGCGACGCGAGTTTTCGGCGCTATTTTCGGTGGGAGGGTGCAGGTCAAAGCTTGATCGTGATGGACGCACCTCCGCCCCAGGAAAACTGCAAGCCTTTCGTGGATATCGCATTTCTGCTGGCGAAATCCGGGATAAATGTGCCGAAAATCTACGCCGAAGACCTTGAACGCGGATTTCTTTTGCTCAATGACCTGGGCAACCAGACTTACCTGGACGTGATCGACAGCGAAAACGCCGACGATTTGTTCAACGATGCCCTGCAAGCGCTACTGGCGTTCCAGCAGTTGCCGATGGTTGCGCCATTGCCGAGTTACGACGTGGCGCTGTTGCGACGCGAGCTGCAATTGTTTCCCGAGTGGTACGTCAAGCATGAATTGGGCGTCGAGTTTGATGCGGCGCAGCAAGTGCTCTGGCAGCAGGTCAGCGATCTGTTGATCGACAGTGCCCTGGCCCAGCCGAAGGTCCTGGTGCATCGCGACTACATGCCACGTAACCTGATGCTCAGCGAGCCCAACCCGGGCGTGCTGGATTTCCAGGACGCCGTCTATGGTCCTGTCACCTACGACGTAACCTGCCTGTTCAAGGATGCCTTCCTCAGTTGGCCCGAGGAGCGCGTGCGCGGCTGGCTGGAAAATTACTGGCAGCAAGCGGCTGCGCTGAACATTCCGGTGCAGCCAGACTTCGAAGACTTCCTGCGCGCCAGCGACCTGATGGGCGTGCAGCGTCACCTGAAAGTGATCGGTATCTTTGCGCGTATTTGCCACCGCGACGGCAAGCCGCGCTACCTGGGCGATGTGCCTCGCTTCTTTGCCTATATAGATGCAGTGATTGCGCGTCGTCCTGAACTGGCTGGGCTCGATGTATTGCTGGCCAGCCTGCGTGCCGGAGTGACCGCATGAAGGCGATGATTCTGGCGGCAGGCAAGGGCGAGCGCATGCGTCCCTTGACCCTGACCACGCCCAAGCCGCTGGTGCGCGCCGGCGGCGTGCCGCTGATCGAGTATCACCTGCGAGCCCTGGCGGCGGCAGGTTTTACCGAGATCGTGATCAATCATGCCTGGCTGGGCCAGCAGATCGAAGACTATCTGGGCGATGGCTCGCGCTACGGCGTGAGCATTCGCTACTCGGCCGAAGGTGAACCCCTGGAAACCGGTGGCGGAATCTTCCGCGCCTTGCCGTTATTGGGTGACGAAGCTTTCCTGGTGGTCAACGGTGACATCTGGACCGACTACGATTTCAGCGTGCTGCATCAACCCATTACCGGGCTGGCGCATCTGGTGCTGGCCGACAACCCACCCCATCATCTCGCCGGAGACTTCAGCCTGAGCGACGGCCAGGTCCGGGACGGTCAGCCGGACACCGCAACCCTGACCTACAGCGGTATCGCCGTGCTGCATCCACAGTTGTTCGATGGTTGCTCGGCAGGAGCGTTCAAGCTCGCGCCGCTATTGCGCAAAGCCATGGCAGACGGGCTAGTGAGCGGCGAACGCCTGAGGGGGCATTGGGTCGATGTCGGCACTCACGAGCGTCTGGCCGAAGTTGAAACCCTGATCGAAGCGAGCCGCTGACATGCTGTGGCCAGGGACGCTGATCGGAACCGGAGTGGGCTTTGCCATCGCCAGCATTCCGGGAGCCATGCTTGGCGCCTTGTTGGGGCAGGTGCTGGATCGGCACCTGCACCTGCAAAGCCTGGCGCATTTGCGCGAAAAGCTCGGGGGGCGACCTGTCCTGCGCAACGACGAGTTGTTGTTTGTGTTGCTGGGACGCCTGGCCAAGTGTGATGGACGGGTCGTGGAGGGGCATATCCAGCAGGCTCGCGCGGAGATGCGTGCCCTGGAAATGTCCGAATCGGCACAGCGTCGGGCGATTGCCGCGTTCAATCGTGGCAAGTCGGGCAGTGACCGGTTGCGTGGCCATTTGCGCAGCCTAAAGTCTCAACCCTATGCGGCAGAAGGGGTCTTGCGCGCTTGTTGGCGGATGGTTTGGGCTGATGGGCATGCGGGCAATCGCGAGCGTGAGCTGCTCTTTCAGTGGGGGAATTGGCTGGGGTGGTCCGAACGGCATGTCAGGGCGTTGGCGGCCGATTACGAGCCACAGCATCGTCCGTTGGTCAGCAGTGTGACAACCTATCAGGACGCTTTGCGGCTGTTGGGTGTAACTGCCACCAGTGAGCCCGCCCAGATCAAGCGCGCCTATCGCCGCCTGCTCAGTCGTCATCACCCGGACAAGATTGCCGGCAGTGGTGCCACGGCGTCGCAGGTTCGAGAGGCCACCGATAAGACACGCGAGCTGCACAACGCCTATACGTTGATTCGTCAACGGCGGGACTTTCGTTAGCAGCGAAGCGTTGCGTCGCCCCAAGAGTGGGGCGACTCAGTCCATCAGTTCGACGCATTCTGCGGATTCAACCAGCCCCGCACCCGGCGCACCAATTGTTCCTGTTGTGCCTTGTTATTGCCCGGCAGAGCCTTGAGCGAGACCTGGCTGAAGGCCGAAGTCTTCAGGCGTTTGCTGGCCTGCAGGCGGGCCAGCGCCGCGTTGCGGTCCAGCGGCTTGTCCATATAGAAGAAGTCGGCGGTGGGCAGCTTGAGGCTTGGCGCGAGGTTGTCCAGTTCAGGGACCGCTTTGTTCGGCGTCTGCGCGGCGACCATGACGAAGCGCTCGACCTGTGCCGTCTGCCTCTCGCTCAAATACCGCGCAGCCCAATAGGCGCCGGTACCATGCCCCAGCACCACCAGGCTGCGAGCACTTTGCTGTTCGGCAAAAGCGATGGCTGCGTCGATGCGGGCGAAGATTCGCTCGGCGTCAGCCTTGCTCTGTTCGTCAGCGGTTTCGGCGACGGCCTTGTCCGCCACCTCGGCTTCGCCACCCGCGGCCTGTTCGATGGGCGCGGCGGTGGTCGAGTCTTTGCTGCCGACGTCTGGCGCTTTGGCTTGCGCAGTGGCTTGCACCACGCGCGGCGCCATGGCTTCGCTTTGCAAGTCAGGCAGGGTGATACTCAGGCTGCTCCATTGGGCATCCGGTAATTGGCGGCGCAGCGGGCCGATTGCTTGCGGCCAGTCAACGGTTTCGCCAGCGCCAGGAATGATAATGACCGCACCTTTGGGGTCGGCGGTATTGGCCGGCTTCCACAGGGCCAGGAACGTATCGGAGCCTGCTTGCAATTGCTGTTGTTCCTGGAGCGGAATTTTTCGCTCCAGTGCAATGGCTTCTTCCTGACTACGCTCAGGCAACGGCTGGCGTTCGAGTGGTTTTGCTTCGGAGGGGGTTTCTGCCGTGGCAGGCGTCGGGTCGGCTGCTTCAACGGAAAAAGCCCATGGCAGGACCAGCGACAGGCACAATGCTGGCAGTGCCAGGCGGTAGACAGGGAGCATTGGATATTCCAGGCCAGAAGTTATTCCGGCAGCCTAATGGGTTGGTCAGTTTTTGTCAGTGTGTGAGAGTTCGATGATGCGTTTTCGCTGCCTGTGGGTTATCGGCTGTTTGTGGTTGCCCTTGATGGGCTGGGCGGCGGCCGCGCCACCGGCGCATGTCGCGCCATTGTCGGCAGGCCAGCAACAGTGGTTGGCGCGGCAGGGCGATTTGCGGGTGGGACTGGTGTTGCAAGCGCCCTACGCGCAGTACGACCGCCGCTTGCAGCGCCTGTCCGGGGTCAATGTCGAGCTGATGAAGTGGCTGGCCAAGTCGCTCAAGGTCGAACTGAGCTGGCGCAACTTTCCCGATCTCGAGCAATTGGAAGCGGCCGCGCGCGCCGGCGAAATCGATCTCGCCCCGGGGCTGACCCAGACCCCTGGCGGCCTGCGCCTCTGGCAGTTTTCCGACCCGTACATGCGGGTGCCACAACTGGTGGTCAGCGACCAGAAAAGCACCGGGGCGGTTGAGCTGGAAAAGCTCGACAGCCAAACCCGCGTCGCCGTGCGCATGCCCAGTGCCACCGCCGACTACCTGCGTGGAAACTATCCGCATTTGAACCTGCAGGGTGTACCGGCCGAACGCCAGGCCTTGCAACTGTTGTTGAGCCAGCAAGCCGCCTACGCAGTGGTCGACGAGGCACAATTGGGGCGCCTGTCCGTTGAACCTGAGTTCTCCGGGCTGGTGGTGGTCGGTGATATCGGCTTGCCACAGCTGCTGCGGGTGGCCACGCGACGCGACCTGCCCGAGTTGGCCGGCATTGTCGAAAGCGCGCTGCGGGCGATCCCGGCCAAGGACCTGGAGGCGCTGCACAACCAGTGGCTGCAACCCAAGTACCCGCGGCTCACCGAATCCCCGGGATTCTGGCAAAACCTTTGCCTGTTGCTATTGGTGGTGGCGCTCAGCGCCATGGCCATCGTGTTCTGGCAACGACGCCAGCAGCACAGCCTGGAACAACGACTGGTGGCGGCGCAGGCAGACATTGCCCTGCGTGCCGCCAGTGAAGAGGCCCTGCGGCTCACGCAGTTTTCCATCGACCAGAGCACCGTCGGCATTCTCTGGGTGAATTGGGACAGCCACGTGCGCTACGCCAACCGCGCTGCCGAAACCATGCTGGGCTATCCGCCCGGAGGGATTATCGACCGGCCATTGATCGAGTTCGAGCCCGAACTGCACATGGATCGCTGGTTGAACCTGTGGAAGCGCGCCAGGGGCAGCGACGACGCGCCGCAAAGTTTCGAATCCAATTGCCTGCGGGCCGATGGCAGCATCCTGCCGGCCGATGTCTCCCTGAGTTTTTTGCGCTTTCGCGATGGCGAGTACCTGGTGGTCTACCTGACCGATGTCACCGAACGTCGTCGCGCCCTGGCGGCGTTGCAGGAAAGTGAAGCACGCTTGCAAGGGATCGCGGCGAATGTGCCGGGCCTGGTTTTTCGCCTGGAACGGGCGCCGGTGACAGGCCAGATCGACTTTGCCTATATCAGTGAGGGCAGCGAGAGCCTGGTGGGTTATTCGCCAGCGACCCTGGCCCATCGTGACAAAGGCCTGCGCAGCCTCGTGCATCCGGACGACAAGGCCAGCTATCACCAGACCCAGGATCGTGCGCTGGACACTGACAGCGACTGGTCCTGGCAGGGGCGGATCCTTACGCGTCAGGGGGAACAACGCTGGGCGGAGATCAAGGCGATAACCCGTCGACTCGAGGGCGGCGCCTACGTTTGGGATGGCATTGTCTGGGACATCAGCGAGAGCAAACGCATCGAACTGGAACTGGCGAGCTCGCGTGAGCAACTGCGCGAATTGTCGGCGCACCTTGAAAGCGTGCGCGAAGAGGAGAAGGCGCGCATTGCCCGGGAAGTTCACGACGAACTGGGCCAGATGTTGACGGTGCTCAAGCTGGAAACGTCCATGTGCGAGCTGGCTTATGCGCAACTCGACCCCGGATTGAACGAGCGCCTGAACAGCATGAAGCGTTTGATCGCACAGCTGTTCCAGCTGGTACGCGATGTGGCGACGGCGTTGCGGCCACCGATTCTAGATGCCGGGATAGCCTCGGCCATCGAATGGCAGGCACGCCGGTTCGAGGCGCGCACGCAGATTCCGTGCCTGGTACAGGTGCCTGAAAACTTGCCCGTGCTCAGTGATGCCAAGGCCATCGGCCTGTTTCGTATACTTCAGGAAGCACTGACCAATGTCATGCGCCACGCCCAGGCGCATACTGTCGAACTGACACTTACTCTTGAAGGCGACGAGTTGTGCCTGACCGTCAGCGATGATGGCGTAGGATTTGTCGCCGAAAGCGGCAGGCAAACTTCCTTTGGGTTGGTCGGCATGCGCGAGCGGGTGTTGATCATGGGCGGGCAACTGTCCCTTGAGAGTGAGCCGGGTGAGGGCACGACCCTGACTGTGCGAGTACCCTTGGATAAGGAGACGTAAGTGATCCGTGTACTGGTTGCCGAAGACCACACCATTGTCCGCGAAGGCATCAAGCAATTGATCGGCCTGGCCAAGGACTTGCTGGTGGTGGGGGAGGCGAGCAATGGCGAACAGCTGCTCGAGACCCTGCGGCATGTACCCTGCGAAGTGGTGCTGCTGGATATCTCCATGCCGGGTGTCAACGGCCTTGAGGCGATCCCGCGGATCCGTGCCTTGAACAATCCGCCGGTGATCCTGGTGTTGTCGATGCATGACGAGGCGCAAATGGCGGCACGGGCGTTGAAAGTCGGTGCGGCAGGCTATGCCACCAAGGACAGTGATCCGGCGCTGTTGCTGACGGCCATCCGCCGGGTGGCAGCGGGAGGGCGCTATATCGACCCGGACCTGGCCGACCGGATGGTCTTCGAAGTCGGCCTGACCGATTCGCGGCCGTTGCACTCACTGCTCTCGGAGCGTGAGTTTTCGGTGTTCGAACGCCTGGCCCAGGGCGCCAACGTCAACGACATTGCCCAGCAACTGGCGTTGAGCAGCAAAACCATCAGTACCCACAAGGCGCGGTTGATGCAGAAACTCAATATCACCTCGCTGGCGGAGCTGGTGAAGTACGCGATGGAACACAAGCTCCTCTGAAAACACCCCCGCCCCCCTGCGCGCGTCGCCATGTCCATTTGCGACATGCCTGGACAACCGCTATTGCTCGTTCTTGCGGCGTGCAGCTCACCGCTCGCCGCTGCGCTTGCCAAAGCGCGCCATCCTTGTAGGGCAATCCCTACCCCCAGCCTTCCATATGGCTGAGGCGATTCTCTCTTGCCCCCCGATTTGCGCAGGTCCCAGCGTCCACTAGGCTTAGTCCACAGCAGTCATCAACAACAAAGGTGTGGGTATGAGCCAGGTCGATTCAAGCGCAGGGGCCAATGATGTTCTGGTCAGCTTTCGTGGAGTGCAGAAGAGCTACGATGGCGAGAACCTGATCGTCAAGGACCTCAACCTGGACATTCGCAAAGGCGAATTCCTCACCTTGCTTGGCCCCTCCGGCTCCGGCAAAACCACCAGCCTGATGATGCTCGCCGGTTTCGAAACTCCGACAGCGGGAGAGATCCTGCTGGCCGGACGCGCCATCAACAACGTGCCGCCGCACAAGCGTGACATCGGCATGGTCTTCCAGAACTATGCGTTGTTCCCGCACATGACGGTTGCCGAGAACCTGGCGTTCCCTCTGACTGTGCGCGGGCTGAACAAAAGCGACGTCAGCGATAAGGTCAAAAAAGTCCTGAGCATGGTGCAGCTCGACGCCTTTGCCCAGCGTTATCCGGCACAACTGTCCGGTGGACAGCAGCAGCGCGTGGCACTGGCCCGCGCACTGGTGTTCGAGCCGCAACTGGTGCTGATGGACGAACCCCTCGGCGCACTGGATAAACAGTTGCGCGAACACATGCAGATGGAAATCAAGCACCTGCACCAGCGTCTGGGTGTGACCGTGGTCTACGTGACCCACGACCAGGGCGAAGCCTTGACCATGTCCGACCGTGTGGCCGTTTTCCATCAGGGCGAGATCCAGCAGATCGCGCCTCCACGTACGTTGTATGAAGAGCCGAAAAACACCTTCGTCGCCAACTTCATTGGCGAAAACAACCGTCTTAATGGCCGTCTGCACAGTCAGACCGGCGACCGTTGCGTGGTCGAACTGGGCCGTGGTGAAAAAGTTGAAGCCCTGGCGGTGAACGTCGGCAGGACCGGTGAACCGGTGACCTTGTCCATTCGCCCCGAACGCGTGAGTCTCAATGGCTCCAGCGAGTCTTGCATCAACCGCTTCTCGGGACGGGTAGCGGAATTTATCTATCTGGGCGACCACGTCCGGGTTCGCCTGGAGGTCTGTGGCAAGACCGACTTCTTCGTGAAACAACCGATTGCCGAGCTCGATCCTGCGCTCGCGGTCGGCGACGTGGTTCCGCTTGGCTGGCAGGTCGAACACGTTCGCGCGCTCGATCCCATTCTAGAGGCGAACTGATCGCCCCGGCTTCAACAACACAAACCCTGCACGTGGAGAGAACAATAAATGTTGAGATCCCTGAAATTCACCGCTCTGGCACTGGGCATGATGGGGGCAGCAAGCGCAATGGCGGCTGGCCCGGACCTGACCGTGGTGTCCTTTGGCGGGGCGAACAAGGCGGCGCAGGTCAAAGCCTTCTACGCACCGTGGGAAGCGGCAGGCAACGGCAAGATCGTGGCGGGCGAATACAACGGTGAGATGGCCAAGGTCAAGGCCATGGTCGACACCAAGAGCGTGTCCTGGGATCTGGTAGAAGTCGAATCACCAGAACTGTCCCGTGGTTGCGACGAAGACATGTTCGAGCAACTCGACCCGGCCCTGTTCGGCAAGACCGAGGACTACGTCAAAGGCGCTATCCAGCCATGTGGCGTAGGTTTCTTCGTGTGGTCGACCGTGTTGGCCTACAACGCCGACAAGCTGAAGACCGCACCGACCAGCTGGGCGGATTTCTGGGACACCAAGCAATTCCCAGGCAAGCGAGGCCTGCGTAAAGGCGCCAAGTACACCCTGGAGTTCGCACTGATGGCTGACGGCGTTGCGCCAAAAGACGTCTACAAAGTGCTGGCCGGTAAAGATGGACAGGATCGCGCGTTCAAGAAACTCGACGAACTCAAGCCCAACATCCAGTGGTGGGAAGCGGGCGCACAACCGCCGCAATACCTCGCTTCCGGTGACGTGGTCATGAGCTCTGCCTACAACGGCCGCATCGCCGCCGTGCAGAAAGAAAGCAACCTGAAAGTGGTGTGGAACGGCGGTATCTACGACTTCGACGCATGGGCTATTCCAAAAGGTCTGGATGCCAAGCGTGCGGAAGCGGCGAAGAAATTCATCGCCTTCTCGGTACAGCCACAGCAGCAGAAGACCTACTCGGAAAACATCGCCTACGGCCCGGCCAACACCCAGGCCGTACCGTTGCTGGCCAAGGATGTCCTGAAGGACATGCCGACCACCCCGGAAAACATCGCCAACCAGGTACAGATCGACGTCAGCTTCTGGGCTGACAACGGCGAGCAACTGGAACAGCGCTTCAATTCCTGGGCTGCGAAGTAAGACCGTAGCGCGGGCTTACGCTGTAGGAGCTGCCGAAGGCTGCGATCTTTTGATCTTCAGCGGTCTCTAAGCCGCCAAAAGATCGCAGGCTGCGCCAGCTCCTACAGGGGCCAGTGAATGGTTCAAGAACATTGATGTAATGCGGCATCGCGCTGTTTGATGCCGCCCATCCAAAGATTTCCGGAGTACGCCATGGCTATCGCCGTTCCCGTGAACGCGGGCACTGACCCCACCTTGAAGCAGCGGCTCAAGCACGCCGAGCGGGTCAACCGCTGGAAGGCCCAGGCGTTGATCGCGCCGCTGGTGCTGTTCCTGTTGCTGGTGTTCCTGGTGCCAATCGTGGCGCTGCTCTACAAAAGCGTGGGTAACCCGGAAGTGGTCGGTGGCATGCCGCGCACCGTGGCGGCCATCGCCAGTTGGGACGGCCGAGGCCTGCCTGCCGAACCGGTCTACAAGGCGGCCAGCGAAGACCTCGCCGAAGCGCGCAAGAATCAGACCCTGGGCGATTTGTCCAAGCGCTTGAACATGGAGTTGGCCGGCTATCGCAGCCTGCTGACCAAAACCGCCCGCGCCTTGCCGTTCGCCGCTGAACCGGCCTCTTATAAAGAAGCGCTGGAAGGTCTCGACGAGCGCTGGGGTGACCCGGCCTACTGGCAAGCCGTACGCCGCAATACCAGCAGCATTACGCCGTATTATTTGCTGGCCGCGGTCGATCACCGCATCGACGACCTCGGCGAAATCGCCCCGGCCACCCCGGACCAGGCGATCTACCTCGACATCTTTGCCCGCACGTTCTGGATGGGCCTGATCATCACCGTGATCTGCCTGGTACTCGCGTATCCCCTGGCTTACCTGTTGGCGAACCTGCCGTCGCGCCAGAGCAACCTGCTGATGATTCTGGTGCTGCTACCGTTCTGGACCTCGATCCTGGTACGGGTTGCCGCGTGGATTGTCTTGCTGCAATCGGGTGGCCTGATCAACAGCGGCCTGATGGCCATGGGCATCATCGATAAGCCGCTGGAGCTGGTGTTCAACCGCATCGGTGTTTACATCTCGATGGTGCACATCCTGCTGCCCTTCATGATCCTGCCGATCTATAGCGTGATGAAAGGCATTTCGCCGACCTACATGCGTGCGGCGATTTCCCTGGGGTGCCATCCATTCGCCAGCTTCTGGCGGGTGTACTTCCCGCAAACCTATGCCGGTGTCGGCGCCGGTTGCCTGTTGGTGTTCATCCTCGCCATCGGCTACTACATCACCCCGGCGTTGCTGGGCAGCCCGAACGATCAGATGGTCAGCTACTTCGTCGCCTTCTACACCAACACCAGCATCAACTGGGGCATGGCGACCGCACTCGGCGGCCTGTTGCTCCTGGCGACCGTGGTGCTTTATCTGATTTACAGCTGGCTGGTGGGCGCCAGTCGCCTGCGCCTGAGCTAAGGGGAGAATGAAATGCTGAGTCCTTATATGTCGCCCATCGAGCGGGTGTGGTTCTACAGCTTGCGGATTCTCTGCGGCTTGATTCTGTTGTTCCTGATCCTGCCGGTGCTGGTGATCATCCCGCTGTCGTTCAACTCCGGCAGTTTCCTGGTGTACCCGCTGCAAGGCTTCTCGCTGCAGTGGTATCACGACTTTTTCGCCTCGGCGGAATGGATGCGCGCCCTGAAGAACAGCATTATCGTCGCGCCGGCCGCTACGGTGCTGGCCATGGTGTTCGGTACACTGGCGGCCATCGGCCTGACCCGTGGTGACTTCCCCGGCAAACCGCTGGTGATGGCGCTGGTCATTTCGCCGATGGTGGTGCCCGTGGTGATCATTGGTGTGGCCAGCTATCTGTTCTTTGCGCCCTTGGGCCTGGGCAACAGCTTCTTCTCACTGATTGTGGTGCATGCGGTGTTGGGCGTGCCGTTCGTGATCATCACCGTGTCGGCGACTTTGCAAGGGTTTAACCAGAATCTGGTGCGCGCGGCGGCCAGCCTCGGTGCTTCGCCGCTGACGGCGTTCCGTCGGGTGACTTTGCCGTTGATTGCGCCCGGGGTGATTTCCGGTGCTTTGTTTGCCTTCGCCACTTCCTTCGATGAAGTGGTGGTAACGCTGTTCCTCGCCGGCCCCGAGCAAGCGACCTTGCCACGGCAGATGTTCAGCGGCATCCGCGAAAACCTCAGTCCGACCATCGCCGCCGCCGCGACGCTGCTGATCGCCTTCTCGGTGATCCTGCTGCTGACCCTGGAATGGCTGCGTGGGCGCAGCGAGAAACTGCGTACCGCGCAGGTCTGATCTACGGTTAACGATCGTTCCCACGCTCTGCGTGGGAATGCCTCATCGGACGCTCCGCGTCCGCTTTTGGGACGCAGAGCGTCCCTGGCTGCATTCCCACGCGGAGCGTGGGGAACGATCGACACAGAAGCACGCCGGTCATTCACCGCCTGAATATCAGCCCACCCCTAAACCCCAGCTACTCTTGTGCCCAGCTCCCACATCCATAAGAGGCTGCGCACATGGGTCTTTCCTCCTTCAAGATCGCTCACAAACTGATCACCGGCGCAGAGGCCATCGAGCAACTGTCTGCCGAACTGGCACGCCTGGACATCGACCATCCGCTGATCGTCACCGACGCCGCGCTGGTCAAGTCTGGCACGGTAGAGCTGGCGCTGGCGCAGTTGGGTGGTCGCACCTTCGAAATCTTCGACCGCGTGCTGCCGGATCCGGAAATCGCCATCGTCGAAGACTGCATGCGGGTCTACCGCGACGGCGGGCATGACGGGCTGATCGGCCTGGGCGGGGGGAGCGCCATCGACATCGCCAAGAGCGTGGCGGCCTACGCCGGTTACCACGGTGCCCTTGAAGATTTGTTCGGGGTTGACCAGGTACCACGCAAAGGCCCGCCACTGATCGCCATCCCCACCACCGCCGGCACCGGTTCGGAAGTCACCAACGTGGCGATCCTTTCCGATAAGGTCGCGCAATTGAAGAAAGGCATCGTCAGCGATTACTTGTTGCCGGACGTGGCATTGATAAGCCCGCAGATGACGCTGACTTGTCCGCGCGGGGTCACGGCGGCCAGCGGCGTCGATGCGCTGGTGCATGCCATCGAATCCTATCTGTCGGTCAATGCCTCGCCGATTACCGACGCCTTGGCCATTGGCGCCATCAAACTGATAGCCAAGGCGTTGCCCAAGGCCTACGCCAACCCGTCCAACCTGCAGGCCCGTGAAGACATGGCCACCGCCAGCCTGATGGCGGGCATGGCATTCGGCAATGCCGGGGTGGGTGCGGTGCATGCGCTGGCGTATCCCTTGGGTGGGCGCTTCAACATCGCCCATGGCGTGAGCAACGCCTTGCTGCTGCCCCATGTCATGACCTGGAACAAGATGGCCTGCATTGAACGCATGCAGGATATCGCCGAAGCCATGGGCGTGAGGACGGCTCATCTGAGCGCCAACGAAGCGGCCGACAAGGCCGTGGAGGCCATGGCTGCGCTGTGCACGGCGGTGGAAATCCCCCAAGGCCTGCGTAGTGTCGGGGTTCCCGAGGATGCGATTGCGGCGATGGCCGTGGAGGCAGCGGGGATCGAGCGCCTGATGCGCAACAATCCGCGCCGGTTGAGTGCTGTCGATATCGAGAAAATCTACCGGGCAGCCTACTGATCATCGCGCTTTCGGTGCGCGGGCCAAAGCATGAGGTATACAATGCGCGCCATCGTGATTCTGCTCAGAAAAGGTGCGTCATGCAGCCCTTCGTAATTGCTCCGTCGATTCTTTCCGCCGACTTCGCCCGCCTGGGCGAAGAAGTGGACAACGTCCTGGCCGCCGGCGCCGACTTCGTGCATTTCGATGTCATGGACAACCACTACGTGCCGAACCTGACCATCGGCCCGATGGTCTGCTCGGCGCTGCGCAAGTACGGCGTGACCGCGCCGATCGACGCGCACCTGATGGTCAGCCCGGTGGACCGCATTGTCGGTGACTTCATCGAAGCCGGCGCGACCTACATCACCTTCCACCCGGAGGCTACCCAGCACATCGACCGCTCCCTGCAACTGATCCGTGAAGGTGGTTGCAAGTCGGGCCTGGTGTTCAACCCGGCAACGCCGCTGGACGTGCTCAAGTACGTGATGGACAAGGTCGACATGATCCTGCTGATGAGCGTCAACCCGGGCTTCGGCGGGCAAAAGTTCATCCCTGGCACCCTCGACAAGCTGCGTGAGGCGCGGGCTTTGATCGACGCGTCGGGTCGTGACATTCGCCTGGAAATCGACGGTGGCGTCAACGTGAACAACATTCGTGAAATCGCTGCAGCGGGTGCTGACACCTTCGTTGCCGGTTCGGCGATCTTCAATGCACCGAACTACCAGGAAGTGATTGAAAAAATGCGTTCCGAACTGGCGCTGGCCCGCCCATGAGTGGCTTTGAGCAGCTGTTTCCCGGAACCCTGCCACGACTGGTGATGTTCGACCTGGATGGCACCTTGGTCGACTCGGTCCCGGACCTGGCGGTGGCGGTGGACAAAATGCTGCTCAAGCTCGGTCGCGCTCCGGCAGGTATCGAAGCGGTGCGTGAATGGGTCGGTAATGGCGCGCCCGTGCTGGTGCGCCGTGCCCTGGCCGGCGGTATCGACCACTCGAAGGTCGATGACGCCGAGGCCGACAGCGCGCTGGAGATTTTCATGCAGGCCTATGCCGATAGCCATGGGTTGACCGTGGTCTACCCCGGTGTGCGCGATACCCTTAAATGGCTGCAAAAGCAGGGCATCGAGATGGCGCTGATTACCAACAAGCCGGAGCGCTTCGTCGCGCCGCTGCTGGACCAGATGAAAATCGGCCGATATTTCAAGTGGATCATTGGCGGCGACACCCTGCCACAGAAAAAACCCGACCCGGCTGCGCTGTTTTTCGTAATGAAGATGGCCAATATCCCGGCTTCGCAATCCTTGTTTGTCGGCGACTCGCGCAGTGATGTGCAGGCGGCGAAAGCGGCGGGGGTCAAGTGCGTGGCCCTGAGCTACGGCTACAACCACGGGCGTCCGATTGCCGAAGAGTCACCGGCGTTGGTGATCGACGACCTGCGCAAGCTAATTCGCGGTTGCCTGGACCCGGCCGCTGAGATAACGTTGGCCGACGCTGTCCAACCCCCTTCTGGAAACGTCATCGTGGTGGTCACTCGCAAACTCTGGATGAAAGTCATCAAGGCCCTGGCCCGCTGGCGTTGGCGCGCCTGACTGATCCTGGCCGGTTGTCCGGCGCGTTTGCATACCTGACTGTTTGACCCTCAAGCCACGAGGCACCTCATGATCCGCGAAGAATTCCTGCGTTTGGCCGCTGCCGGCTATAACCGCATCCCGCTTGCTTGCGAAACCCTGGCCGACTTCGACACGCCGCTATCGATCTACCTGAAACTGGCCGACGAGCCCAACTCCTATTTGCTGGAGTCCGTACAAGGTGGCGAGAAGTGGGGCCGATACTCGATCATCGGCCTGCCGTGTCGCACTGTGCTGCGGGTGCACGACCATCACGTCAGCGTGACCATCGACGGTGTCGAGACTGAAAGCCACGATGTAGAAGACCCACTGGCCTTCGTCGAAACCTTCAAGGCCCGTTACAACGTGCCGACGATTGCCGGTCTGCCGCGCTTCAACGGCGGCCTGGTGGGCTACTTCGGTTATGACTGCGTACGTTATGTGGAAAAGCGTCTGGGCAAATGCCCGAACCCGGACCCGTTGGGCGTGCCGGACATTCTGCTGATGGTGTCCGACGCGGTGGTGGTGTTCGATAACCTCGCCGGCAAGATGCATGCAATCGTCCTGGCCGATCCGGCCCAGGAAGACGCTTTCGAGCAAGGCCGCACGCGCCTGGAAGAGTTGCTGGAAAAACTCCGTCAGCCAATTACCCCGCGCCGTGGCCTGGACTTCAGCAAGCAGCAATCCGCCGATCCGGTGTTCCGTTCCAGTTTCACCCAGAACGATTACGAAAAAGCCGTCGACACCATCAAGGAATACATCCTGGCCGGTGACTGCATGCAGGTCGTGCCGTCCCAGCGCATGTCGATCGACTTCAAGGCAGCGCCCATCGATCTGTACCGAGCGCTGCGCTGCTTCAACCCGACGCCTTACATGTACTTCTTCAACTTCGGCGACTTCCACGTCGTCGGCAGTTCGCCAGAAGTGCTGGTGCGGGTCGAAGACAATCTGATCACCGTACGCCCGATCGCCGGCACCCGTCCACGCGGAGCCAACGAAGAGGCCGATGTGGCGCTGGAAAAAGACTTGCTCTCGGACGACAAGGAAATTGCCGAGCACCTGATGCTGATCGACCTCGGTCGTAACGACACGGGTCGCGTATCGGAAATTGGTTCGGTGAAACTCACCGAGAAAATGGTCATCGAGCGTTACTCCAACGTGATGCACATCGTGTCCAACGTCACCGGCCAATTGAAGGCCGGACTGACGGCGATGGATGCACTGCGGGCGATTCTGCCGGCGGGCACCTTGTCTGGCGCACCGAAGATCCGTGCGATGGAAATCATCGATGAACTGGAACCGGTCAAGCGCGGTGTCTACGGCGGCGCCGTCGGCTACTTCGCCTGGAACGGCAACATGGACACCGCCATTGCGATCCGTACGGCGGTGATCAAGAACGGCGAGCTGCATGTGCAGGCCGGTGGCGGCATCGTCGCCGACTCGGTGCCGGCGCTGGAATGGGAAGAAACCCTGAACAAACGCCGCGCGATGTTCCGTGCAGTGGCCCTGGCGGAACAAACCCCGGACGCCTGAATTCACGCAAAACCTGTGGGAGCGGGCTTGCCCGCGAAGAGGGCGGAACATTCAACATTCATGTTGACTGACAGGTCGCCATCGCGGGCAAGCCCGCTCCCACAAGGATCTCATCAGCATAAAAAACGCGGCACCCTCGAGGGTGCCGCGTTTTTTATGCCTGCTGTTTGCTGAATCAGAAGTCCAGCGCAACGCCCACGTTGATGCCTTGCTGGGTAAAGTCATCATCCTTGCGCAACGTATACCCACCACGCAGCGCAAGATCGGCCGTCAGCTTGTGGCTGACGCCCAGGCTCACGCGGTTCAAGTGGCTCTGCGGTGTATAGCCAGCGAGCGTGAAGTCGAGTGACGGCAAGCTATTGAGGGCGATGTTCACCTTCTGTACGTCATCTTCATACTCACGCTCGTAGGCATATTCGCCAAACACCTGGGTCTGCGAGGTGATCTGATACTTACCCTGAAGCCCGGCGCCGAGACGTTTCGAATCGCGTTTCTGATCATCAAAGGTCAGCGCCGTGGAGCGACTGGTATTTTCCGAATAACCGTCGACTTCCACTTTGGCGTAATCGGCGCTGATGAACGGCGACAGGTGCCACTCACTGCCCGGCTGCGCTATGTCATAGCCCAGGCGTGTGCTGAAGGCCCAGAGATAGCCATCGGTGTCGCCTTTCTCCGCACCCTCACCCGCGCCTAGATCGAATTTGCGTTTGAGATTGTCGTAATCCAGCTTGCCGCCGGTCAATGCGGCATCGGCCCACCATCGGTTCTGCTGGAACTGCGCGAATGCCGTGGCCAGGTAGCTGTTGAGCTTGTAGTCAGAATCGTTGTTGCCTGCCTCCAGGTTCTGACGATAGAAGCCTGCCGCCGCACCTACTCGCCAGGCTTCATTGAGGCGATAGCTGCCGCCAATGTTCAAGCTGTAGCCGTTGCCATCGGCATCGGCGCCGCTGCTTTGATGGTCCACATCGAGATGCTGGCCACCCCCGGCCACAATGGCCCGCCATTGGCCGACCGCCTGCCAGCTTTCCCAGTCGGATTGCCATTGGCTGCGCAGTTCATCCTGATGCGCGCGTAGCGTGGCGTGGGCCATTTCCGGCAGCAGCGTCAGTTCCCAAGGTGCAGCGAGTAAGGAATAGGCGTAGTCGGACACCAGCTTTTGTCCGGCTTCGGTCGGATGAACCCTGTCGTTATAAACCAGCTTGCTGGGGTCGGGGGTGGCGCTGTTGATGCCAAAGGCAGCGTTTTCGCTGCAGCCGTCGCCGCTGAAGCAAGTCGCGGTCAGGTTCTGCCCAGTGGCAAAACCGAATCGCGCGGGATCGGCGAAGGTTTCCTGCAGCAACAGTGGAATGTTCAGCGGGATGATTTCGGCATCGATGCCCGCCAGTCGAGTGACCAGTTGCCGGTTGAAGGCCGCGCTCAGTTGCGAGGTCGGTCCCTGAAGCGGGGTGCCATTGATGGCAGGGGTCAAGCCCAGGTCAGGCAACAGCCAGACCATGATGTAGCGGGCGCCGGCTGTTTGCAGAACCTGAACGCTGTTGGCCAGGCGGTCTGCCGCGGCATTCGCCTGGGCGCCACTTTGCACGCGGCCCTGGAGAAAGTCGTTACCGCCGCCGGAAAGGTAATACAGCGCGTTCGGATCGGCGCGCAAGTTGTTGGTCGGCAAATAACCCGCTCGTGCACGTTCGCCGGTGGCGGATAACGTAGTGATTGAATCGAGGATCTGGTCGGTGCGGTAGCCGCCGACGGCCCAGTTGTTACCGTCTGGCAGGCCCTGGGCGACGCGTGCGGCTGAAGTCGAAGCGGCAGTCTGGTCCGCTGAGAAACCAAGCCTGCCCCCGAGCAACTGGGTTGAGTTGGCGGAATAGACTTCACCACTGCCGTCCTGATAAGTCGGCCCGGTCCGGTTGGTGAAGCGCAGAGTCGAGCCGGGAGGGCCCCCCGCGTCGGTAAACTGCCCGGCATCGTTGAGGCTGTCACCGAAGACGATGAAATTGGAGTAAGGATTGGGCGCCGCAATTGCCTGAGCGCAAGCCAAGGCGAGCAAGCAACCGGCAAGCGGTGCAAACAGCGTCTGTCTGATCATGAGCAAGTCCGTTTGTTTTTTGTTTTAGTGGAGTAAACGACAGTGCCAAAAAACTATAGAGCCTCATGCCATTCGGCGCGAACTTGCCGAATGTTTCACTTGCTTCGATCGCCCCATATTGCACGCTCTGCCCAGCTAAGTTACTGTGCCAAGACGTATAAATGAGACCTTCCCCGTGTTGATCGTCAGCAAACTCCTGGATCAAGTCATCAAGGCACACGCCCGCTGGCGTTGGCGCGCCTGAATCCTTCTGCCGGCCCGGCCGGATCTTTACCGCTTTGCCTTCTTTACCCGTCAGACACACCGCTTTGCTGCGCGATTCCAGCGTCCGCCAAAGTGCAGGACGCTGCGGGTAAATCATTCGAAGGCTGAATCAAGTCAGTGAATTCAAGAGGTTCTTAACGCCATGTTGCTGATGATCGATAACTACGACTCTTTTACCTACAACGTTGTGCAATACCTTGGTGAGCTGGGCTCCCAGGTCAAAGTCGTGCGCAACGACGAACTCACCGTCGCCGAAATCGAAGCCCTCAATCCTGAGCGCATCGTCGTCTCTCCCGGCCCTTGCACTCCGACCGAAGCGGGCGTCTCGATAGATGTCATCAAGCATTTCGCCGGCAAACTGCCGATCCTCGGCGTCTGCCTGGGCCATCAGTCCATCGGCCAGGCCTTTGGTGGCGATGTGGTTCGCGCGCGCCAGGTCATGCACGGCAAGACCAGCCCGGTGTTCCATGAAGACAAAGGTGTGTTCGAAGGCCTGAACATGCCGCTGACGGTCACCCGCTATCATTCATTGATCGTCAAGCGCGAAACCCTGCCAGATTGCCTCGAGCTGACCGCCTGGACCCAATTGGAAGACGGCTCCGTCGACGAGATCATGGGCCTGCGCCACAAGACCCTGAACATTGAAGGCGTGCAGTTCCACCCCGAGTCGATTCTTACCGAACAGGGACACGAGTTGTTCGCCAACTTCCTCAAACAAACCGGCGGCACGCGCTAAGGACCTTTCATGAACATCAAGACAGCCCTGGGCCGTATCGTCGAACAGCTCGACCTCAGCACCGATGAAATGCGCGACGTGATGCGCGAAATCATGACCGGCCAATGCACGGACGCGCAGATCGGCGCGTTCATGATGGCCATGCGCATGAAGAGCGAAAGCATCGACGAAATCGTCGGCGCGGTGTCGGTCATGCGTGAACTGGCAGACACGGTCGAACTCAAGACCCTCGACGGCGTGGTCGACGTGGTCGGTACTGGCGGTGACGGTGCCAACATCTTCAACGTGTCGACTGCGTCATCCTTTGTGGTCGCGGCGGCCGGTTGCACGGTGGCCAAGCACGGCAACCGCGCGGTCTCGGGTAAAAGCGGCAGTGCCGATTTGCTGGAGGCAGCCGGTATCTACCTGAACCTGACCCCGGTCCAGGTGGCGCGCTGCATCGATAACGTCGGCATCGGCTTCATGTTTGCCCAGACTCATCACAGTGCCATGAAATATGCCGCCGGCCCGCGCAAGGAGCTCGGCTTGCGTACGCTGTTCAACATGCTTGGCCCGCTTACGAATCCGGCCGGTGTGAAACATCAGGTAGTGGGTGTATTCACCCAGGCGTTGTGTCGACCGCTTGCTGAAGTGTTGCAGCGTTTGGGCAGCAAGCATGTGCTGGTGGTGCATTCGAAGGATGGTCTGGATGAATTCAGCCTGGCAGCACCGACCTATGTTGCGGAGCTGAAAAACGACCAGATCACCGAATATTGGGTCGAACCGGAAGACCTGGGCATGAAAAGCCAGAGCCTGCATGGCCTGGCGGTGGAAAGCCCGGCGGCGTCCCTGGAGCTGATCCGCGATGCCTTGGGCAAGCGCAAGACCGAAAACGGCCAGAAAGCTGCCGAGATGATCATGCTCAATGCCGGTGCCGCGCTGTATGCGGCTGACCATGCCAGCAGTCTGAAAGAAGGCGTTGCCCTGGCGCACGATGCGCTGCACACCGGCCTCGCTCGGGAAAAACTCGAGGAACTGGGTGCGTTTACGGCGGTATTCAAAGTGGAGAATGAGGGATGAGTGTACCGACGGTTCTGGAAAACATTCTGGCGCGCAAGGTAGAGGAAGTAGCCGAGCGCAGCGCTCGTGTCAGCCTCGCCGAGCTGGAAAGTCTGGCCAAGGCGGCCGATGCACCCCGTGGTTTTGCCAAGGCTTTGCTGGCTCAGGCCAAGCTGAAAGAGCCGGCAGTCATTGCTGAAATCAAGAAGGCTTCCCCGAGCAAAGGCGTGATCCGCGAGAACTTTGTTCCTGCCGATATTGCCAAGAGCTACGAGAGGGGCGGAGCGACCTGCCTTTCCGTGCTGACCGACATCGATTATTTCCAGGGTGCCGATGCATATCTGCAGCAGGCTCGTGCCGCGTGCAACCTGCCGGTGATCCGCAAGGACTTCATGATCGATCCTTACCAGATCGTCGAAGCCCGTGCCCTTGGCGCCGACTGCGTGCTGTTGATCGTCTCCGCGCTGGACGACGTGAAAATGGCTGAGCTGGCGGCCGTGGCCAAAAGCGTCAACCTTGATGTGCTGGTGGAAGTCCACGATGGCGATGAGTTGGAGCGGGCCTTGAAAACCCTCGACACGCCGCTGGTCGGCATCAACAACCGCAACCTGCACACATTCGAGGTTAGCCTGGAAACCACCCTCGACCTGTTGCCGCGTATCCCGCGAGATCGTCTGGTGGTCACTGAAAGCGGCATCCTCAATCGCGCCGATGTCGAGTTGATGGAAATCAGCGATGTCTACGCGTTCCTGGTTGGCGAGGCGTTCATGCGTGCCGAAAATCCGGGCACTGAATTGCAGCGACTGTTCTTCCCTGAGCGCGGTATTCCCGTCAGCGGTTCGACCCTCGACTGAAAAGCATCGCGAGCAAGCTTGCTCCTACAGGGTTTGAGGGTAACCACAATCAACTGTGGGAGCGAGCCTGCTCGCGATAGCGGCATAAGAAACACCACAGACTTTTTGTCTTACGGAGTACCTTGTGACCTCACCTGTTTCTCTGACCATCGAAGGCGGCCTTCAGGCCGAGCAGGATCTGCTGGCCTCGGTCTGTGCTGGCGACGCGGAATTTGGCCTGCTGTTCTGGCAGCCCAGCGACCAGGCATTGGTAATGCCGCGCCGCTTGAATCGTTTGCCAGGTTTCGAACACGCCTGCGAAGTCTCCGCCGCTGCCGGCTGGCCGGTGCTGTTGCGCGATACTGGTGGTGAACCCGTTCCGCAATCAGCGACAACCCTCAACATTGCCCTGGTTTACGCGCCACCGCGTAGCGAAGGGGATCTAAACCGTATCGAGTCCGGCTACCGGCGTCTATGTGACCCGATCTGCCAGTTGCTGGATGAGTTGGGGGGCACTTCGTCCCTGGGTGAAATCGACGGAGCCTTCTGTGATGGCCGCTTCAACGTCAATCTGGATGGGCGCAAGATGGTGGGTACTGCCCAGCGCTGGCGCCAGAGCCAAGGTGGTCAGCGTCCGGTAGGGCTGGTTCATGGTGCGATGTTGCTGGATAACGAGCGCGAATCGATGGTCGCGGCGGTCAATCGCTTTAATGAGGCCTGCGGTCTGGAGCAACGGGTGCGCGCTGAAAGCCACATCGCCTTGCATGAGAAGTTCACCGCGCCGGATGCGCTGGAACGTCTTGATGATCTCTACCGTCGAATGCTTGCGCGCATGTTCAACGGCTAGATTTACGAGCTCAACGCGTACCGAAGACCACCATGGTCTTGCCTTTGACATCCACCAGGTTGCGCTCTTCCAGATCCTTGAGCACACGTCCGACCATCTCCCGGGAGCAGCCAACGATCCGTCCGATTTCCTGACGGGTCACCTTGATCTGCATGCCATCGGGATGAGTCATGGCATCTGGCTGCTTGCACAATTCAAGCAGGCAGCGGGCGACACGACCGGTGACGTCGAAAAAAGCCAGGTCACCGACCTTTCGGGTGGTGTTACGCAGGCGTTGTGCGATCTGTCCGCTTAGTACGTAAAGAATGTCCGGATCCTGCTGCGACAATTCGCGGAATTTCGTATAGCTGATTTCTGCCACTTCGCATTCGACCTTGGCTCGCACCCAGGCGCTGCGTTCCTGTTCGTGGCCGGCCTGCTCAAACAGCCCCAACTCACCGAAAAAATCCCCGGCGTTCAGGTAGGCGATGATCATTTCCCGACCGTCGTCGTCTTCGATCAGGATGGTGACCGAACCCTTGATGATGAAGAACAGCGTCTCCGAGCGGTCACCGGCGCAAATGATGTTGGTCTTGGCCTGATAGCGACGGCGTTGGCAATGCATCAACAGCTTGTCGAGGTTTTTCATCTTGAGGGTGGGGGCAATAGCAACCATGGTTGTATCCCGAAAAGACTGCACGGTGTGTTGGGTTTTTTATGAATTGCGGACATTGCGGCTCAGCCGGCCGAGCGCCAGCGAATTGGCGCCAGCTTACCAGACACTTCTTGCGATATTCGAGATTTTACCTACAGCGCTGATGGTTATGTCCTAGGACGCCAATCACTGTCAACCAAGGGGCCTGTGCTAAGCTGGCGACCCTTTTTTAGACAGTGGAGTCTTGGCGATGAAGGCACGCATCCAATGGGCTGGCGAAGCCATGTTCCTCGGCGAATCCGGCAGCGGTCATGTCGTGGTCATGGACGGTCCGCCCGATGCCGGCGGTCGTAACCTGGGTGTCCGGCCGATGGAAATGCTCCTGCTGGGTGTCGGCGGTTGCAGCAATTTCGATGTGGTCAGCATCCTCAAGAAGTCCCGTCAGGCGGTCGAGAGCTGCGAGGCGTTCCTTGAAGCCGAGCGTGCGACTGAAGATCCGAAGGTTTTCACCAAGATCCACATGCATTTTGTGGTCAAGGGGCGTGGCCTGAAGGAAGCGCAGGTCAAGCGCGCTATCGAACTTTCCGCTGAAAAGTATTGCTCGGCTTCGATCATGCTCGGTGCGGCAGGTGTAGAAATCACCCACGACTACGAGATCATCGAGTTGGGTTGAATCGAGATCAAAAAAAGGCGACTGCCTCAGGGCTGTCGCCTTTTTTGTTTCCGTTGCAGCCGGTCAGATCCGATAAGTACTCTTGGTCATGACCTTGGCCATCAAGCTCATCCCGAACTTTACCGGTGCCGGAAAGCGAAAGCCGCCAGCCTCCAGTGCGCTTTCGGCATGTTGTTCTTCATCGATGCGCATCTGCTCGAGAATCGCCCGGGATTTTTCATCCTCGGCCGGCAGTTGCTCCAGGTGTTCATTCAAGTGCTTGCACACCTGATCTTCTGTCGCTGCGACAAAACCCAGGCTGACTTTGTCGCTGATCAGGCCTGCAACAGCGCCTATTCCGAACGACATGCCATAAAACAGCGGATTGAGAATGCTGGTGTGGCTACCCAATTGATGGATGCGTTGCTCACACCATGCCAAATGGTCGACTTCTTCTTCGGCGGCATGCTCCATCGCGATGCGTACTTGCGGCAGCTTGGCAGTCAGGGCCTGCCCCTGGTACAGCGCCTGGGCACAGACTTCACCGGTATGGTTGATGCGCATCAGCCCGGCAACATGGCGAGTGTCTTCATCGCTCAATTTCGCATCGGGCTGCACAATGGCCGGCGACGGACGGTAGGGCTGGCCGCTGAAGGGCAGCAGGGTCCGCATCGCCGCATCGGCTTGCAGCAGAAAGCGATCAATTGGCGAGTAGTGACGTTGGGTAGTCATGCTGACCTCCGGAGGAATCTCGGCGGCCAGTTTAACCCAATCGGCCGGGGAAGGTTTGCGTTGGGTCATTACGACGCAGGCTCGCCCTTGTAGGCGCCAGGTTTGCCGGCGATGGCGATCTCAATGACGCCATCGCCGGCAAGCCTGGCTCCTACAGGAGCGTGTATTGAATCAGCCCGGTGGCCAGTGCATCTGACGCTGTCCAAGTACGTGCATATGAATGTGGTAAACAGTCTGCCCACCTTCTTCATTGCAGTTCATGACAACGCGGAAACCTTTTTCGCAACCCAGTTCCAGGGCCAGGCGCTGGGCGGTGAACAGGATATGTCCAGCCAGGGCCTTGTCGTCCTCGGTCAGGTCGTTCAGGGTACGTACCGGCTTCTTCGGGACCACCAGGAAGTGCACCGGTGCCTGCGGGGCGATATCGTGGAAGGCCAGTACCTGGTCGTCCTCGTAAATGATCTTCGCCGGGATTTCCCGGTTGATGATCTTGGTGAACAGAGTATCCACAGCTGTTTTCTCCGTTGTTTGGGCTGGCCCGAGTGTACCCATGCCGGTTGTACCCGCCCAGTGTTTTACCTTCAGCGCGGGCAGTGAGCCTTGATGACCATGCCGGTGATCGTCCTGATCAGCCAGCGCGAGCCGAACCGGGGCAGGGTGGCGAACCAGCGGTTGCGTCGCCCCGGAATAATGATTGCGCGATTTTTCTCCAGGGCTCGCACGGTATAGAGCGCGACTTCCTCCGGACTCATCAGCATTTTACTGTTGGACAGTTTGTCGTCGTTCAGTTGCGCGGTGCGGAAAAACGCCGTGCGAGTCGGGCCGGGGCAGAGCACCGAGACCTTGACCGCGCATTTTTTCAGCTCGACGCGCAGGGCTTCGGAAAAGTGCAGTACATAGGCCTTGCTCGCGTAGTAAGTGCTCATCCACGGCCCGGGCTGGAACGCCGCGACCGAAGCGACGTTCAGAATTTGACCGCCACCCTGTAACGCCATGCTGTTACCGATGGCATGGCACAGGCGAGTGAGTGCCAGGATGTTCACTTCAATCAAATCCTGTTCGGTCATCCAGTCTTGAGCCAGGAACGGGCCGCAAGTGCCAATGCCGGCGCAGTTGACCAGCAGGTCGATTTGCCGGTCACCTTCCTCCAGTTCCAGCAGGAAGCCCGACAGGCGCAGTGGCTCGCCCAGATCGCAGGCACGGAATAACACTTCCACGCCAAAACGTTGGGTCAGTTCAATCGCAATGCTTTCCAGCTGATCACGCTGTCGAGCCACCAGAATCAGGCTGCGGCCGCGCCGGGCCAGCGCTTCAGCCATCGCCAGGCCGATGCCGCTGGAAGCGCCGGTGATCAGAGCGTAACGGGTCATGCCATTCTCCATCGCAACAGCTCCGCGCCGCGACGCAGGTGTCACGGGCGGGGAGCGCTGTTCATTCTTTCGCAGAGTCTACAGGGGGCGGGGCTTCTTCGGCTGCCTCGGCTGGCGAATTTGCTTGCGGTTCGACTTCGACATCGATTTCCTCAGTGGTCATCGAGCCGCTTTGGTAGCTGCTTTCGAGGGTGTCTTCATACTCTTGCTGGATTGCCGAGATTCCACCCACCATTGCACCGACGGTAAATAAACCGATAAACACAATCCACAATGCACACAAAACCTTGACCGCCGTGCTGTTGGGCGGGGGAGGCGGGCCATAGCGGTTGGCGCCGACGTTGCCTGGCATGACCATGATCACCAGCGGGAAGAAACTGCCTACGAACGGAACCAGGTTCAGGAGCCAGAGCCAGCCCGACCAGCCTATATCGTGTAAACGCTGAATGGTGAACAGAACACTGATCACCACGAACGCCAAGAACAGGAAGAAGGCGAAGATGCCGCCGATGATCAGTCCGGTGGTGGAGTTGCCACTGACCAGACCCAGGCCGATGAGCGCAAACACGCCGACAACGGGAAGGGTCACCAGGCTCAGCACCATCGTCCACGCCAGAAAACGCAGGCGCCCGATGCGACCTTCGACGCTGAAGGGTTTGAGTACGGCAAACTCCGGCAGTCTTTCGCCCAGGCTGGCCTGTGGTGGCGAATACGGGGACTGCGGCACAGGATCGTGAACATCGGCCAGGTCTGGCTCGATCGCAGGTTGCGCCTCGATCCGGGCATCGACACCCGTGTTCCTCAAGGCTTGAAGATAGGCCTGGGCATCAGCTTGTGACAGGTCAGTCTTTAATGCTATCGGTCGACCATTGAACAGGCGCTCGATGGCGCTGACGTCGCTCTTGAACAGCGCAGCGAGATTGAGTTTAGCCGTGTTGATATCAACCCCCGGCAACAAAGTGCCGTCAAACACGATCTTGTAATGGTTTTCGCTCATTGCCCAGGCGTCCTTGTCGCAAGTCATCGATACGAATGGCCAGCCGCTGCTTGAGTGGTTGCTCAGCGCGGCCAGTGTTGGCGCAGTTGCTCTGCTTGCTCCTGTGCCTTGCGGTATTCGGCGTCGAGACGTGCGATCAGTTGTTCGACGCTTGGCAAGTCGTCGATTTCACCGACGCCCTGGCCCGCGGACCACACAGTTTTCCAGGCTTTGGCTTCATCGCTGATGGGTTTGAGTTTGGAGCCGAAATTGACTTCTCCCTTGTTTTGCAGCGCTGCCATGTCGAATCCGGCGGCCTCCAGGCTTTGGCGCATGAAGCTTGCCGGTACCCCCGACACTGCTGGAGTATGGATGATATCTGCGGCTCTGGACGTCAGCAGCATCTCTTTATAGGCGTCAGGCGCGTGACTCTCAGTGGTGCCGATAAATCGTGTACCGAAGTAGGCCAGGTCCGCACCGAGCAATTGTGCTGCGAGAATTTCGTGGCCGTGGTTCAGGCACCCGGCCAGCAGTAGCGTCTTGTCGAAAAACTGGCGGATCTCGGCGACCAGCGAGAACGGGCTCCAGGTGCCAGCGTGTCCGCCGGCACCCGCCGCGACGGCAATCAGCCCGTCCACACCCGCCTCGGCGGCTTTCTCGGCATGGCGACGGGTCGTCACATCATGGAAAACCAGGCCGCCATAGCTGTGGACCGCATCGACTACTTCCTTAACGGCGCCCAGGCTGGTGATCACGATCGGCACTTCGTGTTCGATGCAGATATCCAGGTCCGCCTGCAAGCGCGGATTGCTGTTGTGCACGATCAGGTTCACCGCGTAGGGCGCAGGGTTTTCCAGAGTCGCCAGCTGCGCCTCGATTTCCTCCAGCCAGGCCTTGAAACCACTGCTCTCGCGTTGATTCAGCGCCGGAAAACTGCCCACTACGCCGTTGCGACAGCAGGCAAGCACCAGTTGCGGGTTGGAAATCAGGAACATCGGCGCGGCCACTACGGGCAAACGCAAGCGTTGTTCAAGCAGAGCGGGCAGCGACATTTGAAGTACCCCGGTGAGTGGTATCTATTGGATTTAGAACGGCCGAACGACGACCAGAATCACGATCGCCAGCAATATCAGAACCGGCACTTCGTTGAACCAGCGATAAAAGACATGACTGCGGGTATTTTCGCCACGGGCAAAGCGCTTTACCTGCGCGCCGCACATATGGTGGTAGCCGATCAGCAACACGACCAGGGTCAGTTTGGCGTGTATCCAGCCGCCCTGGCTGAAGATGCCTGGATTGAGGTAGATGAGCCAGCCACCGAAGATCAGCGTGGCGATCATTGCCGGTCCCATGATGCCCCGGTACAACTTGCGCTCCATGATGCTGAAGCGCTCCTTGCTGACGGTGTCTTCGCTTTGGGCGTGGTAGACGAAAAGGCGCGGCAGGTAGAACAGGCCGGCAAACCAGCACACGACGCTGATGATGTGGAAAGCTTTGAGCCACAGATAAAGCATTTTTGGTTATTCCCAGGTTCACGGTAACCGGATAGTAGAGGCTTGAGGCTCCGCACGTCACCTTGCCGGTTGTCGCAGGACGATACGGGCCCTATTATCGACGGCTTTCCAGTGGGTTCGTTGAGGGCAGGTTTATGGTCAAGGTCGGTATCGTCGGCGGCACGGGTTACACCGGTGTCGAACTGTTGCGTCTGTTGGCGCAACATCCGCAAGCTGAAGTGGTGGTGATCACTTCCCGATCCGAGGCCGGCCTGGCCGTAGCCGACATGTACCCGAACCTGCGAGGCCACTACGACGGCCTGGCGTTCAGTGTTCCGGACATCAAGACCCTGGGCGCTTGCGACGTAGTGTTCTTTGCCACTCCCCACGGTGTCGCGCATGCCCTGGCGGGTGAACTGCTGGCGGCCGGCACCAAGGTCATCGATCTGTCTGCGGACTTCCGTCTGCAAGACGCTGATGAGTGGGCGAAATGGTACGGCCAGCCCCACGGTGCTCCTGAACTGTTGGATGAAGCGGTCTACGGCCTGCCGGAAGTCAATCGCGAGCAGATCAAGAAGGCGCGCCTGATCGCGGTGCCGGGTTGCTACCCGACCGCTACGCAGTTGGGTTTCCTGCCATTGCTCGAAGCGGGCTTGGCCGATGCTTCGCGCCTGATCGCCGACTGCAAGTCCGGCGTCAGCGGTGCGGGTCGTGGTGCTGCTGTGGGTTCGCTGTACTCCGAGACGTCGGAAAGCATGAAGGCTTACGCCGTCAAAGGGCATCGCCACCTGCCGGAAATTCGCCAAGGTTTGCGTCGTGCGGCGGGCAAGGACGTTGGCCTGACCTTCGTGCCGCATCTGACCCCGATGATCCGTGGCATCCACTCCACGCTCTACGCGACCGTCGTGGATCGCTCGGTGGACCTGCAGGCGCTGTTTGAAAAACGTTATGCGAACGAGCCGTTCGTCGATGTCATGCCTGCCGGCAGCCATCCGGAAACCCGCAGCGTACGCGGCGCCAATGTGTGCCGTATTGCCGTGCACCGCCCTCAGGACGGCGATCTGGTGGTCGTGCTGTCGGTGATCGATAACCTGGTCAAAGGCGCGTCGGGTCAGGCCGTGCAGAACATGAACATCCTGTTCGGGCTGGACGAACGTCTGGGCTTGTCCCACGCGGGCATGTTGCCGTAAGGCTATATCGCACACAGCAAAAGGCCCGTTGAACGGGCCTTTTTGCATTTCAGGCCGAGCGAATGGGTTGCTTGATATACCATAACAATAGTTGACCGCTTTTCTAGGAGAAGCGGATAATGCGCGTCATCACGCAATATGACGGCTTAACGCCGGGAGATAGTCAGCATGAGCGTCGAATCCTTCACCCCCACGGCTTTGCAATTCACCCACGGTGCCGCGCACAAGGTGAAGAGCCTGGTCGATGAAGAGGGGAATGATCGCTTGAAGCTGCGCGTATTCGTTACGGGCGGCGGTTGTTCAGGTTTTCAGTACGGCTTCACTTTCGATGAAGAAGTGGCCGATGACGACACCATCGTTGAGCGCGAAGGTGTGAGTCTGGTTGTCGATCCTATGAGCTTCCAGTACCTGGCAGGAGCCGAGGTGGATTATCAGGAAGGTCTGGAAGGCTCGCGTTTCGTCATCAAGAACCCGAACGCTACCACCACCTGTGGCTGTGGCTCTTCGTTCTCGATCTGATCAGCGCGCCTGAATCATCAAAACGCCGCACGGCCTCAGGGCCCTGCGGCGTTTTGCTGTCCGGCATTTAACTATGCGGGGTAGATGGCGCCAAGTACGCGCAGCCCACGGGCACCGGTGACGCTCGGGCGATTGGCCGCGATACCTTCCAGGCAGCAGTGAGCCAGCCAGGCGAAAGCCATGGCTTCGACCCAGTCAGGGTCTACGCCGTGAGTGGCGGTGCTGCTGACGGTCGCATCTGGTAGCAGGCCCGCCAGGCGCTTCATGAGTGCAGCATTGTGTGCGCCACCACCGCAGACCAGCAGTTCCTGCGTATTGGCCTGGGCGCTGCGCAGCGATTCGACGATGGTCAATGCCGTCAGCTCCAGCAGCGTTGCCTGGACGTCCTCGGCTGCGAAGGCTGGCAGCGCTGCCAGATGTCGGGTCAGCCATGGCAGGTTGAAGACTTCGCGGCCGGTACTCTTCGGGCCCTTTGTTACAAAGAAGGGGTCGCTGAGCAATGCCTTCAACAGTACCGGTTCGACTTTGCCGCTGGCAGCCCATTGGCCATCACGGTCAAAGTTGTCTCCGAGCCGTTGCTGAATCCAGGCGTCCAGCAACACGTTGCCCGGGCCGCAGTCGAAACCTGCGACAGGCTTGCCGGGTTCAATCAGGCTGAGGTTGCTGAAACCACCCACGTTGAGCACGGCGCGGTTGCCAGGCTGTTCTTCAAAAAGTGCTTCGTGAAAGGCTGGTACCAGCGGTGCGCCTTGCCCGCCAGCGGCGACGTCGCGGCTGCGGAAATCACTGACCACCGTGATGCCGGTCAGCTCGGTCAGCAGGGCCGGATTACCGATTTGCACCGTGAAGCCGCGTGCGGGTTCATGGCGAATGGTCTGGCCGTGACTGCCAATCGCGCGAATGTCGTCAGGCTTGAGGTGCTGTTGGGCAAGGAGGGCGTTAACACCCTGCGCTGCCAGTTTCACCCAGTTCTGTTGGGCAATGGCGGAGCGGGCGATCTCGTCCGGACCGCTGGCGCACAAGCCAAGCAGCTCGGCGCGCAGTGAGTCGGGCATCGGGATGTAGTGGGTGGCAATCAGTCTGATCGCCGGGGCTTGTTCGATCAGCGCTATGTCCAGGCCATCAAGGCTGGTCCCGGACATTACACCTATATAGAGCGCCATGGCTTAGCGCTTGGCCGAAGCCAGCTGGGTGGCTCTTTCCTGGTCCATGCGGGCCATCAGTGGCTGGCTTTGCGCCAGGAAACGTGCGCGTTCAGCTTTGGAAATCGGGTCGGCCATCGCTACTTTCTGGCCCAGCGGATCGACGTGTACGCCATTGACCTGGAATTCGTAATGCAAATGCGGGCCGGTGGAAAGGCCGGTAGTACCGATGTAGCCGATGACCTGGCCTTGCTTGACTGTTCCTCCGGTCTTGACGCCTTTGGCGAAGCCTTGCATGTGGCCGTACAGCGTGCGGTAGGTATTGCCGTGCTGCAGAATGACCGTGTTGCCGTAACCGCCGCGGCGACCTGCCAGCAGCACTTTACCATCGCCAGCCGCCTTGATTGGCGTACCACGCGGTGCTGCGTAGTCCACACCTTTGTGGGCGCGGATCTTGTTCAGGATCGGGTGTTTGCGGCCCATGGAGAATTTCGAGCTGATGCGGGCGAAATCCACCGGGGTGCGGATGAATGCCTTGCGCATACTGTTGCCATCAGCCGTGTAATAGCTGCTGTTGCCTTGCTTGTCGGTGTAGCGCACGGCGGTGTAGGTCTTGCCGCGGTTGGTGAAGCGTGCGGACAGGATCGGACCGTTGCCGACCGCTTTGCCGTTGACCACTTTCTGTTCATAGATCACGTCGAATTGGTCGCCCTGGCGAATATCCTGGGCAAAGTCGACGTCATAGCCAAACACGCTGGCCATGTCCATGGTCAGGCTATGCGACAGGCCGGCACGCGCAGCTGACTGTGACAGCGAGCTATTGATCACGCCATGCACGTAGGCGGAACGCACGGTGGGCTTGGCGGTCGTGCGGTTGAAGCTGTAACCCTTGTCGTTCTTGGTCAGGGTGATGGTTTCGAGGTCGCTGACTTTGCTATGCAGGCTGGTCAACTGGCCGTCCGGACCCAATTCGAATTCGAGTTTCTGCCCATGCTTGAGCTGGCTGAACTGCTTGGCCTGTTTGTCGCTGGCCAACAAGTCATGCACTGAAGTGGCTGGAAGGCCGACTTTTGCGAACAGCGTAGAGAGCGTATCGCCTTTGCTGACGATCACTTCCCTGTGGCTTGGCGCCTTCTTTTCTTCTGCAACCGGCACAGGTGCTGCAGCAGGCAGGGGCGCTGCCTGAGCCGTTTCCTGAGGCTCCTGAGGGCTGTCCTCGATCTGTGCAAAAGGAGACTCGACCGGCTCATTTGTGGCTTGGACGGCGTGTGCAGCGTCTTGTTCTTGTGTCAGTTGTTCAGCAGGGCTTTCCAGTTCAAGGCTCAGGGTTGTCTTTTTGGCTTCTACATCACTGGAAGGAAATACCAGAAGCGCCAGGCTCAGCAGGGCGGCAATGCCACTGGCTGCGAGCAGATGGGTTTTCGGGTAAAGCGGTGGCGCTTTAGACGATTCTTTGGTCATAAGTAGTGTTTTGACTTTGAAAAAGATGAATTGGAAAAGATGAATGACATGATGAAGATGAAATAACTGTATAAAATATAACCAAATCATCCCTGAAGCAAGTCCGTGGACGCTCTGTCAGCGGATTGGCGTCATTGTGCCGGCCGAACTTTGTATTTGACGCGCGATCTTGTATGGTTGGTCCCCTTTGAATTCGAGTCTTGCGGGTCTGTTATGAAGTCGGTTGAAGAGCAGCTAGCGCTGATTAAACGTGGTGCGGAAGAACTGTTGGTCGAGTCCGAGCTGATCGAAAAGCTCAAGCGTGGCCAACCGCTACGTATCAAGGCCGGCTTCGATCCGACCGCCCCGGATTTGCACCTGGGCCACACCGTGCTTATCAATAAGCTGCGCCAGTTCCAGGAATTGGGTCACCAGGTGATCTTCCTGATTGGCGACTTCACCGGGATGATTGGCGATCCGAGCGGCAAGAGTGCAACACGTCCTCCGCTGACTCGTGAGCAGGTTCTCGAAAATGCCGAGACCTACAAGACCCAGGTGTTCAAGATTCTCGATCCAGCCAGGACTGAAGTGGCGTTCAACTCCACCTGGATGGATCAGATGGGCCCCGCCGACTTCATCCGCCTGACTTCGCAGTACACTGTGGCTCGCATGCTCGAGCGCGATGACTTCGACAAGCGCTACACGACCAATCAGCCGATCGCCATCCATGAGTTCCTTTATCCGCTGGTCCAGGGTTACGACTCGGTCGCCTTGCGCGCGGATGTCGAGCTCGGCGGCACCGATCAGAAGTTCAACCTCTTGATGGGGCGTGAATTGCAGCGTGGTTACGGCCAGGAAGCCCAGTGCATTCTGACCATGCCCCTGCTTGAAGGTCTGGATGGCGTGAAGAAGATGTCCAAGTCCCTGGGCAACTACGTCGGTATCCAGGAAGCGCCGGGAGTGATGTACAGCAAGCTGGTCTCCATTCCGGATGCGTTGATGTGGCGTTACTTCGAGCTGCTCAGCTTCCGTTCCATGGATGAGATCAATGCCTTCCGTTCCGATGTCGAGGCGGGCGCCAATCCGCGTGATATCAAGATCAAGCTGGCTGAAGAGATCGTTGCCCGCTTCCATGGTGAAGAGGCGGCGGCCAATGCTCATCGTGCGGCAGGTAACCGTATGAAGGACGGTGAGCTGCCGGACGATCTGCCTGAGATCGAGTTGACCGCAGCCGAAGATATGCCGATTGCCGCTGTCCTTAATAAGGCAGGCCTGGTGAAGAACTCGGCTGTGGCGCGTGATCTGCTCGGTTCCGGTGGTGTGCGTATCGATGGCGAGGTTGTCGATCGCTCCTTTATGTACGTACTGGGAGCTACCCACGTTTGCCAGGCCGGCAAGAAGGCTTTTGCGCGTATTACGCTCAAATCTGAATAAACCTGTAACAAAGGGTTGACGGCGGATCTCAGGGGCCTATAATTCGCCCCACTTCCGGCGCAGTCGAAACGGAAAACTCCTTGGTAAACAATGAGTTACGAAGTTTTCGGCAGCAGGTTGCTTCAGTTCATCGAAGCGCCAAGGCAGTTGAAAAAGAGGTGTTGACAGCAGCGTGTAACGCTGTAGAATTCGCCTCCCGCTGATGAGAGATCTGAAGCGCAAGTGGTTGAAGTTGTTAAGGTTTCCTTGAAAGCTTCTGAAAA
>NZ_NOIO01000025.1:0-98839 GCF_014596605.1 Pseudomonas sp. PSB11
CCCAAACAGCATTAACGAACGCCTATGTAACTGACTAGGGCAATTCGCGATTCCGTCTGCTGGTTTCGCAGGCAACGCCCGTAGCTCTCAGCTTTCGAAGTGTTCAGTGCGTTTTCACACAGCCTGGGTCGAGAGGCGCCCTTCGTGCCCCGCAGCAATGGCCTAGGGCGTGTAAAAAAGCCAAGTCCAGTTTCGATCTTCGAGGCTGAGAGCCAAGCAGTCGGTCTTGGCTGATGGGATCGATCAAAGGTGGTGACGATACCATTTTGTAGTGCCAATTTGATATCATAGACCTGGCACATCCTCAAATGCGCAGGGGGGAACTGAGAATGAGGTAACTGCGCATTTGAAAGTTGTGTCGCTTAAATAAGCAGTACGCATGCTGCACCCTCACTCAGAAACTAAGTAGAAACGGCCTTTTACCTATTAGTAAGTTTAGGAGAGCAAAAATTTTAAAATATCTTATTGCAATAGCGTCTTCAATTTTGACCGGATGCGTAGCTCAAGCGCCTGAAAACTCCGGCCTTTCGAGTCGAGGAGTTGGGAAATGGCAGGCAGAGGTAGTCTGCAAGAAGATGGGGGCCGATACCCGTGATACTATCATGTTCAAGCTCAGCCCCGGCGAACTGCCATATTCCCAGCATGGGCTGATGGTATTTCACAGCCGAGATGAAAATGGTCGCAACCTTGGGTTTTCTACTTATTTTGTTCTTGTCCAGACGACTCCATTTACTGGTGGGATAGCAATCGATGTAGATCACCGGATAGTTAAAAACGGGCCTGATGTAGACACCCACTTTACGAAAATGGCAGGTGAAGACCAGCTAAAGCGTGGAGAGTTCACCGGTCCGGACGCTATGAAACTTAACATGTGTGGTCGTGTAGAAAAGTTTCACCGAATTCCAAGTAATACCCGACTTGATCAAGCTCCACCATTAGAAAATGTTGACTATAATTAGTAGTTCAGTGCTGGGTTTTTTATATACTATAGGAGAGAGTCGTGCTATTTCGGGTAATTGAACTAACGCAAGGCAACCTTAACAATAATCACCTTTACCTCTCCAGTGTCATAGATTTATTTCCGGCTGAATCCATTGGTGGTCCCAATGAAAGTGAGCTTGGCGCTCAACTAGAGATCCACTGCGGCATTGCGGAGCCGGTTTTCACTGACATTGCAGGTGACAAGAAGATTTTTAGAAAGCGCTCTTGGGTGGGAGAGTTTTTCCAGTCCCATGCCTTGTCTGCTGGCAGCAGGGTCATAATTGAAAGAACTGGGGCCAATCGCTACCACATCTACCCAGTGCGGGCGTAAGGCTCTAACAGACCAGTTGCGGTACTCAGTGTCTCTGTCGGTTCGGCCAAGGAAGGGCCAGCGCCAGGTTGGCACGGTTTGGCCCTAACAAATCGTTCAAGTCGCCCCTCCGGGGCTAGGGCGTTAGCCATGGTCTGCTTAGGGTCGGATAGCGACGGCCTAGCATCGACCGTCACTATGGATGATCAGACCTCCGTCTGTTCCGCCATTTCCAGGGCATCATCGACCTCGATCCCCAGGTATCTGACAGTGCTTTCAAGTTTCGTATGACCAAGCAGGAGTTGGACAGCTCTCAGGTTCTTCGTCCTGCGATAGATCAACGATGCCTTGGTTCTCCGTAGCGTGTGAGTACCGTACATGGTTGGATCAAGGCCAATGGCTGTCACCCACGCTTTGACTATTCGAGCGTATTGCCTGGTGGAAAGATGGTCTGAGGCGTGCAATCGGCTTGGAAACAAGAAGTCCTCGCTGCGGAGACGCGCCTGATGCATCCAAGCCTCCAGAACCACTCGGGTTTGCTCAGTGATTTCAAATTGCACTGGATGCTGGGTTTTCTGCTGCATCACGATGGCCCGTGACGACACATGTTCCCCATGAGCTATGTCTCGGACTCGCAACTTGGTTAAGTCACAGGCACGCAGCTTGCTATCGATGGCCAAGTTGAAGAGCGCCAAGTCCCGGGTCTTCTCAGCAAGCTGAAGTCTTACGCGGATGGCCCAGATATCTCTGACTCGAAGCGGGGCTTTCTGCCCGACAAGCTTTCCCTTGTTCCAAGGCTGATGGCTGTATCTAGCAATAGTGTTCATGGCTCGTCCTCCACGTTGAGGGAGGACAAGGGTGGATCAGTCACAATGGCTGGTGGTCGCTATCCGACCCGAAGCGGCCCGTCGCCACTCCGCCGTTCGGGCCTTCCAGTATCTCAGTGCATCGGAACCCGATACAAAAAGGGTGGGGCGTTAAATGCCCGCATAGCCTCACATTCAAAGGTCTGCGTTTGGATTTGCTTTGCGCAATAACTCATCGTGAGACCTGAATCCTTGCATCAGCAGTTGTGGCAGTACTTCACTTGCTCGCCCGACTAGCCAGAACTCGCGCACGCTTCGGATACACTTGGCGTCTGGATTGATATGCACCACGGTAGCTCCCGCCCGCCAGGCAATGTCTGGTATTTGTGCTGCGGGTTCGACTACTCCCGATGTACCGACAGATAGCAGTACGTCACAGTCTTTCGCAGCGGCAAAAGCCTGCGCGAGAGCTTGGGCGGGGAGGCTTTCTCCAAACCACACTACGCCAGGGCGTAGCTTGCCACCGCAATGACTGCATCGCGGCGGCTCCAAGTGCCGACCCTCTATTGGCTCATCAGGCAGCGGCAAAGGGTCGATAGCGAACCTGGCGCAGGCAAAACAACGTGGCTTGTTTAAACTCCCGTGCAGATGGATGACCTCAATACTGCCGGCGCGCTCATGCAGGTCATCTACGTTCTGTGTGACCAGTGTCAGCTTGGGCACTATGGCGGATAGTTCAGCAATTGCCCGATGCGCCAGATTGGGTTGCGCGTTGTACACCTGCATCCGCCGCCACTCATACCAGCCCCATACGAATGTCGGATCTCGCCTAAAGGCTTCACGTGTAGCCAGGGCTGCGGGGTCGAAGCGTGCCCATAATCCAACCAGCGCATCACGGAACGTTGGAATTCCGCTTTCCGCAGAAACTCCAGCTCCGGTAAACACAAGGACATGCTTGGCGTTTTGTAGTGCATCGAGCAAGCCCTGATTAATTTCCACGGGAGGCACCTCAGTTTTTTCTTCTTACCAACGCGATATAGATAGCCGACTGTCCATTCGCCGGGTCGATGTAGTTTGCCGTGGACATGTCGCAGAGATGCACGGGTTCTAATGCCAGCTCCAGTTTTGGCGCGCCTTCATACCATTCTTCGTCGTCTTGCAGTGCATGTTCAAAGGCCTGAAGCATTCCTTGGCAATCCTTGAACTGACGATTCAGCGCGTACCCGCCGGCTTGATCTTCGTAGAAGCGATGGAACACCAGAAGGACCGCACCCCACCGTATGACCTGGTCATTCGATTCGGTATTAGGTATTACCTTTTGCAGGTCACGGCGGATTTCCCATATTTTCTGGTAGGCATTTTTATTATTGTGGATGACTTTGAACTCCACGGAATGGGGTGGCTGTTCTCCTGTCTGATCTTCGATCCACAAATCCACTTTCTTGCGCTCGGCAGCGATCAGCCAGCGGGGCACATTGTGACGCTCATCCAGAGGTTCGCCCAGTCCAAACCGGGCACGATTGACGTCCAGTAGCGCAGCAGCTTCCAGGCTCAACCAATGCTCAGGGGCTGCTGTGACCGCAATGGACATCAGCATGCGTCGGCGCTCCTCCTGCTGGAGATGGGTAATCAAGAAATCAAAAAATGAAGGCACGAAGGACATGAGTGGTGTCTGCTCTCGAAGGGTTACGTGGTGACAATAATGATATAATGGCCATTTGCTATAGTGCAGAGGTACTGACCGGATGGCCAGTAGAAGTGAAATTTTTGGTTTTAAGTTCGAGTCACAAGATTTCCAAATCTACAGTTATGCCGATGAGGCTGGCTTGCTTTCTCATGCAACCATTCAGGAAGTCGATCGCGCCCGCTTTGCGTTTCTTGTCAATGCCCCGCTAGATGTCTCGATGCAGGTTACCGGCCAGTTCTCGTATGTGTTTTATCTAGATGCGGAACCTGTTGAGCGAAAGTTCTTGCCTCAAAATTATCAACTGGTTTACTCGGAACAGCCGTGTGGGCGCTCGTTCGACCGGTGGATCGAGACAGTTATCCGTTATTTGTGCGCCTGCTTTTGTTGCAATGCCATTCCGGCGTTCGATGCGCATGAAATAGCAAGTGTCCTCCTGGAAGCGCGGCAACACCGATTGCTCTTCAATGTAGTGCCCTTTGATGCCCTCTCCACTCTTGATGGTGAGCCGGTCTTCAATCGATTGCTGGCAGTCGTTTTCTCCTCGCCCGATTGGGGCTACGGGGATGTTTTCGATAAACTGGAGTTATGCGAGTGTCTCGGGCACCGCGTTGTTGGAGGTGGTGCTTTCCATCCGTACGATGAGCGTTTGGTGATGCTGCTAGGTGATCCAGCCTGCTGTGACCAACCCAGTAATGCGATAAAAGCCGAACTGGGTCCCGGAGATTTGCCGGCCATTTATGAATGAAAATGGGGCATGCAACCGTTAAAGCTCGGGCGCCTTGGGAAGGGGAGAGTCACTTGTCACCGGCTGGTTCTGGCCGATTGCGAAGGGCTGCAAGATAGTCCGTCCCACCTTCAACGATACTGGTAACGGTTGGGGGCGCGACGCACGCGCCTCCAATCATTCAAGCCAACATAGACGCATCAAGTTCATCATGACCTGTGATCAGCTCCGCAGGAGAAATACCCAACGACAGTGCCAAAGCCACGCTGCTCTGCATCAGCTTCGCATTGCGCTCAACATCGAGCGCGGCCGTCATGAGGTCGCCCAGTGGCTCTGCTTTGTATTGGTCTAATGAAGCCAGACACCCATTTCGGCAAGAATGCTCGCCAAATAGGAGTGCCTGATGAGTAAAAAACGTCGCTCCAGTAACTTTACTTCGAGCAGCCACTACTCGCGCTGGACAGCGCTAAGGAAGCATTATGTCCGCTTTCAATCTCAACGAATTTCCCACGTTCTTTTGTGCATACAACTGGTCGAATGCGAACCATAAGGCACGAGGCTATCCGGGCGACATATACCCCGACTTCCCATGGATGAAATCATTGGAAGAGCGAGGCGCGTGGCTCACAGTACAGTCTGAAGTGGCTGCCGCGCCGACGGACTACGTCCGCGAGCTTCTCGCGTGGGGAGCTGGCAAGAATGATCCCCGGATGAGGTTTGAAGTCGGGTTGGGCAACGTGTCACTGCTGGATATCTTCCAGCCGGTGGTTGCCAATATTGATGATCCAAAGGCCGCAATCACTGCAGCGCTTCAGATTCCCGGTTGCGGGTTGACCTACGCATCGAAGTTGCTGCGCTTCTTGCGGCCGAATTTGCACGCCAGCCTTGATGGACGCATACGCGAAGCAATGCTCAAAGCCGGGTTGCTAAGCAGGATTTACGACAGTAATGAAAATTCGATGGTCCGAGGCTATGTCGCATTTCAGGGATTTTGTACTGACTTGGTTGCACAACTCGATGCGGCGAAGATCGCACGACCAGGATGCAATCTTCCGGCGGCGCCAACGGCGACAGGCTGGCGAGTGGCAGACGTAGAGATGGCGCTGTTCGCCTGGGCTGACCGCTCGAATCCGGGAGCAGGCCTTGAGGGTCAGATAGCTGCCCCTGAGTGAAAAAAGTGCGGCCCGTACCTGGGCCGCAATCAGGGTTATCGGTCGTTCAAAACCGTTACTTGCTCAAAAGACCCGTACGGCACCGGCAGCTGTGGGAAGGAAAATCCATCCTTGTGCTACCGGTTTGCCCGACGCAACTTGGATGGCTCTGGCATAAGCTTCGAGCTGGCCGATGTGCTCGTCGGCCAATTCATCCCAGCGCGCCATCGGTGAAGGGTTCGATTTGTGATCGATCACTACCCAGCCTTCATGGGTGTCTAGCAACAGATCAATACGCCCGTTCAAGACCTGACCGGTCTCCAACATTTGTTGTACCGGGTATTCAGCCATTGCCCGTGACCCGGGCCACCGAGATTCAATCCAGTCGTGGAATGCACCCACTTGATCGTGAAGCTGTTGTGCATTCAGATTTTCGAGAAGGTCATGGGCCGCCAGCAGGCGGCGAATGTCCTCCAGGACGATCGGCTGATCCGTGTCGGCGAATGAAAGACACAGACTGGCGTGGATCGCGGCCCCCAAGACGCTCATTACCGGGCTGCCCTGAAGCACAATACGTGCCCCAATCTGGCATTTATCGCGATGCGTAGAAAAGGTGCGTGTTTCGCTACTGTAAGGCTGGAATATTAATGGCAGTCTCTGTTCGCTGGCCGGACTCGGTGCAAACCAATGAAGTATTTCAGCGCTGACATCAACTGGAATCGGTGAGCTCCGCGGTGAGAGCTTTTGGGCGTTGGCGAGCAGCGTTGAACCACCGGGCAACGTCAATTGTTGTTCGCCCTCCGGGAGTATCAACCAAGGAGCGGTTACGCAGTTGAGCCATGGACCGCTCATTTTTCTAGCAGGAGACGCGATCACCAGCAGGTCACGGGCACGGGTCATGCTGACGTAGAGCAGGCGCTTGGCCTCTTCTGTGGCCTCGTGCTTGAACATGATTCCTGCTTCAGAGTCCGCGATCTTTTCGGCTATCGGCACTTTTTGCTGTTTGCCAAGCGGCCATGGCCAGTAGCGAATGAACCGGTCATGCAACGGCCTGTGCGGGTCGAAAATGCTGTTTGAGCGTGTCGATACAGACCATAAGCGATCGCCGAAATCACGCGCCAGATCCATCAAGATGACCACGGGCCATTCCAGCCCTTTGCTGGCGTGATGGGTCATCACCTGCACAGCATCCAGCGCCGGTACCGGTAGTGCATCACTTTGGCTCTTCGCGATTTCGTCTAGCCAAAGAATCAGGCCGGAAATGGATGCGGTGCCCAGCCCATTTCGACAAAGCTCCTCATGCTGCTGGGCGAGGTCGATCAGCGCATCGACGTTCGCAAGTCGTTGCTGCGCCATGGCTGGGGAGGAGGACCAGGCAGTCACAAGGGAGAGGAGGTCACATTCGGCTATAAGGCGTTGCAATGCTTCCTTGGGTGTTATCAGCGCAAGGTCAGCACGCAACAACGCGATAGCGGCGACCACTGGGTGGGCTGCGTGGTCTTCAATATTTTCTTCACGCCATTGCGCCTGCGGATGTTCCGCATCCAGATAGCGCAATCGCTCAGAGACCCAGGCTTCGGGCTCCTCGGTGCCGGTGAGTGAAACGATCTGGGCAGTGGCCAATGTATCGGCAGGATCATTCAAACGACGCAAACATGCCAGCGCCAGAGTCGCCTCGGCACTGGCCAGTAATCCCGGTTGAGCTGTCGAGCATCGGAGTCCAGCTTGGGCAAGGGCGCTGGCTACTTTGATCACGTTGCTGTTTGAGTAGCAAAGGACCGTGATATCGCCAGGGCGAACATTTCGAATGGATTTACTGACGTTATCGAATACAGGGTGGCCTTGATCGATAAGTTGCTGGATACCTGCTGCTAATGCCTCCATGTACTGAACGACGTTACTACCGTCCAGGCACCAGTTAGCGAACGCCGCGCCGGGCAGACGGTCCTGTCGAGTGGGTGAAAGCCGTACCTCAGATGCTGCCAGGTCGGGTTCGAATGCAGGCGCAAAAACGTCGTTGATTAGCTCTACCAGTTCTGGCCGAGAACGCCAGGATTGAGTCAGGACCTCCTTTTCTCCGCCGAGTTGCGGAAGTGACTTGAGGATGGCCTGCATCAAGGCGCTGTCACTGCCGCGGAAACCATAAATGGCCTGTTTGATATCACCCACCCAGTAAACCCGTTTAGCCAACTGCGACAATTTCAAGAAAATCGCCAGTTGCATCGGACTGGTGTCCTGGAACTCATCGACCATGACCAGATCCAGCTCTTCCCCTAGTACCTGGGCTACTGCAGGGTTATCCAGCAATTTAAGGAGTGCATGCTCTTGGTCTGCGAAATCGAGCACGCCCAGTTCACGCTTGGAGTCGCCATAGACCTTCACAACACTGATTGCCAGGCTAAACACCTGCTCGAGGTAGTCCTGGATGTCGTTGTGCAGCGCTCGACTCTCGGCGAAGCGAGCAGCGGTTTCACCTATACGCTCGACCAATGGCTTGAGCTTCTTTTCCGGTTCGGTCTTCGATAGCTTTGCCCAGTCACTCCAGCGAGCGCTGTCCTGACACAGTGACCGCTGGAAATCCTTGAGCAACGACAGGTAGGTGCGCGTGGTGCCAACTTTGCTATCAGCGGCTATCAATTGAGCGAGCACATCGGGAATGGTGGAGAGCAGTTCAAGCTTCAAGTCTGATATTGCAGGTGCCGGAAAATGGGCAAGCAGTTCATCGGCATTGCGCTTGGCGAAACTCATGGCTGACTCGAGGTCGATGTCATTGGTGCGTAGCTGGTCGAGTATCTGACGCAGATCGTCGAGCCAGTTGTGAGTTTTGAATTCTCCCGTTTGCTCGTTTATTTCCAGGCCCATACGACGAGCAACAGCGAGGAAACGTTCCAGCATTTCGCCGTTGAGTACACGATCGATCGCCTGGTTCAGCAGCACTTTTGCCTGGCTGTCTTCCAAAACACGTTGTTGAGGCGGCATGCCAGCCTCAAAGGTAAATCTTTCCAGTAACTGGCCGCACAGACTATTCACTGTGCCGATGCGCGCCAGGCCCATAGCTGTGGCCAGGCCTGTGTTGCCTTGCTTGAGCAGGTGACCACGAACCCGCTCGCGCAACTCCGCTGCCGCCTTTCGGGTGAAGGTGGTGGCAATGACGCCGGCCGGGTCGACATCACCACTGAGCAGTTCCTGATGAAGGATCTCTGTGAGCCGGTGTGTTTTGCCACTGCCTGCGCCGGCGCTGATGAAGGTGATGCGAGGAGGTGTCGGCATTCTCATTGCTCCCACCCGGCAAGAGCCAAGTAGCGGTTATAGGATTCTTTGAGGTATTCCATCGACATTGCTCCATCAGGCGGGACGGATAGTTCGTCCTCTTCGATACCCTCCAAGGCAACTTCGAATTCCCCACCGGCAATTTGCGCCTGACGCCATGCCCATGTTGCTGTAAAGCTCTGCCACAACTCGCGCGTGGTGCCCGGTGGATTTGCTGGAATGCACTCAGAGTCCGCGAATGCTTGATCATCCGGCGTCAGAAGGCGGGCGGAGTCGAGTATGAAATACCCCACTGAAGGCATCGATCCAGTAGTCTGGCGCAACAGTTCGGCATAGATCGCCAGTTGGAGGTGCCGATTGCCCTTGAGTTGGTCAGGATATGTCTTGCCTCCGGCCCACTTCATGTCGACGATCGCTTGATGGCCATCCGCTTTGGTGATGATCAGATCGGCTGATCCGGCCAGCACGCCCCCCGCAAACTGTCCTTCAAGCTGTGTTTCGCAGGTAACGCTTTGTACTGACGCAACCGATAAATGAGTCAGCAGCTGCTTCAGTGCACGTCGCACCCGGTAGCGAAAAGAAGCCAGGTCAGCACCACGGCCGTCCATCAACAGCACCGCGCCTTCCTCTCTGATCACTTGGTCAAAGTGAAGCGCGAACCAGGCTGAAAAATCGCCATCACTCAGGCTCAAAGCGTCCTGCGAAGTGAAAAACCGCTCTGCTATGCGATGAGCCAGCTTTCCTTTGAGCTGAAAACTGTCGCCCAAGGTGAGGCTTTGTGAAGGGCGAATTCGCGCTCCGTAATGCAACAGCCATTGATAAGGGTTGAACAGGAGCAGATTCAAACTGGAGAAAGACGCTTTTTCCACCGTTGACAGTGGCGTTCGGCCAGGCAGCTTCCACCAGCGTTTGCGCAACGGCAGAGGAGCCAGCCGATGAGGTTGGGACAAGGGGCCTGGGGCAACCAATAGCGCTTCCAGCACCTCAACCTTGGGATGATCGACCAGCGTTTCCACCATCTGCCATAAAGGATGGCTTTCCTCGCTCTGTCGCCCGAGTACCAAGACCAAATGGCGATCCGCGGCCAATAGGGGGCGTAGCCAGTCCTGGGAGGCTTGGGCGAGCAGGGTCGCGCCCGTTGGCACTGCCACACCCATTTCTTCAAGTTGTTTGAGTTCTGCGTTGGACCACACCGAATGGCCGGGGAGCACCGGTATGCTCATGTTCCACCACACCACAGTGTCCACATGCTCGATAGCCGCTCCGGGTCGTGAGATCGCCAGTTGCGCCCCCACTTGCGCCGCCAGTAAGGGGTTATCGTTTCCAGCCGCGGTAGCCTGTTCCACCATTTGCTGCAGCTGGCGTGGGCGAAGCAGATACACGCCCTGCGCGACAAGGGTTTCAAGTGCTTGCTCAATGGCTGTGCACTGTGCGTGGCCTGCGTGTGATGCGAGATGGGGTGACGCTTCGGCGCGCCCCATTCGCCCTTGGAAGAATCTGCTCAGCCGTCGGACTCGCCCCAGCACGTCCTCCAAGGGTGCGCCCTGGTCTTTGCTGTATGTCGGACCCTGTATCCAAGCGGTTATGGATTCCAGAACCTGCGATGCTTCGTCCCCATAGTGTTGGCTGATACCGCCTACTACGTCCTCCCAGAGGACACCCTCAACACCGGGCGACGCAGCAATCTTGGCCGCCAGCTTACGACGCGCATGGGTGCGAATCGGGCATATTGAGTGCGTGAGGAATTGCAGTAGGGATGGGTAGTTCAGAGGCGCCCAGAGGAGCTCTATTGCCAGTGGCAGCACTTGGAGCGCGGGACGCAATGCGCTTGCGCTATCGAGCCCCTGACGAGCCCGGCTGGCGCCAACCATGTGTGCATCAAGGCAATCACCTTCCTGGCTCGAAACCAGCAGTAATGACTCGTTGTCCTTAAACGAGCGACTGAGCCAACTGGCCGCGAGGGAGCGGGTTTGTGCCTGTACAACTTGCACTGTGCCGTCGTCCTGCCAGATGAGAGGGGCAAGCTGTTCACCAGCAATGCTTCTTTGAAGCTGTTCTTGCAGCTGTCCTAAAAAGCCTTTCGCGCGGCCTGACGGTGGCTCGATGGACGCATGCGGAAGGCATTGGAGCACGTCTTGCCAGGCGCGGGGGTACGTTTGCCAATTATCAACTAACAGGATTTTTTCAATGGGCGTTCGACGCGTCTGCAAAGTTGACGCTATGCGTCGCAAGCGCTCGCCTACCGATGGTGCGACGTAGCGCTTTGCTTGCTGTTCAACATCGGCGAGATCACTGATGCGTGCGCTTCCATGAGCGGAGGCATTGCCATCCCAGCCGTGTAGATATAGATCGTCACGCCAGGAGAGCAGCTCGGCAGCGACGCCCAGTTCATCGGCCAGGAAACTAGCGAGATAGAAGCGTTTGGTGTCGGTACCCTTCGCAAGACAATCTCGATACGCTGCTGCTCGCTGGACGGCACATGGCTGTAGAGCAACCAGACCAAGCTGTGTTTCGAGAATTTCCAGCAACCCTTGCGGCCCAACCATCACAGACCCTAGTTGATTGCCAGGCTGTACCGGCCGCTGACCATCGAGTTGCATGCCAAATGTAATCTGCATATCAGACACGTTTATGCTCCCTGCTGATTTTTAATCTAGAAGCCCCGCGAAATATGGCTTCGCGTCCATTTGTGCCGACAATCCATGCAAGCGAAATCCTGCGTCACCTCATGATCCGTGACTGTTACCTGCCGCGATTTCCGCTTGCCCGTCAGCCGATCATTCACAATCTGCTCCACGGATCGCACTTGATAGACATTTTCCCGGTAGCCGGTGAGCTTTATCGCACGATGGTGGCAGCGTGGGCACTCTTTGTTTTTCTGCTGTTCAATCCAGAGAATTTGCACATGCGGTACAACCCAGATCAATGAGCTCAGCAGCGCGAGAATGATGGCCAGATCGGACGCGCTACTCGATAGACTCACTTTTGAGAACACCGGGATCAGGCACAACCCGCCCAGGATACCGAGCCATACCAGGCCCAAAATCAGCCGCTGGCTGCACAACGACCGATAACGTTTCTCGCGGCGGTTGATGTGCGTGGCAAACGAATCATCCTCCGTGTGTGGGGCAACTCCGGTAACCGCCTCAGTGTACTTGGTCTTATCAAACGCATTGTTGTAGAACTGCCGGGCTTGCCGCTGTAGCTGGATGCAAAACTGCTCGGGTAGCAGCATGTGTTCATTCTTTTCGGCCGAGTACAGCTTGAGTTTCAGCGACGCTGCGTCACACAGCTTGCGCAGCTGGCAAGGCGCGGGCTCCAAAAAAAACACGCCGATTTCATACAGGTCACCGCGGCGGTACTCGCAGGCCTTGTTGGGGAAATAGTTCAGTTCGATTCGCTGGTCATCCGCCAGTACGACCAGTTGCGAAGGCAGCCAGCCGCCCGAGCGCGACGTCTTTATTTCAAGATCAAGAATCATGCGGTCCGACGTCTGGCGAATACTGCGACGCCAGGACAACGTGAGTTCATTCGCCCCCCCGCGATGACGGCAGTGGCGCAGGTGCTCAATGGTGGTCAAACCCTCGAACTGATCTGTTTCAACCGACACGTAGTCTCCTTTGATACTCATCACTGCCCCTCTGGAAGTGCGTTGCACGTGCTGAAAAATGTCGCTGAGGTATTCAGTTCGACGAGTTCGAATCAGTGCCTTGTGCCTTGGCGATCATGGCGTCCAGTTGAGCAAGGAAATCGTCTACGTCGATTTCTACAAATTCCCCGCAGGACGCGGCGATGATTTTTTCGGCAAACTCGGCACTGTATTCGAGGGGCTGATAATCAGGGTCGGTCTTATCCAGGGTTTTGAAAAACCACTCTCCCTCCACTTCTTCGCCCACCAGGCATTCGAGTTCCTGCAGGCCCAAGAGCGCCGATTGGTATTGCGCGTCCATCAGATGCGGATAGTTACGGACTACCGCGTGTTTCAGTTCGATGGCGCGCATTCCGTTCGCGGCAAGGTCAACTATTAGGGTCTGCATCGGATTCAAGCGTTTCATCGTTCACCTCAATGATTCAGTGGTGACCCTCGTTCATGGACCGAGGGCCCGACGTCAGGCGGCCACAGCTGCTCGCTGAAGGCCAAGGTCATAGCCGATCATGAACAGCGCTGCTTCGAGGGCGCGCATCGGATCGTGGGGGGAGGCGACCGAATGGAAGGGGCTGGTTTTTGCGGTCGGGTGTGCCAATACCGCGCTCAATACCCAGTTGGCGCGCAGATTCCAGAGTGCGTGATGAGCGCCCGAACGCAGCCCTTTGAAGTGGAGATTGCCGATACCTGGATTGCGGCATTTAGGTGCAGTTGCGTTGGGCGCTTCTTTCGCGGCTGCCCAAGGGAAACACAACGCTTCTGGCACTTTCAGGAGACCCACAGACTGGCAGTATTTCACTACAAGCCAGCCGATGGCTGCGGCGACACGGCTGTCATATATGACGAAGCTCTTGCACAGCAGCGAGTAAACCTTGGTCATTCCAGAGTTGAAACGTAGATGCTTCGAGCGCAGAACCGGAGCCAGTTCATCGCCGGCATCCATTGCTGTCTGGACTGCTTTCAGCAGATCCGCCAGTCCTTCCTTATTCGCCTTAAGCCAGCTCGCGTTACCCGCGCTCACGCCACCCCAGCTCATTACGTCAAGCGAAGCATCGACAGCGCGATCGTCATTTCCTTGGATGTTTTCGAGATCCTTGCGCAGTGCCGCGAGAGCAAGGCCATTACTCATGGAGCAGTTACCGGGATTGAACGCCAGTCGCGAGTTTCCCGGATGATTCCAGCGGTAGCGGGTGAAGGCATCGAACAAGCTATTGCACGACCATTGCGCGCCCGAACGACGATCAACATACTTGTGCGTGAAACGCGATTCAGAATCGAGCTCGGCCGCGAGCCAGTTAATGAACTTCGACACCTGTGGGCAAGCGAGGTAGGTTTGGCGATTCATGAATACTCCTGTGGGCTGGCACTACGATTAGCGAAATTGCCTGCCAGCCAGAGCATCAAAACATCAGATAGGGACAGATCGTGTCCGCAAAAGGATGACTGTGGAAAATAAAGTCGATTTGTTTGATCGCCGAGATTGCCTGCGCAAGATTTTGTGTGAGTACAAGGAGGCGCAGCCGACCAACGTTCTGCATGAGCGTCTCTGCGCCGAGTTAGCGCTTGAGAACCACATTCCCAAAAATACGCAACGGGATCTTGAGGCATTAGAACGCATCGGGGATGTCAGGCTGGTCAAGCTGGACTCGGACCTGCGAGCCAATTTCTGGGAGTGGGCAGGGCCTGGCCTTGATTTGACGCTCTTGCCTACAGAGGCCATGACGGTATCGGCCATCATCGACCATGCGGCTCGTTTTGGCCTTCAGGCGCCACCCCAAATGCTGGGGAAACTGCGTAAATACGTTGATGGCGTCATGAGCAAGGGTTCTCACCGAAAGCTGGAGTGGGCCAAGCGCATCATCACAGGCACACGTTTTACGGTGCTGAAACCCGGACGATCCGATCCCGCTCATGTGGCCAGGATTCAAGACGCTCTTCGATACAATGAGCCGTTGAAGGTCACATATCTGCCTCGGGATGCCGAGGGCGTCGAGTGTGTCTACCACCTCAAACCCCTGGCGCTCTCCTATCAGGATTCGAACATCTACCTGTCTGCCTATGTTCTGACAGAAGAGTGGCCAGAAGGCTGTGCACCCGAGCCCGGCGCAAGGCGCGGTAAGTACAGCAGCAATGGTCCGAAAACACAGTGCGCGCTCATGCTCCATCGAGTGGTGGCGGTTGGCGAAAGCGGCTGGGAGATCCCTGAGCCCGAGGACTTTGACGTCAATTCGCTCGAAGCACAAAAACACCTCATGACCATTCATGGCGATGAGCCTGTTGAGCTCAGGCTTCGGCTGGGCGCCAACTTGCACAACCGGCTCACGGAAAATCCGCTGGCGGATGACCAGACCATGGTGCAATCGATTGACGGAAAATGGGATCTAAATTGCACCCTGCGCGATACTCAAGGCCTGAGGCTCTTTCTACTCAGCAATGCGGACGAGATCGAAGTGCTCGGACCTCTAGTGATTCGTGAGCATGTGCGAGAAACACTTCGCCGCGCAGTGGCTCATTATGCTGATGATTGAACCGGCGTACTGAGTGAAATGTACACTTGCTCAACCACCTGCGACTGAGCAAATTGTAGGCCAACCTTAGCATTCACTACCCAACTGAAAGGAAGTAGGTTCCGTAGTTACAGATGTGACGTCTGCCATTAACAATGCCGACGGTTTGATTGTTGACTGGGAGTGGCTGCGCCCGGATTCAATGCCATCGTGCCGGCATTCCGTTTATGCCAGTGGAACTCCTGAATTAGCTCTGGAGAATTAGCCGAGAGACAGATTTTGGCGCTGTTGTTTAGCCCAGGGCTGCGGCCGAAAGAATTAGAGGAACTGCGACAACAGAGTCAGCTAATTCAGAAGCTTTGCGCTCATGTCCAGGAACACTCGACGCTCTGGCCCACAGCATCCGCAGCTCCGAATGCAACGTCAGGAGAGTTGTTTTTTGAGTTGCTTGGCTCCGCCCTTTACCGACTCGATCCACTCACAGCAGTTGAAGCTCGGTAGCCACTTACCGTGATCACTTGGTATGTGTGTTGGGGTTGTGCCGTGAGCGGTTGATGATCTCGTGCAGCCACCGGGCACCCGGGCGACATCCAGCAGGTCTCGATGGCGATCGGTTGAATCCACAGCCCACAGCAGACAGTCACGACCGACCGCTTCTGGCCGTTTTCTGCCTGTCGTGAGGGGCAGAAATCGGCCGACTCTGTTGAACAAGTCGGATTTCAGCTAGCCCGAATCCACGCAACATCACCATCGGAGCTTTGTTAGCCCGGTACGGGAAGACCCGGCGAGCGCATTGGCCGTGCCGGCGTAGTTCCTTGCTGGCGGAAAAGCTATTCCAGTTAGGGGCAAAGTTTTTCCGGTAGCGCCGTCAGGGACTAACGCGGAGCAGCCTGGAACCTCTAGTAGAATTCGAAAATTCCTAATTGAGGTCTCGCCTCTTAGCCGGCAAAGTGGTCAGGGAATGTTCTTTCCTACGCCTTTGAAAGAAGCGACATGCTTTGCCCGTTTTAAAAACTAATGACTTCATTTTATTTTCTAATGACCACCGAAGGCTGAGTAGACGGCTATTGCGATAGTCTGTGTAAACCATAAGTTTATAATGGCTCCTATGGAAACCTTCAGCAGTATCGAATGCTTTGTGCGCAGTGCCGAGGTCGGCAGCTTTGCCGAGGCCGCGCGACGCTTGAGCCTGACGCCGGCGGCGGTGGGCAAGAGCGTGGCCAAACTGGAAGTGCGGCTGGGGGTACGCTTGTTTCAGCGCAGCACTCGCAGCCTGACGCTGACCGAGGCCGGGCAGCTGTTTCTGAGCGAGGTCAGTGCAAGCCTGCACACGATCCAGAATGCCGTCGCCAATCTCGCCAGCGCCGAGGGTCGTCCGGCGGGCACCTTGAAGGTCAGCATGGGTACCGTCTTCGGGCGTCTATACATCGTGCCGTTGCTCGGGGAGTTTTTGCGGCGTTTTCCAGCGATCAGCCCGGACTGGCATTTCGATAACCGTCAGGTCGACCTGATTGCCCAGGGCTTCGACGCCGCGATTGGTGGCGGATTCGAACTGCCCCAAGGGGTGGTTGCGCGCAGGCTGACACCGGCCCATCGTGTGCTGGTGGCCTCGGCCGGATACCTGGCGGCGCATGAAGCGATACTCGAGCCCGATGATCTCAAGCTTCACCACGGCATCCTCATTCGCTCGCCGCAGACTGGCCGCGTGCGCTCCTGGCAGTTGACCAGCCGCACCCGACAACACAGCCCGCTGACGCTCACGGCGCGGATGACCATGAGCGATTCGGAGGCGGCCTGCGCCACGGCGGTCCAGGGTTTAGGCATTGCCCTGGTGAGCATGCCGTTTGCCGTGGGGTATCTGGAGGCGGGGACGCTGGAGCGGGTGCTGCCGGACTGGTATGTCGATGATGGCAATATTTCGATCTATTACGCCGAGCACAAACTGCTGCCGGGCAAGACCCGGGCGTTTGTGGATTTTATTATCGAGCAGTTTGCCGGGCAGGGGTTGGGGCAGCGTTTTAGTGCTATTTGAGTCAGGCTTGAAACCGAGTCGCCCCCATTCGCGAGCGGGCTCGCTCCCACAGGGGAGTTTTGTACGCCGCGGAACCAATGTGGGAGCGAGCCTGCTCGCAAAGAACGGACTACCTGCCAAACCGCCCTGGCCAGCCCATGATTTTTTTCGGCCGCGGCGTCGCATAGGTCCGCACCTTGGACGTCGATAACCCCAGCCGCACCAGCGATTCGGCAATGGTCACCGCCGCCGTCACACCATCGATTACCGGCACGCCTGTGCGCTGGCGAATCTGCTCGTCCAGCCCGGCCATGCCACCGCAACCCAGGCAAATCACTTCGGCCTTGTCCTGGGTCACCGCCAGTTCAGCCTGATGCACGATGGCTTCCAGCGCGCGTTGTGGTTCGTGTTCCAGTTCCAGCACCGCCAGGCCGCTAGCTCGCACCGAGGCGCAGCGGTCCCAGAGCCCTGACAGTTTCAGGCGATCTTCGATCAGAGGAACGGTGCGGTCGAGGGTGGTGACGACCGAGTAGGCATGGCCGAGAAACATCGCGGTGCTCGCTGCCGCATCGGTGATGTCCACCACTGGCACGTTGAGCAATTCCTGCAGGCCTTCGCGACCGTGTTCGCCATAGCCTGCTTGAATCACAGCATCGAAGGGCTGGTCGTAGGCCATGACCCGATCCATCACCGCAATGGCGGCCAGGTAGCTTTCGAAGTTGCCTTCAATCGAGTCGGCACCGAAGTAGGGCGTCAGGCCAACGATTTCCGTGCCGGGCGCGGCCACGGCCTGGGCCGAACGGGCAATGGCCTGGGTGATGGATTCGGTGGTGTTGACGTTGACCACGAGAATACGCATGGGGATTCCTTATAGCGGGTGGTTCAGCGGCCCGACGCTGCCGGGCCGCGATGGAGTCAATGGCTGACGTTGTCCACGGCGATGGCTTCACCGCTGACGTCGGCGTAGTGAGGTTGGCGCTTGGCGATGATCAGGTAGAGCATCCCGGCAATCCCGGCCCCAATCAGCCAGGAAAACGGCGACACCCGGTGGAAACCCGGTACCAGCGCCAGGACGATGGCGATCAGCGCGGCGGGAATGAATGCCGCCACGGCGCGCAGATTGACCCCGCGGCTGTAGTAATAGGCGCCGTTGGGGTCTTCGCTGTACAACTGCGGCACGTTGACCTGGCCTTTTCGTACAAGCCAGTAGTCGACCATGATCACGCCATACAGCGGGCCGAGCAGGGCGCCAAGGCCAGAGAGGAAGTAGACGATCACCAGCGGGCTGTTATAGAGGTTCCACGGCAGGATCAGCACGGCGATGGTCGCGCTGATCAGCCCGGCACGACGGAATGTCAGGTATTTGGGCGCCAGGTTGCTGAGGACAAAGGCCGGCGCGACGAAGTTGGCCATGATGTTGACCGCTACGGTAACGATCAGGAACGCCAGGCAGCCCAGGACCAGGAAGAAGGTGTTGGGGATCGAGGCGATGATCTCCGTAGGACTTTCAATAATGCGGCCATTGATCTGGAATTGCGCGCCACACAGCAGGACGGTGATGGCAGCGAATACCAGGATGTTCACCGGCAGGCCCCAGAAGTTTCCGACCTTGATGGTCTTGCGGCACGGCGAAGAGCGGGCGAAGTCGCAGAAATTGAGGATTAGCGTACCGTAGATCGCCAGCCACAATGCACCGCCGGCAAAGATGTTGCGCCACATCTCGCCTCCGCTCAGCGGCTCGCGGATCGACCAGGCGATGGTTGCATTGGCCTGGAAATACATCCAGGCGGCGAGGGCGGCGACGGTCAGCAGGATCACCGGCCCGGCAACGGCTTCATAGCGCCGCACCATTTCCATGCCGTAGGCAAGGATGCCCAATTGCACCAACCAGATCGCCACGAAACACACCCAGCCCAGGCTAGACAGCCCGAGGATCGAATCGTGGTCGTACTCGGCGAATCCGGGGTGGATGGCGGTCAGCAGGACGCGGAACACAACCGAGGCCAGGTACGTCTGGATGCCGAACCAGGCGATGGCGATCACGGCGCGGATCAGGGCAGGAATCTGCGCACCGTGGATGCCGAAACTGATGCGGCTGATGACCGGAAACGGCACACCGGTCTTCTGGCCCATGTAGCCCGACAGGTTCATGAAGCAATACACCAGCGCCGCGCCGATGGCCAGCGACAGGAGTATCTGCCAGCCGCCCAGGCCCAGGGCGTAAAGGCCAATGGCAAACGAGTAGTTGGCGATGTTATGCACATCGTTGGTCCATAACGCGAAGATGCTGTAGCGACCCCAGCGCCGGCCTTCTGCCTTGGTCGGGGCCAGGTCCTTGTTATGCAGGCGGGGGCTGAGTACCACGGGGCATTGTTGTGTTTGATCACCGGTGGTTGGAGAGGAGTGGGAGGAGGGTAGATCCAGCGCGATATTGTTATTGGAGAGGCTTGTACGCATTCCGGCAGGCTCCTGATGCTCGACGCCGCGATGACTGTGCATGAGCGCAATGGCTCGACAAATCTTCGTCGCGGGTAGCGAATATCATTGGTTACGGGGCATCTGCAGCCTGTACGGGATAGGGCGCTTCAGGCTTGCGGATCTGGGTGTTTTTATGTTTTGAGATGATTGTATACAAAACATGTATGCACTTAAGCGAGATGCGTGCCAGTCCGGGATCTATGAAATTTGCGGCTGATTTCGTTTTGTTATGGACGAACTTCAAATTGCTGAAAAACGGGCGAAATAAGTTGACCGATTGCGCAGGTATTTATTTTTTCGGAGGTGTTTTAAAGAAGCTGTGGCGAGGGGGGCAGGCAGGGAAATGTAACTTTTTAGGGCGAAGAAACAAAAAGTGCACACAAAAATGACACCGATGGTGACAATGATGTGTACACATTTTTAGGGTTGAGTGCTGACACCTGTGGGAGCGGGCTTGCCCGCGATGCTCTTCAACGATAACGCAGGGTGCCTGAGACACCGCGGCGTTCTCACGTTTTTTCGTGAGCGAGCTCGCTCCTACAGGGGGTATCGCTGTTATGACTTGCTGATGATATTGCCGGCATGCAGCCCGCATTCCTTCTGCGTGGCCTCTTCCCACCACCAGCGACCTTCACGCTCGTGCTGGTTTGGTAGTACCGGACGGGTGCACGGCTCACAGCCAATGCTGATGAACCCGCGTTCGTGCAGGCTGTTGTACGGCAGTTCCAGCATCCGGATGTAACCCCAGATTTCCTCGCTGGTCATCTGCGCCAGCGGGTTGAACTTGTACAGGGTGCGTTCCGGGGTAGAGAACGCGGTGTCGATTTCCATCACTGCCACAGCGCTGCGCGTGCCAGGGCTCTGGTCGCGGCGCTGGCCGGTGGCCCAGGCCTTGACGCCAGACAATTTGCGACGCAGCGGCTCGATCTTGCGGATGCCGCAACATTCGCCATGACCGTCCTTGTAGAAACTGAACAGGCCTTTTTCCTTCACGAACGGTTCAAGCTTGGTGTGATCCGGCGACACCAGTTCGATATCGATCTTGTAATGCTCGCGCACCTGGTCGATGAAGCGGTAGGTTTCGGGATGCAAGCGGCCGGTGTCGAGGCTGAACACTTTGACGTTCTTGTTCAGCTTCCAGGCCATGTCCACCAGCACCACGTCCTCGGCGCCGCTGAAAGATATCCACAGATCATCGCCGAACTCGGCAAAAGCGAGTTTCAGGATGTCCTGGGCGGATTTGTTGGCATAGGTCGTGGCGAGTTCCACGACGTCGAACGTTGGGCTCATCAGGGCGGCTTCCTACAGGTCGGTGGCGCTGGGCGCTCTATATGGGGCCGATGGTAACAAAAAGCTGCGCTGGCCGGGGCGTCCTCTGCGTTGCGTGGTAGGGGAGTTGTCGCTAGAGTTCGGGCTCGCTCGACTCAATAAACAATACCAATGGGAGTGTCTTGTGGAAATTGCCTGTCTGGATCTTGAAGGTGTGCTGGTCCCGGAAATATGGATCGCCTTCGCCGAAAAAACCGGGATCGAATCCCTCAGGGCCACCACCCGGGACATTCCCGACTATGACGTGCTGATGAAGCAACGCTTGCGGATTCTCGACGAACACGGCCTGAAACTCGCCGACATCCAGGAGGTGATCGCTACGCTCAAGCCGCTGGACGGTGCCGTCGAGTTCGTCGATTGGCTGCGCGAGCGCTTCCAGGTGGTGATTCTGTCGGACACCTTCTACGAGTTTTCCCAGCCGCTGATGCGTCAGCTGGGGTTTCCGACCTTGCTCTGCCATCGTTTGATTACTGACGATACCGGCCGGGTGACGGGCTACCAGCTGCGTCAGAAAGATCCCAAGCGTCAGTCGGTGCTGTCCTTCAAGAGCCTCTACTACCGGGTGATTGCAGCGGGCGATTCCTACAACGACACCACGATGCTGGGTGAGGCGGACGCCGGGATTCTGTTCCATGCGCCGGACAACGTGATTGCCGAGTTCCCGCAGTTCCCGGCGGTGCATACGTTTGAAGAGTTGAAGCAGGAGTTCCTCAAGGCTTCCAGCCGCACCTTGAGCCTTTAGTCGTCTGGTCTGACGCCTTCGCTGGCAAGCCAGCTCCTACAGGATTGTCGCATCTCTGTAGGAGCCGGCTTGCCGGCGAAGCTTTTAGAGGTTTTGCAGGGTATCGAGCAGCACCTTCACCTTGGTGATCGATTCCTGATACTCGGCCTGCCACTCCGAATCGGCGACGATTCCACCACCGCCCCAGCAACACACCTGCCCATCCTTGACCAACAGGCTGCGGATGGCGATGGAGCTGTCCATCTCGCCGCGCACGTCCAGATACAGCAATGAACCGCAGTACAGGCCGCGTCGGGTGGGTTCCAGCTCGTCGATGATCTGCATCGAGCGAATTTTCGGCGCACCGGTAATCGAGCCGCCCGGGAAGCTGCCGGCGATCAGGTCCAACGCATCCCTGTCATCCGCCAGTTCGCCGGTCACGCTGCTCACCAGATGATGCACGTTCGGGTAGCTTTCCAGGCTGAACAACTCAGGCACACGAACCGAACCGGTGCGGCAGGTGCGACCGAGGTCGTTGCGCAACAGGTCGACGATCATCAGGTTCTCCGCACGGTCCTTGGGGCTCGCCAGCAGTTCGGCGGCGTTCGCCGCGTCCTCGGCAGCGCTAAGGCCGCGCGGGCGTGTGCCTTTGATCGGACGGGTCTCAACATGGCGATCGCTGACTTTGACGAAACGTTCCGGTGACAGGCTCAGCACCGCGCCGCCGTCGGGCAGGCTCTGGAAGCCGGAAAACGGAGTGGGGCAAGCCAGCCGCAGCGCGCAATACGCCGTCCATGGATCACCTTGGCAGGGTGCACGGAAACGCTGGGCGAAGTTGACCTGATAGCAATCGCCTGCCTGGATGTATTGCTGGATGCGCTCAATCGCCTGGCGATACTGATCAGCGTTCAGATCGGCATTCATCGGCGCTTGCAGCTTGAACGGCTCGACCGCTTCAGCGGCGGGCTGGCTGAACAGCTGGATCAGGCGTTGGCGCTCGTTGTCGGCCAGCGTTGGGTGAAACACCAATTGGCTGGTGGCCTGGTGGTGATCGCTGATCAGCGCCCAGTCGTACAGGCCGAAGCGCGCATCGGGCAACTGCAGGTCATCCAGGGCCTGGCTCGGCAGGTTTTCCAGGTGGCGGCCGAAGTCGTAGCTCAGGTAACCGATCAAACCGCCCGCGAACGGCAGTTCGAAAGGTGCAGGCAGCGATGCTTCGCCCAAGCGTGTCAGATTGTCCCGAAGGCGTTGCAGGAAATCGCTTCCGCGTTCGTCGGGCGCTACGGCCAGTTGTTCCAGCGGCCAGGCGCTGAGCAGGTCAAAGCGCCCGCGCTCGGCGCTGGGGCGGCCGCTGTCGAGCAGCACGGCACCTGGGGCATGACGAATGGCCGCGAAGTAGTCGGCAGGGTTGGCGCGATAGGGCAGCGGGTGTACGGAACAGGTCAGCATGGGCGGGTTGGATCAGCCATCGAGGCGGGGTGGCGATTGTAGTCCCCTCGGGGAATTGCTCCTAGAGGGGATTGGCAGATTGAAGGCAGGCATGACTACTGCGCAATCTGGCAGATCGTATTCGCGAGCAGGCTCGCTCCCACAGGGTTCAGCGCAGTCCTTGTGGGAGCGAGCCTGCTCGCGAAAGAGACATCTCGGTTCCGGATCAGCCCTCGACCGGTGGAATATGCCCGAACATCTCCTGCACAAACGCCATGCGCTCTTCGACGGTTTCAGTCACGCCACGTGCCTTCAAGTCTTCCAGCCGTGCCTCGACAGCATGGGTGCGCAAGGTCAGGCCGCAATCATTGGCAATCTGGATGTTCAAGCCAGGTCGGGCGTTGAGCTCTAGGATCAGTGGGCCTTTCTCCTGGTCCAGCACCATGTCGACACCGATGTAACCCAGCCCGCACAGTTCGTAGCAACCCGCGGCGAGTTTCATGAAACCGTCCCAGTAGGGCAGTTGCACGCCATCCACCGCATTGGTGGTGTCTGGGTGTTTGGCGATGATGTTGTTCAGCCAGGTGCCGCGCAGGGTCAGGCCGGTGGCCAGGTCGACACCCACGCCGATGGCGCCCTGGTGCAAGTTGGCCTTGCCGCCGGACTGACGGGTGGGCAAGCGCAGCATGGCCATGACCGGATACCCCATCAACACGATGATGCGGATATCCGGTACACCTTCATAGCTGATGCTCTTGAAGATCTGGTCGGGGATCACCCGGTATTCGATCAGTGCACGGTCGCGATGCCCGCCCAGGGAATACAGGCCGGTCAGGATGCTGGAGATATGGTGCTCGAGCTCTTCGTGATCGACGATCTTGCCCGACACCGTGCGATAGCGCCCCTCGAAGCGGTCGGCGATGACAATGATGCCGTCGCCGCCGGCGCCCTGCGCCGGCTTGATCACGAAATCGTTGCGCCCGCCGATGATCTCGTCGAGCTTGTCGATTTCCTTCTCGGTCGAGATCACGCCATACAACTGCGGCACGTGGATGCCGGCCGCGATGGCGCGTTCCTTGGTGATGATCTTGTCGTCGACGATCGGGTACAGGCTGCGCTTGTTGTACTTGAGCACGTAGTCCGCGTTACGCCGGTTGATGCCCATGATGCCCCGGGCTTCCAGGGCTTTCCAGGTCTTCCAGAAGCCGAACATCAGGCGTCAGCCTTCTTCAGGAAGGCCTTGAAACGCACCAGTTCAGTCAGGCGGTAGCCGCGATAGCGACCCATGGCCAGCATGAAGCCCACCATGATCAACAGGATCGCCGGGAAGGTGAATACGAAGTACACCAACTCTGGAATAGTCATGATCAGGTGCGCCAGCGTCGCGGCGAACAGGGTGCCGATCGCCACTTTCATGGCATGGCTGGCGCCTCGTTCTTCCCAGGTGATCGACAGGCGTTCGATGGTCATGGTCAGGATCACCATCGGGAACAATGCCACCGACAGCCCGCGCTCCAGGCCGAGCTTATGGCTGAACAGGCTGATGGCCGCAATCAACACCACGACGAACGTCAGCACCACCGACAGCCTTGGCAGCATCTGCAGTTTCAGGTGCTCAAGGTAAGAGCGCAGCGACAGCCCCAGCGCCGTGATGATGGTAAACAGCACGATACCGAAGCCGAGCTGGGTCTCGCGGAAGGCCAGGGCGATCAGCACCGGGGTAAAGGTGCCGAGGGTCTGCAGGCCGATCAGGTTGCGCAGGACCAGGATCACCAGCACGCCGATCGGGATCATCACCATGATCATGAAGGTCTGCTGGGTTTGCAGCGGCAGGCCGTACAGCGAGTACTCGAGGAAATTGGCGTCGGTGTTCTCGTCGGTCAGCTTGGCCAGGCGAATGGCGTTCATCTCGCTGTTGTTCATGCTGAAGGTTACAGTGGCCTTCTTGCCGCCATCGACGGTGATCAGGTTTTCATCGCCGGTCCACCACAGCAGGCGGTCGGTCGGCAGGCCCTGTTCGCCGGTTTCCGGGTTGAAGTACAGCCAGTCGGTGCCGTTGAAGCTGCGCAGCCAGAGTTCCGGGGTTTGTGGCTGGTCGGCCACCAGGCGAATGGTGTGGACCTTTTCCACCGGCACGTGGGCGATGGACAGCAGGAGCTCGACGATCTTCGCCTTGTGGGCCGGTGTCGGGTCGCCGGCCAGGAGCATCTTGGCGTTGTCGTCGTTGCTGTTGTTGACCCGCTTGATCGCTTCGCTGATGAAGGTCTCGACGTCGGCGGAGTGCTGGCGAATCGGCGCCAGCAGCGCTTCGGCGGCGAGTTTTTCAGGGCCTTCCACGGCAATGCTGTCGCGGAAGGTCGGCCCCTTGATCTTGGCTTTTTCGGCGGTGTAGCGCTTGGTCAACACCAGACGGTAATAAAGGGTCTGGTTGCCTTTGGCCCGGCGCGCCGACCAGGTGACCTTGCGGTTGCCGTCGACTCGGTTCACGGCCACGCCGTAATTATTGGAAATGAAGCTTTCGTTGAGGCTTACGTAATCGCGGCTCAACGGTGGCACGAACATCTGGATCTTGACGGGGTCCTTGGCACTGGCGACGAACTCGACCTTGGCGTCGATGTTCCACAGGTCGTCGGTGGCGTCTTCCGTCACGGGAATGCCGAGTACGAAGATCTGGTAGGCCGTGACTGAAATGCCCAACACCACCAGGATGGCGATCAGCATTTTCAGATGAAGGGTAAGAGAGCGCATTTAAATTACTCGGCGGTATGAGCGTCGGTGGCGCAGGCGGGTTTGCCGGCAGCGTATTTAAGACTGGGGTCGACCAGCGCATCAAAGCGTTTGAGTGCTTCGGAGCCGATCAAGAGCGGGTATTGGAACGCGCTACGGTCGGTCAGGTTCACTTCGATGCTGCGTAAAGCTGAACCCATGCAGATATCCAGCTCGATCACCGGGCGGGCAGTGTACTTCTTGCCCTCTTCCGGGTCGTAGTCACCGGCCCGACGTTTGATCTTGCTGACGCGGGCCAGCGGTCGTTCGATCGGGTGCGAATGGGCGGTGTCGATGGCCAGGTAGAAGCGTACCCAGGACTCGCCATTGCGTTTGAAGCGCTTGATGTCGCGGGCGCTCAAGGATGCGGTTTTTGCCCCGGTGTCGAGTTTGGCGGCCACTTCGAGGTCGATGCCGCCCAACGAAGCATATTCATTGAGGCCGTACACGGTCTTGTCCCCGGCAGCGGCGAAACCGGGCAGGCAAAGAAGAAAAAGGAAGATCTGGAAGGGCTTGAGTGTCATAAATCCTGGTGCGCAGCGGTCTGTTCTTTAATTCAAGACCCTGGCATCGCTGCGCAAGCTCCTCGTATGCCTATCAGCTATTTATGACAAGCCGTGCAGATGTCACAAACAAATGCGGGCGGCATTCTAGCACGGTAGGTTGATGGCGCCAGCGCTGGCGGGCAGCTGTGAATCGATGACAATGCTTTGTTATGGTTCTGGCGGTTATTAGACGATTGTCGACAATATCTAATTATCCTTTGACTGCGGCGGCAGTTTTGGTTAATTTTTGCCGCACTAGCTTTCAAGGTGTCGACAATATGCTGGATCAACTGGCTCCCCCGCTTACCGTTCAGGATGACTCGGAAACGCTTTCCGAAAACGTCTTCCGACGCATTCAAGCGGCCATCGTCAAGGGTGAGATCGCCCCGGGCAGCAAAATCTCCGAGCCCGAGCTGGCCCGTACCTACGGCATCAGCCGTGGCCCGTTGCGCGAAGCCATCCACCGCCTGGAAGGCCAGCGCCTGCTGGTGCGCGTGCCACACGTCGGAGCACGGGTGGTGTCGCTCAACCATGCCGAGCTGGTGGAACTCTACGAAATCCGCGAATCCCTCGAAGGCATGGCCTGTCGCCTGGCCGCCGAGCGCATGAGCGTCGAGGAAATCGACGAACTGCGCCGGGTCCTTGAAACCCACGAGCGCGACGAGGCCTTCCAGGCTGGCCGCGGCTACTACCAGCAGGAAGGCGATTTCGACTTCCACTACCGGATTATCCAGGGCAGCGGTAACCGCACCCTGACGCAAATGCTCTGCGGCGAGCTGTATCAATTGGTGCGCATGTACCGCATCCAGTTTTCCACCACGCCCAATCGCCCGCACCAGGCCTTTGCCGAGCACCACCGAATTCTCGATGCCATCGCCGACCGTGACGGTGAACTGGCCGAGTTGTTGATGCGCCGTCACATCGGCGCCTCCAAACGCAACATCGCCCGTCATTACCAGGACGGCGCTAACCCGACAGCCAAACGAGGTGAGTCATGAGTTTGAACAAGAGCACTCCAGGCCAGCGTTTCCGCGATGCGGTCGCCAGCGAGCATCCATTGCAAGTGGTCGGCGCCATCAACGCCAACCACGCCCTGCTGGCCAAGCGTGCCGGTTTCAAGGCGATCTACCTGTCTGGTGGCGGGGTGGCTGCTGGCTCCCTGGGCGTGCCGGACCTGGGCATCACCGGCCTGGATGACGTGCTGACCGACGTGCGTCGCATCACCGACGTCTGCGACCTGCCGCTGCTGGTGGATGTGGACACCGGTTTCGGTTCCTCGGCGTTCAACGTCGCCCGTACCGTCAAGTCGATGATCAAGTTCGGCGCGGCGGCGATTCACATCGAAGACCAGGTTGGCGCCAAGCGTTGCGGTCACCGTCCTAATAAGGAAATCGTGACCCAGCAGGAAATGGTCGATCGCATCAAGGCGGCCGTCGATGCCCGTACCGATGACAGCTTCGTGATCATGGCCCGTACCGACGCCCTGGCAGTGGAAGGCCTGGAATCGGCACTGGATCGCGCCGCCGCGTGCATCGAGGCCGGCGCCGACATGGTGTTCCCGGAAGCCATCACCGAACTCGAGATGTACAAACTGTTCGCCAGCCGTGTGAAAGCGCCGATCCTGGCCAACATCACCGAATTCGGCGCGACGCCGCTGTACACCACCGAGCAACTCGCCGCTGCGGACGTGTCGCTGGTGCTGTACCCGCTGTCGGCCTTCCGCGCCATGAACAAGGCTGCGGAAAATGTCTACACCGCGATCCGTCGCGATGGCACGCAGGCGAATGTCATCGACACCATGCAGACCCGCATGGAGCTTTACGATCGCATCGACTATCACACCTTCGAGCAGAAGCTCGATGCGTTGTTCGCCGCGAAAAAATGAAGATCAAAAGATCGCAGCCTTCGGCAGCTCCTACCTCGGCCGTGATCCTCTGTAGGAGCTGTCGAGTGCAACGAGGCTGCGATTTTTTCGGCATCACCCGAATAACCTGATGAAGCACAATTTGCCGATTCCCTAACAAAATTAAAAACTGGAGGCAGAAATGGCCGAAGCAAAAGTACTCAGTGGCGCCGGGCTCCGTGGCCAGGTTGCCGGGCAAACCGCACTGTCCACCGTGGGCCAGTCGGGCGCAGGCCTGACCTATCGTGGCTATGACGTCCGCGAACTGGCGGCTGACGCGCAATTCGAAGAAGTCGCTTACCTGCTGCTGTACGGCGAACTGCCGACCAAGGCGCAACTGGCCGCCTACATCACTAAACTGAGCAAGCTGCGTGACCTGCCGCAAGCGCTCAAGGAAGTGCTGGAACGCATCCCCGCCGACGCCCACCCGATGGACGTGATGCGCACCGGCTGCTCGTTCCTGGGCAACCTGGAGCCAGAGAACGACTTCTCCGAGCAGCACGACAAGACTGACCGCCTGCTGGCGGCATTCCCGGCGATCATGACCTACTGGTATCGCTTCAGCCACGAAGGCAAGCGCATTGAATGCGTTAGCGACGAACCATCCATCGGTGGTCACTTCCTGCACCTGCTGCACGGCAAGAAGCCGAGCGAGCTGCACGTCAAGGTGATGAACGTTTCGCTGATCCTCTACGCGGAGCACGAATTCAACGCCTCGACCTTCACCGCGCGTGTGTGTGCCTCGACCCTGTCCGACCTGTATTCGTGCATCACCGCGGCCATTGGCTCGCTGCGCGGTCCGTTGCATGGCGGCGCAAACGAAGCGGCGATGGAAATGATCGAGCGCTTCAGCTCGCCGGAAGATGCGATCAAGGGCACCCTCGGCATGCTCGAGCGCAAGGACAAGATCATGGGCTTCGGCCACGCGATCTATAAGGACAGCGATCCGCGCAACGAGGTGATCAAGGGCTGGTCGAAAAAGCTCGCCGACGAAGTGGGCGACAAAGTGTTGTTCCCGGTCTCCGAAGCCATCGACAAGACCATGTGGGAGCAGAAGAAGCTGTTCCCGAACGCCGACTTCTACCATGCCTCGGCGTACCACTTCATGGGTATCCCGACCAAGTTGTTCACACCGATCTTCGTCTGCTCGCGCCTGACCGGCTGGGCCGCACACGTGTACGAACAGCGTGCCAACAACCGCATCATCCGCCCAAGCGCCGAATACGTCGGCGTTGAACAGCGCAAGTTCGTGCCAATCGAACAACGCTGAATGGTGGAGGCTGCCACACGGGTTACTGGCTGAACCGGTGACCCTGTAGGAGCTGGCTTGCCAGCGAAAGCGATTTGCCGTTCAACATTTATGTTGCCTGAGCCACCGCATTCGCTGGCAAGCCAGCTCCTACAGAGGTCCGTGAATCCTCAGAAACCGTACCAGGCCCCACCCTTTGAAACTACCGTGACCGAGTCCTGACCGATGAACACAGAATTCCGTAAATCGCTGCCCGGCAGCCACCTGGATTACTTCGACGTCCGTGCGGCGGTCGAGGCCATCCAGCCCGGCGCCTATGACACCCTGCCGTACACCTCCCGCGTGCTGGCGGAAAACCTGGTGCGTCGCTGTGACCCGGCCACGCTGACCGAATCCCTGAAGCAATTCATCGAGCGCAAGCGCGACCTCGATTTCCCCTGGTTTCCGGCCCGTGTGGTGTGCCACGACATTCTTGGCCAGACCGCGCTGGTGGACCTCGCCGGCCTGCGTGACGCTATCGCTCTGCAAGGCGGCGACCCGGCGCAAGTCAACCCGGTGGTGCCAACCCAACTGATCGTCGACCACTCCCTGGCCGTCGAGCGCGGTGGTTTCGATCCGGAGGCGTTCGAGAAGAACCGCGCCATCGAAGACCGTCGTAACGAAGACCGTTTCCACTTCATCAACTGGACCAAGAAGGCGTTCAAGAACGTCGACGTGATCCCGCCGGGCAACGGCATCATGCACCAGATCAACCTGGAGAAAATGTCTCCGGTGATCCAGGTGCGCGACGGCGTGGCGTTCCCTGATACTTGCGTCGGCACCGACAGCCACACCCCGCACGTCGATGCGTTGGGCGTCATCGCCATCGGTGTGGGTGGCCTGGAAGCGGAAAGCGTAATGCTCGGCCGCGCCTCCTGGATGCGCCTGCCGGAAAGCGTTGGCGTCGAGCTCACCGGCAAGCTGCAACCGGGCATCACCGCCACCGACATGGTGCTGGCGCTGACCGAGTTCCTGCGCAAGCAAAAGGTCGTCGGTGCCTGGCTGGAGTTCTTCGGCGAAGGCGCCGCGGCCCTGACCCTGGGCGACCGCGCGACCATCTCCAACATGGCCCCGGAATACGGCGCCACCGCGGCGATGTTCTACATCGACCAGCAAACCATCGACTACCTCAAGCTCACCGGCCGTGAAGACGAGCAGGTGCAGCTGGTCGAGAACTACGCCAAGACCACGGGCCTGTGGGCCGATAGCTTGAAAGGCGCGCAATACGAGCGCGGTCTGACCTTCGATCTGTCCTCGGTGGTGCGCAACATGGCCGGCCCGAGCAACCCGCACGCCCGTGTGGCGGTGTCGGACCTGGCCGCCAAAGGTATCTCCGGCCAGTGGGACGATGTGCCTGGCCAAATGCCGGACGGCGCGGTGATCATCGCCGCCATCACCAGCTGCACCAACACCAGCAACCCGCGCAACGTGATCGCCGCCGGTCTGCTGGCGCGCAACGCCAACAAGCTGGGCCTGACCCGCAAGCCATGGGTCAAGTCGTCCCTGGCGCCAGGCTCGAAAACGGTCGCCCTGTACCTCGACGAAGCCGGCCTGACCGATGAGCTGGAGCAACTTGGTTTCGGCGTCGTGGCCTTCGCCTGCACCACCTGCAATGGCATGTCCGGCGCACTGGACCCGGTGATCCAGCAAGAGATCATCGACCGCGACTTGTACGCCACCGCCGTGCTTTCGGGCAACCGCAACTTCGACGGGCGGATTCACCCGTACGCCAAGCAAGCGTTCCTGGCTTCGCCGCCATTGGTGGTCGCTTACGCAATTGCCGGCACCATTCGTTTCGACATCGAAAAAGACGTGCTGGGCGTGGTCGACGGCAAGGAAATCCGCCTGAAGGACATCTGGCCGAGCGACGAAGAAATCGATGCCGTGGTGAAAGCCTCGGTGAAGCCGGAGCAGTTCCGCCAGGTCTACATCCCGATGTTCGCCATCCACGAAGACACCGGCCCGAAAGTCGCGCCGCTGTATGAATGGCGCGAGATGAGCACCTACATCCGCCGTCCGCCGTACTGGGAAGGCGCACTGGCCGGCGCGCGTCCGCTCAAGGGCATGCGCCCGCTGGCGGTGCTGCCGGACAACATCACCACCGATCACCTGTCGCCGTCGAACGCGATCATGCTCGACAGCGCCGCTGGCGAATACCTGGCGAAAATGGGCCTGCCGGAAGAGGACTTCAACTCCTACGCGACTCATCGGGGCGACCATTTGACGGCGCAGCGCGCGACCTTCGCCAACCCGAAACTGTTCAACGAAATGGTTGTGGAAAACGGCAAGGTCAAGCAGGGCTCCCTGGCCCGTGTCGAGCCGGAAGGCAAAGTGATGCGCATGTGGGAAGCCATCGAGACCTACATGGATCGCAAGCAGCCGCTGATCATTATCGCGGGTGCCGACTACGGTCAGGGTTCATCCCGCGACTGGGCAGCCAAAGGCGTGCGGCTGGCGGGGGTGGAAGCGATCGCCGCCGAAGGTTTCGAACGCATTCACCGCACCAACCTGGTGGGCATGGGCGTGTTGCCACTGGAGTTCAAACCGGGCACCAATCGTCACACCCTGGCCATTGACGGCAGCGAAACCTACGACGTGATCGGTGATCGCACCCCGCGTGCCGAGCTGACGCTGGTGATCCATCGCAAGAACGGCGAACGCGTCGATGTGCCGGTGACCTGCCGCCTCGATACCGCTGAGGAAGTGTCGATCTACGAGGCCGGTGGGGTGCTGCAACGCTTCGCCCAGGACTTCCTCGAAGAATCGGCGGTTGCCGTTTAACACACGCAGCATGGACACGGGACTTTGAGTCCCGTGTCTGTTTTGAAGGAGCACTCATGTCTCACGCACCGCAAATCAAAATTCCCGCCACCTACATGCGCGGCGGCACCAGCAAAGGCGTGTTCTTCAGCCTCAAGGACCTGCCAGAAGTTGCACAGGTTCCAGGCCCGGCTCGCGATGCATTGCTGCTGCGCGTGATCGGCAGCCCGGACCCGTACGACAAGCAAATCGACGGCATGGGCGGCGCGACCTCCAGCACCAGCAAAACCGTGATCCTGTCGAAAAGCACCAAGGCCGATCACGACGTCGACTACCTGTTCGGCCAGGTGTCGATCGACAAGCCATTCGTCGACTGGAGTGGCAACTGCGGCAACCTGACCGCGGCAGTCGGCTCGTTCGCCATCAGCAATGGCCTGGTGGACGCCAGCCGCATCCCCCAGAACGGCATCGCCGTGGTACGCGTATGGCAAGCCAACATCGGCAAGACCATCATCGCCCACGTGCCGATCACCGACGGTGAAGTGCAGGAAACCGGCGATTTCGAACTCGACGGCGTGACCTTTCCAGCGGCGGAAGTGCAGGTCGAATTCCTCGATCCGGCAGCAGAGGAAGAGGGCGGTGGCGGTTCGATGTTCCCTACCGGCAACCTGGTGGACGACCTGGAAGTGCCTGGCGTCGGGACCTTGAAGGCAACCCTGATCAACGCGGGCATCCCGACCATTTTCGTCAATGCCGAAGACATCGGTTACAAGGGCACCGAGTTGCAGGGCGCGATCAACGGCGATCCAAAAGCATTGCTGATGTTCGAAACCATCCGTGCCTACGGCGCACTGCGCATGGGCCTGATCTCCAACATCGACGAAGCGGCCAAGCGCCAGCACACGCCGAAGGTGGCATTCGTCGCCAAGCCTGCGGACTACGTGTCGTCGAGCGGCAAAGCGGTTGCGGCGGGCGATGTCGACCTGCTGGTGCGCGCGCTGTCCATGGGTAAGTTGCACCACGCGATGATGGGCACGGCGGCAGTCGCCATCGGCACGGCGGCAGCGATTTCCGGGACACTGGTGAACCTCGCGGCAGGCGGTATAGAACGCAATGCGGTGCGCTTCGGTCACCCTTCGGGCACCTTGCGCGTCGGCGCCGAGGCCAGCCAGGTGAACGGTGAGTGGACCGTGAAAAAGGCCATCATGAGCCGCAGTGCGCGGGTGTTGATGGAAGGTTTTGTCCGCGTACCGGGCGATTCTTTCTAAGCGACACGTACCCCTGTAGGAGCTGCCGCAGGCTGCGATCTTTTGATCTTAAAAAACAAATCAAAAGATCGCAGCCTGCGGCAGCTCCTACAGGAGATCGCATTTCCATAATAAGACTGAGATTGCCCTGAACCGAGGTCCCATCAACGAACACTTGCCGAGTGAATCGAACATGAGCGCCAACGTCGACCTCAACAATCGTCCCGACTATGACCAGGTCCTGCAGGACATTGCCGACTACGTCCTCAATTACAGGATCGACTCGGCAGAGGCGCTGGATACCGCGCGCAACTGCCTGATCGATACCTTGGGTTGCGGCCTGCTGGCACTGCGTTTTCCCGAATGCACCAAGCACCTCGGGCCCCTGGTCGAAGGCACCGTCGTGCCGTTCGGCGCCCGGGTACCCGGCACCCATTTTCGCCTCGATCCGGTCAAGGCCGCGTGGGACATCGGCTGCATCGTGCGCTGGCTCGACTACAACGACACCTGGCTCGCCGCTGAATGGGGCCATCCGTCGGATAACCTCGGCGCAATTCTCGCGGTGGCCGACCACCTGTCGCAAAAACGCCTGGCCAATGGCGAGACGCCGCTGACCGTTCGTACGGTACTCGACGCAATGATCATGGCCCATGAGATTCAGGGCGTGATCGCGCTGGAAAACTCGTTCAACCGCGTGGGCCTCGATCACGTCATCCTGGTGAAAGTCGCCTCTACCGCGGTCACCGCCAAACTCATGGGCGCCAATCGCGCGCAGTTGCTCTCGGCGTTGTCCCACGCTTTCGCCGATGGCCAGGCATTACGCACCTACCGCCATGCACCCAATGCCGGCTCGCGCAAATCCTGGGCGGCGGGCGATGCAACCAGTCGTGGAGTGCGCCTGGCGGACATTGCCATGCGTGGCGAGATGGGCATCCCCGGTGTGTTGAGTGCCAAACAGTGGGGCTTTTACGACGTACTGTTCAGCCACACCAACAACGACCTGGCGCTCAAGCCTGACGACAAGCGCCAGTTCAGCTTCTCGCGGCCTTACGGCAGTTATGTGATGGAGAACGTGCTGTTCAAGATCAGTTTTCCCGCCGAATTTCACGCGCAGACGGCCTGTGAAGCAGCGGTGACCCTGCATCCGCAAGTGCGTAATCGCCTGCATGACATCGACCGCATTGTCATCACCACCCATCAATCGGCGATCCGCATCATTTCCAAGGTCGGTCCGCTGGCCAATGCCGCCGACCGCGACCACTGCATCCAGTACATGACGGCGGTGCCACTGGCCTACGGCAATCTGGTAGCCGAGCACTACGAAGACGATTTCCACAAGGCGCATCCGATCATTGATGCACTCCGCGACAAAATGGTCATTGTCGAAAACCCTGATTACACCCGCGAATACCTGGAACCTGACAAGCGGTCGATTGCCAATGCCGTGCAGGTGTTTTTCAAGGATGGGTCCAGCACCGAAAATGTGGTGGTGGAGTACCCGATAGGCCATCGTCGGCGCCGTGCCGAGGGCATTCCGTTGTTGGAGGACAAGTTCAGGGCGAACCTGCTGACACGCTTTACCGCGCAACGTAGCGAGGAGATTTTCGAGCTGTGCAAGGATCAGCAAAAGCTTGAGGCAACACCGGTGAACCGGTTTGTAGACCTGTTTGTTATCTAGTAGACCGCGTCATCGTTCCTTCGCGAGCAAGCTCGCTCCCACATTCGATCGAGTTTCGCCGGGATGAATGCGATCAAATGTGGGAGCGGGCTTGCTCGCGAAGGCGGCCTGGCCGGCACTACAAAATTACTTGAACCGCCGCTCGACGCCTTTTTCCACCAGGATCTTCGCGGAAATCTCTTCAACGGAAAAATGCGTGGAATTGATATTCGGAATGTTCTCGCGGCGAAACAGGTTTTCGACCTCGCGCACTTCGAATTCGCACTGGGCGTAGCTCGAATAGCGGCTGTTGGGCTTGCGCTCATTGCGGATCGCGGTGAGGCGGTCCGGGTCGATGGTCAGGCCGAACAGCTTGTGCTGGTGGGCACGCAGGGCGCTAGGCAGTTGCAGGCGTTCCATGTCGTCTTCGGTCAGCGGGTAGTTGGCCGCGCGGATGCCGAATTGCATGGCCATGTACAGACACGTCGGCGTCTTACCACAACGCGACACGCCCACTAGTATCAGGTCGGCCTTGTCGTAATAGTGCGTGCGGGCACCGTCGTCGTTGTCGAGGGCGAAGTTCACCGCCTCGATGCGCTCCATGTAATTGGTGTTGGCGCCGATGGAGTGGGATTTGCCCACGGTATAGGAAGAATGCTCGGTCAGTTCCTGTTCAAGCGGCGCCAGGAAAGTCGAGAAAATATCGATCATGAAACCATTGGAAGTCGCGAGGATCTCACGAATGTCCTGATTGACGATGGTGTCGAAGATAATCGGACGGAAGCCGTCGGTTTCGGCGGCTTTGTTGATTTGTTGTACCATGGCCCGCGCTTTTTCCACGCTGTCGATGTACGGCCGCGTGAATTTGCTGAAGGTAATGTTTTCGAACTGCGCCAGGAGGCTTTGACCCAGGGTTTCGGCGGTAATGCCGGTGCCATCGGAGATAAAGAAAGCAGATCGTTTCATTTGCACCTTGGGCCTTAAGCTAATGAGCATTCTTGGATATGATAGGCGCGATTTGCCGGCCGCCAATGGCCCGCATTCTCACTTATTTTCCAGGTCCAGGCCATACAGCTGGCAAATGCTCCCCCGAGCAGCCGGCTTCTGAGCTTTTCCAACACAGTTAGTGGAGAGATCACCTTGGTAGAGTACGTAGTTTCCCTCGATAAGCTCGGCAAACACGATGTTGAGCATGTGGGGGGCAAGAACGCATCCCTGGGCGAGATGATCAGCAATCTTGCGGGTGCCGGTGTATCGGTACCCGGTGGCTTCGCCACGACCGCTCAGGCATATCGTGATTTCCTGGAACTGAGCGGCCTGAACCAGCAGATTCATGACGCCCTGGATGCCCTGGACGTCGACGACGTGAACGCCCTGGCCAAGACCGGCGCCCAGATCCGCCAATGGATCATGGAAGCCGAGTTCCCGGAAAAACTGAATACCGAAATCCGCACCGCGTTTGCCGCGCTGTCCGCCGGCAACCCTGACGTGGCCGTGGCCGTGCGCTCTTCCGCTACCGCCGAAGACTTGCCCGATGCGTCCTTCGCCGGTCAGCAGGAAACCTTCCTGAACATCCGCGGTGTCGAAAACGTCATTCGTGCCGCCAAGGAAGTATTCGCCTCCCTTTTCAACGATCGCGCGATCTCCTATCGCGTGCACCAGGGCTTCGACCACAAGTTGGTAGCCCTGTCGGCCGGCGTACAGCGCATGGTCCGCTCCGAAACCGGCACCGCCGGCGTGATGTTCACCCTCGATACCGAATCGGGCTTCCGTGACGTGGTGTTCATCACCGGCGCCTACGGCCTGGGTGAAACCGTCGTACAAGGCGCGGTGAACCCGGATGAGTTCTACGTCCACAAAGGCACCCTGGCCGCCGGTCGCCCGGCGATCCTGCGCCGCAACCTGGGCAGCAAGGCCATCAAGATGATCTACGGCGACGAGGCCAAGGCCGGTCGTTCGGTCAAGACCGTGGATGTCGACAAGGCTGAACGTGCGCGTTTCTGCCTGACCGATGCTGAAGTCAGCGAGCTGGCCAAGCAGGCGATGATCATCGAGAAGCACTACCAGTGCCCGATGGACATCGAATGGGCCAAGGACGGTGACGACGGCAAGCTGTACATCGTGCAGGCCCGCCCGGAAACCGTGAAGAGCCGTACCCAGGCCAACGTCATGGAACGTTACCTGTTGAAGGAAACCGGCACCGTGCTGGTCGAAGGTCGTGCCATTGGCCAGCGAATTGGCGCCGGCAAGGTTCGCATCATCAAGGACGTGTCCGAGATGGACAAGGTCCAGCCAGGCGACGTACTGGTATCGGACATGACCGACCCGGACTGGGAACCGGTCATGAAGCGCGCCAGCGCCATCGTCACCAACCGTGGCGGTCGTACCTGCCACGCGGCCATCATTGCCCGCGAGCTGGGTATCCCGGCCGTGGTCGGTTGCGGCAACGCCACCCAGCTGTTGAAAGACGGCCAGGGCGTGACCGTTTCCTGCGCTGAAGGCGACACCGGCTTCATCTTCGAAGGCGAACTGGGCTTCGACATCAAGAAGAACTCCGTGGACGCCATGCCGGATCTGCCGTTCAAGATCATGATGAACGTCGGCAACCCGGACCGCGCCTTCGACTTCGCGCAGCTGCCGAACGCCGGCGTGGGCCTGGCCCGCCTGGAGTTCATCATCAACCGCATGATCGGCGTGCACCCTAAAGCGCTGCTGAACTACGACGGCCTGCCGCAGGACATCAAGGAAAGCGTCGACAAGCGCATTGCCGGCTACGACGACCCGGTCGGCTTCTACGTCGAGAAACTGGTCGAAGGCATCAGCACCCTGGCGGCCGCGTTCTGGCCGAAAAAGGTCATCGTGCGTCTGTCGGACTTCAAGTCCAACGAATACGCCAACCTGATCGGCGGCAAGCTCTACGAGCCGGAAGAAGAGAACCCGATGCTGGGCTTCCGCGGCGCCTCGCGTTACATCAGCGAATCGTTCCGTGACTGCTTCGAACTCGAATGCCGCGCCCTCAAGCGCGTGCGCAACGAGATGGGCCTGACCAACGTCGAAATCATGGTGCCGTTCGTCCGTACCCTGGGCGAAGCGAGCCAGGTGGTGGATCTGCTGGCCGAAAACGGCCTGGCCCGTGGCGACAACGGTCTGCGCGTCATCATGATGTGCGAGCTGCCGTCCAACGCGATCCTGGCAGAAGAGTTCCTCGAATTCTTCGACGGTTTCTCCATCGGCTCCAACGACCTGACCCAGCTCACCCTGGGCCTGGACCGTGACTCCGGGATCATCGCGCACCTGTTCGACGAGCGAAATCCTGCGGTCAAGAAGTTGCTGGCCAACGCCATTGCCGCCTGTAACAAGGCTGGCAAGTACATCGGCATTTGCGGCCAGGGCCCTTCGGACCACCCTGACCTGGCCAAGTGGCTGATGGAGCAGGGCATCGAAAGCGTTTCGCTGAACCCGGATTCCGTGCTGGAAACCTGGTTCTTCCTGGCGGAAGGTCAAGCGCAGGCTTGATAGTGTGTGAACGGCTCGCTCACGTGCCTTGGTAGGAGCGAGCATGCTCGCGATGGACGTCAACGATAACGCGTTTGTCATGGATGAATGTGGTGTCTTGACGTTTCTCGCGAGCATGCTCGCTCCTGCACGGGGCGCGGAGCCTTTGAGATTCAAGTAGGGCGGGCTCCTCTGGAAGCCGCCCTTTTTTGTGCAAGAGATTATGCAAAGCAGCAGCAACCTGTTTCCTGTCGCCCTGATCAGCGCCGAGCGGCGCGGTGATCTGAGCGAAGATGTCTACCGCTTGAAACCCGGTAACAGCCCGGACGGCACCGTAGAACTGGCGGTGACGCGCCTCGGCATGGCCGATGAACCGGCATCCCGTGGCGTGCCGGTGATCCTGTTGCACGGCAGTTTTTCCAATCGGCGTTTCTGGTTCTCCCACAAGGGGTTGGGCCTGGGTGCCTATCTGGCGCGTTTGGGGTTCGATGTCTGGATTGCGGAAATGCGCGGTCACGGTCTCTCCCGGCGCAACCAGAGCTATCGCAAGAACCGAGTTGCCGACTATGCACGATACGACCTGCCAGCCATCGGCGCCTTCGTACGTGAGCAAAGCGGCCAGGTTCCACACTGGATCGGCCATTCGCTGGGCGGCATCACCCTGGCGGCCGCGCTGGGTGGCCAATACATTGGCGAACCCGTGGTGGCGTCCGCGGCGCTTTTTGGCACGCAAGTCAGTCGCACTTACTGGCCGCTGAAGATCCCACCGGTGGAATGGAGCGGTCGTTTCATCCTCAAGCGCTTTGCCCAGCTGTCCGGTTCACGGCTCAAGCGTGGCCCAGAGGACGAGCCGATTGGCCTGGCCCTGGAAAGCATGCGCTGGTACGGTCTGTTCGGGCGCTTTGGCGATGCCGACAAAGACTGGTGGGCGGGCCTGGCCGAGGTCAGGATACCGGTGCTGGCGGTGAGCGCCGCGGGCGATCATCAGGACCCGGCCTGGGCTTGTCGCAAGCTGTTCGATCAGTTGGGTGGCGAGCACAAGCAATTCATTAACCTGGGGCGCGAGCAGGGTTTTGCCGATAATTTCGGTCATGTCGAAATGTTGGTCAGCAAGGCCGCCCAGGCTGAAGTCTGGCCGTTAGTCGCTCGCTGGCTGTCAGATCAGCAGACGCCATTGCTCGGTAATCAAGCGGATTTGGCCGCGGCAATCTAAGCTGGACGCTCTATCAAGGGCATTTCGCTCTGGTCGGGTTGCGGCTAAGATATGACGCATTGAGCTGTTCCGGTCATTTTCCGTGACTGAATCAGTAGTGATGTTCGTGCTTTCTTCCTCTTTACAGGAGTTTCTCGATGAACCATTACCTCACCCCTGACCTGTGCGACGCCTACCCGGAACTGGTGCAGGTGCTGGAACCGATGTTCAGCAATTTCGGTGGCCGGGATTCCTTCGGCGGCGAGATCGTGACCATCAAGTGCTTCGAAGACAACTCGCTGGTAAAGGAGCAAGCCGAGCTCAAGGGTAATGGCAAAGTGTTGGTGGTCGATGGTGGCGGCTCCCTGCGTCGTGCGTTGCTGGGCGATATGATCGCCGAGAAAGCCGCGAAGAATGGCTGGGAAGGGATGGTGATCTACGGTTGCATCCGTGACGTCGACGTCATCGCGCAAACCGACCTGGGGGTCCAGGCGTTGGCCAGCCACCCGATGAAAACCGACAAGCGTGGTATCGGCGACCTGAATGTTGCCGTGACCTTCGCCGGCGTGACCTTTCATCCCGGCCATTACCTCTATGCGGACAACAACGGCGTGATCATCTCGCCGAGCCCGCTTGCGATGCCTGAGTAAGTGCTGGCCGATTTTTTTGAAGAATGGAATGCGGATGTTCGAGGAAGAAAACGCGCAGTGGGGGCTGGTACATGCCCTGGTGCTGGATGGTAAAGGTGGTGCGCGTTCGATAGCCCGGACAGAACTCGACGAATTGCAGCTGCAGGCTCATGAAAGCCTGTGGCTGCACTGGGATCGCAGTCACCCGCAAACCCAGACCTGGCTGCGCAAGTCCAGCGGCCTGAGTGAGTTCAGCTGCGATCTCTTGCTGGAAGAAAACACCCGTCCGCGTCTCCTGCAGCTTTCGGACAGCGAACTGCTGCTATTTTTGCGTGGCGTAAACCTTAATCCGGGCGCCGAGCCTGAAGACATGGTGTCGGTACGCATTTTCGGTTCAGCCCAGCGAGTCATCTCCCTGCGTCTGCGTCCGCTGCGTGCCACTGAAGAATTGCTGGTGCAACTGGAAGCAGGCAAGGGGCCGAAAACTGCCTCCGAGCTCATTCTCTACATGGCTCAGTACCTCACCAACAAGGTGCAGGATCTGGTCAGTTGCCTCTCGGAAGTGGTCGATGAGGAAGAAGAAAAGCTGGATTCCGACGAGCGGTATACTCCTGAGCACGGTGCTGTTTTGCAGATCCGGCGCCGGGCTGCTGCGTTGAAGCGATTCCTCGCTCCGCAGCGGGACATTTTTGGTCAACTGACGCGCATCAAATTGCCCTGGTTCGTCGAGGACGATGGCGATTACTGGAACGAATTGAACAACAGCCTGACCCGCTATCTGGAGGAGCTGGAATTAACCCGAGAGCGCGTGGGGCTGGTCCTGGAGACTGAAGACCGGCGATTGAGCGTGCGCATGAACCGCACCATGTATCGCTTTGGCATCATCACCGGGATTTTTTTGCCGATGAGTTTTCTGACCGGTCTTTTGGGAATCAACGTCGGGGGCATTCCATTTTCACAAAGCCCCTATGGCTTCCTCGTCGCCTGCCTGCTGATGATCTCGGTGGCGCTCGGGCAGTGGTGGTTATTCCGACGTTTGCGCTGGGTTTGAACGTGCGCCATGTGACCCGGGCAAATTTGACCGCGTCTTTCACAGACATCACGAGAGGTGCGTATGCACGATCCGTTTGAACAGTCTTTGCGCGACATGCTCAAGGCATCACCGTCCACCCGGGACGACGATGCATGCCTGGGGCGTGTCCTGAAAACCGCCAATCGCCAGGTTGGCGCAGGTGATTTGTTCAGCCTGCTGGGCCGCTGGTTGCCCGCCCTGATGATCGCCCTCAATAATGGCTCGGCCCATGTCGCGCCGGTCTCCCGTCTTCGTAAACCTACCGCTCGCACTGCTGATAAGGCTGATTGAATATGGAACTTGATCTCTGGACACAGAGCCTCGTCACTGCAATGACTGCGTTATGGACCAAGGTTGCGAACTTCATTCCGAACCTGTTCGGCGCACTGGTCGTGCTCCTGCTCGGTTTTGTCGTGGCCAAGCTGTTGGACACCTTGCTGTCCAAACTGCTCGCCAAACTGGGCCTGGATCGCCTGATGGGCGGTACCGGCCTGACGAAACTGTTGTCCCGTGCCGGCCTTCAAGTACCTATCTCAACGCTGATCGGTAAGATCGTCTATTGGTTCGTTCTGCTGATTTTTTTGGTTTCCGCCGCAGAATCACTTGGACTTGAACGAGTTTCAGCTACGCTGGATATGCTTGCGCTATATTTGCCGAAGGTATTCGGTGCGGCGCTGGTGCTGTTGGTGGGTGTCTTGCTGGCGCAATTGGCCAATGGGCTGGTGCGCGGAGCGGCAGAAGGCGTAGGCCTGGACTACGCTTCGGGACTTGGGAGAATTGCCCAGGGCCTGGTGATCATCATCAGTATCTCGGTCGCGATCAGTCAGTTGGAGGTCAAGACTGACCTGCTTAACCACGTGATCGTGATCGTTTTGATTACCGTTGGTCTGGCGGTTGCGCTGGCCATGGGGTTGGGAAGCCGGGAAATTGCGGGTCAGATTCTTGCGGGAATCTATGTGCGTGAGTTGTACCAGGTTGGGCAACAAGTGCGTGTTGGAGAGGTCGAAGGGCAGATCGAAGAGATCGGCACGGTTAAAACTACATTGCTGACGGATGAGGGTGAGCTAGTCTCTCTTTCCAATCGGATCCTCCTCGAGCAGCATGTGAGTAGCCGCTAACCCGGCAAACCCTGCTAATGTATGCCGCCGCGAAATGCCGCCTGATGCTGGCTGCGGCGGACATTGACCTGACTGTCGGCACGACTTGTTTTGAATAAAGCCCAATCGTTATCCATGCGCTACGACCCCCGCGAGCTCTCTGATGAGGAGTTGGTCGCGCGCTCGCATACCGAGCTGTTTCACGTGACGCGCGCATATGAAGAACTGATGCGGCGTTACCAACGAACATTATTTAACGTCTGTGCAAGGTATCTCGGGAACGATCGCGACGCTGACGATGTCTGTCAGGAGGTCATGTTGAAGGTGCTGTACGGCCTGAAGAACTTCGAGGGCAAATCGAAGTTCAAGACATGGCTATATAGCATCACGTACAACGAGTGCATTACGCAGTATCGGAAGGAAAGGCGAAAGCGTCGCTTGATGGACGCCTTGAGTCTTGACCCCCTCGAGGAAGCGTCCGAAGAAAAGGCGCCGAAACCCGAGGAGAAGGGTGGACTTGATCGCTGGTTAGTGTATGTGAACCCGATTGACCGAGAAATTCTGGTGCTACGATTTGTCGCAGAGCTGGAGTTTCAGGAGATCGCAGACATCATGCACATGGGCTTGAGCGCTACAAAAATGCGGTACAAACGCGCTCTAGATAAATTGCGTGAGAAATTTGCGGGCATTGCTGAAACTTAGTTCGGCGCAAATATCTCTTACGTGTAGGCAAGTTCTGATAGACTTGCCGCCGAGTTGTCCCCCGGTTTGCGGGACTGCTTCACAATCACCAGATGGGGATTTAACGGATGAAACTGAAAAACACCTTGGGCTTGGCCATTGGTTCTCTTATTGCCGCCACTTCGTTCGGCGCTCTGGCACAGGGCCAAGGCGCAGTTGAAATCGAAGGCTTCGCAAAGAAGGAACAGTTCGACAGCGCTCGTAACTTCAAGAACAACGGCAACCTGTTCGGCGGTTCCGTAGGTTACTTCCTGACCGACGACGTTGAACTGCGTTTGGGCTACGACGAAGTGCATAACGTACGTGCCGACGACGGCAAGAACGTGAAGGGCGCCAACACCGCTCTGGACGCTCTGTACCACTTCAACAACCCAGGCGACATGGTTCGTCCATACGTATCGGCTGGCTTCTCCGACCAGAGCATCGACCAGAACGGTTCGAATGGTCGTAACCGCTCCACCTTCGCCAACGTTGGCGGCGGTGCCAAGCTGTACTTCACCGAAAACTTCTACGCCCGTGCTGGCGTTGAAGCTCAGTACAACATCGACCAGGGCGACACCGAGTGGGCTCCTAGCGTCGGTATCGGTGTGAACTTCGGTGGCGGCTCCAAGCCAGCTGCTGCTCCAGCTCCAGCACCAGAAGTCTGCTCCGACAGCGACAACGATGGCGTTTGCGACAACGTTGACAAGTGCCCGGACACCCCAGCCAACGTAACTGTTGACGCTGATGGCTGCCCAGCAGTTGCTGAAGTTGTTCGTGTAGAGCTGGACGTGAAATTCGACTTCGACAAGTCGGTAGTCAAGCCTAACAGCTACGGCGACATCAAGAACCTGGCTGACTTCATGAAGCAATACCCATCCACCAGCACCACTGTTGAAGGTCACACTGACTCCGTCGGTCCTGACGCTTACAACCAGAAACTGTCTGAGCGTCGTGCAAACGCCGTTAAGCAAGTTCTGACCAACCAGTACGGTGTTGAGTCGTCCCGCGTTCAGTCTGTTGGCTACGGCGAATCCCGCCCAGTTGCTGACAACGCTACTGAAGCTGGCCGTGCTGTAAACCGTCGCGTAGAAGCGCAGGTTGAAGCTCAAGCTAAGTAATTAGCCCACAGCTCTGAGAAAAGCCCGGCTCTTGCCGGGCTTTTCTTTGTCTGCGATTTGAGATTTGTGTGGTGACTTGAAAAGATCGCAGCCTACGGCAGCTCCTACATTGGTACTGCGCAAATCCCTGTAGGAGCTGCCGCAGGCTGCGATCTTTTGATCTTCTCGCCAACCGCCACTGCACCGATGACCAATATCGCCGGGCTTTTCAGCTCAAAGGCGTAGGCATCTTCCTCCATGGCTGTCAGATCACTCCTGCATTCACGCTGATGGGGCAGTGAGGCATTCTCGATCATCGCCACCGGCGTGTCCGCCGCCATTCCTCCTGCCAACAGCTGCTCACGGATCTCGCTAAGCTTGGCCACGCCCATGTAGATCACCAGGGTCGTACCGCCTTTGGCCAGTGCCTGCCAATTCAGGCTGCTGCCGTCCTGGGTATGGGCGGTGACCAGTGTCACGCCGCGCGCCACACCGCGCAGGGTCAGCGGAATATCGCATTGCGTGGCGCCCGCGAGCCCGGCAGTGATGCCGTTGACCAATTCGACCTCAACCCCGCGCTCGCGCAACCACTGGGCCTCTTCGCCTCCGCGCCCGAAAATGCACGGGTCACCGCCTTTGAGCCGCACCACGCATTTGCCCTGCCGGGCGTAACGCAACATCAGGCGATGGATGAACGCTTGTGGCGTGGAGCGGCAACCACCGCGTTTGCCCACCGCAATGACCCGCGCCCCGGGGCAGTGTTCGAGTATTGCGCCGTTGACCAGGTCATCGATCAGCACCACGTCCGCTTCTTTCAATGCGCGCACCGCCTTGAGGGTCAACAACTCAGGATCACCGGGACCCGCACCCACCAGCCAGACTTTTGCGTTCATAGGTTCTTCCTCACGAAATGACGATGATGGGTTTTAAGGGCAATGCAAGTTCAGCCATGGAACACCAGGAACAGCAACGCCAGGTTCGCCAGCAGCGACATCAGGGCCAATGTCCGCCACACCTTCAGCGGTTCGCGCTCCAGTAAAGGCCTGGGGCGTACGCTTAAACTGCGTCGCTCCCCCTGTTCCAGCAGGCGCAACCATTCTTCGGCGGTTTCAAAGCGCTCAGCCGGGTCTGCGGCAACCGCACGTTCCAGGCATTGCGCCAGCCATTCGGGCAGGTCAGGGCGGTAGCGGCTGGCACTGACCGGTACGCCGAACCGTGGGCGCTGGAAGGCTTCGATTTCACCGTAGGGAAAATGCCCGGTGAGCAGAAAGTACAAGGTCACCCCCACCGCATACAGGTCCTGCTGCGGCGTCGGTGACTCTCCGCGGAAGGCTTCCGGGGCTATATAGCTGGGGGTTCCGGGCAGGGTACTGAGCTGATCTTCAGACAGGCCGGGGCAGTAGGCGAGGCCGAAGTCCAACAGGCGCAACTCGCCGTCGTCCCCTGACAGCAGGTTCTGCGGCTTGATATCGCGATGCAGGATCTGCCGTCGATGGAGCATGCCGACCGCTCGCAGCAGGCGTTCAGCCACGTCCTGCCACTGGGCCAGGGGCATGGGTCCGATCTGTTCATGCACTTGAGCAAGGGTCGAGCCCGAATATTCGCGCATCACGTAGTACAGATGCTGACGCTGGCTGGCCGCATGCACTTCAGGAAAGTGTCGCCCGGCTACGCGCTTGAGGAACCATTCTTCGGACAGCAACGCTTGCCCGGCCTGATGATCGTCATGCAGGCGAGGGGGCAGGGTTTTCAGCAGCCAGGGCTGCTGCTGGCTGTCGCGTACCCGATAGAGCAGCGACTGCTGGCTCTGGCTGAGAATCCCTTCAATCTGCCAGCCCTCGAAAACCTGCCCCGGTTTCAGTGCCGGGGGCAGTGGCCATTGCTGCAGATGGATCAATGCATCGCCGATATTGGCTTCACCCAGGGCATCGACACGCACCAGCAGTGCGCTGGCGTTATCCTGGCTGCCCGCCAGGTGTGCGGCGTTGACCAGGGTTTGCGCGGCGCTGTCCAGGTCCGGTTGGTCACGCAGGATCGCCGCAATGGCGGTGTCGCCCAGGGCCGCCCAGACACCGTCGCTGAGCAGCACAAAGCTTTCGTCGATACGCAGTTCGCCATCGAGAAAGTCCAGCACCAGGTGTTGATCCAGGCCCAGAGCACGCTTGAGTACATGCTGCATGCCCGGTTGGTCCCAGACGTGATCTTCGCTGACCCGCTGCAACTGCTCGGCGTGCCAGCGATACACCCGGCAATCGCCGACATGGGCCAAGGTAAAACGCCGGCCGCGCAGGACCAGGGCGCTGACGGTGGTCAGCAGCGGCTGGCCTGCGCCGTTGGCTTGCAGCCAGCGGTTTTGCGCCAGCAGCAAGCGATCCAGTGCCTGGGCAACACCCCAGGTTTCCGGCGTGGCGTAGTAGTCCAAAGCCAGGGCCTGCAACGTCGAGCGAGCCGCCAGGCCGCCGTCGGCGCACTGGCTGACGCCATCGGCGATGGCGAACAGGTAGCCCTTGCTGGCGGCCAGCGCCGGGGCCGGCGTGACCAGGCGCAAGGCATCCTGGTTCTCATCGCGCGGGCCGATGGCGCTGGCTTGCGCGAAACTCAAGTGCAGGCTCATGGCAGCGTCAGACCCGTGCAGCTGTCACGGCGGCCGAACCCCAAGTGGTCCTCCAGCGGCGTTTTACGCCGTGCAGTCCGAACCAGGCGAGCACCCCCAGGCTGGCAAACAACCACAATGCCATCTGGTAGCTGCCGGTGCTCTGCTTGATTGCACCCATGCCCGCCGCCAGGGCAAATCCACCGATGCCGCCGGCCATGCCGATCAGGCCGGTCATGACGCCGATTTCGCGACGGAAACGCTGTGGCACCAACTGGAACACCGCACCGTTGCCTGCACCCAAACCGAGCATGGTGCACACGAACAGGGCCAGAGCAGCATAGGAACTGGGCAAGTTGAAGCCGACAGCAGCGATACAGATGGCCGCCACGGTGTACATCGCGAGCAGGGTGCGGATACCGCCGAAACGATCAGCCAGGGCGCCTCCCAGTGGACGCATCAGGCTACCGCCGAACACACAGGCTGCCGTGTAGTAACCCGCGGTCACGGGGCTCAGGCCATACTGATCGTTGAAATAACCGGGCAGGGCGCTGGCCAGGCCGATGAAGCCACCGAAGGTCACGCTGTAGAAAAACATGAACCACCAGCTGTCGCGGTCGCCCAGGGCCTTGAAGTAGTCGGCCATCGACTTGGCTTTCGGCCGCTCAGGCGCGTTCTTGGCCAGCCAGGCGAAGACGATCAGTGTCAGGATCAACGGGATCAGTGCGAAACCGAACACATTGCTCCAGCCAAAGGCAGCCGCCAGAACCGGTGCAATCAGCGCCGCGAGCACAGTGCCGGAGTTTCCGGCCCCGGCGATGCCCATGGCTTTGCCCTGGTGCTGTGGCGGATACCATTGCGATGCCAGGGGCAGGGCGACAGCGAAGGAGGCGCCGGCCATGCCGAGGAACAACCCCAGCAGCAAGGCTTGCTCGTAGGTATGGATGCCGAGTTTCCAGGCGCCGAACAATGCACAGATGACGATCACCTGGCCGATCAGGCCGGCGGTCTTGGGTGACAGGCGATCAGCCAGCATCCCCATCACGAAGCGCAGTACCGCCCCGGCCAGAATCGGCGTGGCCACCACCAGCCCGCGTTGCTGGGTGGTCAGGTGCAGGTCGCCAGCGATCTGTACGGCCAGCGGGCCGAGCAGGTACCACACCATGAAACTCAGGTCGAAATAGAGGAAGGCTGCGAACAGTGTCGGGGTATGGCCGGATTTCCAGAAGCTTGAATTCATCGCGCACCTCAGATGATAGGAGTCTCGAACGGGAGCCAAAACAAAAAAACGCCGCCACCTGATTCGCCATGGGGCAAATGAGGTGAGCGACGTCTTTGTCGTAGGTGGGGCAACCGCCGTTGGTTACCTGTAGGGATTACTTAGCCAGATCTGTGCCAACAGGTGAGACCGTGGCTCGGCCATTCGCGAGCAGGCTCGCTCCCACAGGGGGAATGCATTTCAATTGTGGGAGCGAGCCTGCTCGCGAAGAGGCCTTCAACGGCACCAGAAAAACTCAGCCCAGCAACTCACTCATGGCAATGATCTGCTCCGCCACCTGGATCAGCTTCTGCTGGCGGCTCATCGCCTGGCGGCGCATCAGGGTGTAGGCCTCTTCTTCGTTGCAGTCCTTCATCTTCATCAGCAACCCCTTGGCCAGCTCGATGCGCTTGCGCTCGGCCAGTTGCTGGTCACGGGCGTGCAGTTGGGCGCGAAGGGCCTGGTCGCTTTCGAAACGCGCCATGGCCACGTCGAGAATCGGTTGCAGGCGCTGTGCATGGATGCCCTCGACGATGTAGGCACTGACCCCGGACTTGATCGCCTGGCGCATCACATCGGGGTCGTGTTCGTCGGTGAACATCACAATCGGCCGTGGCTGGTCGCGGCTGACCAGCACCACTTGCTCCATGACATCGCGGCTCGGTGACTCGGTATCGATCAGGATCACGTCCGGGCGCACCGTTTCGACGCGTTCGGGCAAGTCGATGGTCAGCCCGGATTCGTCGACGACCTCGAAACCGGCCTCGGTCAGGGCAGCTTTCAAGCGGCCGACTTTTTTTGCGGTGTCGTTGATCAGCAGGATACGCAACATGTCTGCAGTCTCCTGTCAGCGGCTGGCGAGAAGAGGCGAGCTGTCGCTCATGGCGTGCAGCTTGAAGCTGCGGGCATAACTGGCCGGGTCCGAACCGTCCCAGACCCTGCCGTCGATCAGTTGGCTGCTGCGCATTTCATTGCCCGGGGCGGCGACACCGACGGCGCTGGCGGCCTCTCGGTATAAGTCCAGTTGTTGAACCTGACGGGCCACGGCGAGGTAATCGGGGTCGTCGCGCAACAGCCCCCAACGACGAAACTGGGTCATGAACCACATGCCATCGGACAGGTAGGGCAGGTTGACCGCCCCCTGCCCATGGAAACGCAGGGCGTGCGGGTCTTGCCATTCATTGCCCAGGCCGTCGGCATAGTCGCCCAGCAGGCGCGGTTCGATACGCGACAGCGGCGCATCGAGGTACTGCGCAGCGCTGAGCAATTGCGCGGTACTGCGGCGATTCTCGACACTGTCGTCGATGAAGCGGCTGGCTTCGAGGATCGCCATCACCAGTGCGCGAGCGGTATTGGGGTATTGCTCGACGAAGGCGCGCGTACAGCCGAGGACTTTCTCCGGGTGGTCGGGCCAGATGGCCTGGGAGGTTGCCAGGGTAAAACCGAGGTCCTGCTTCACCGCGCTGTCAGCCCACGGCTCGCCGACGCAGAAGCCGTCGATACGCCCGGCTTGCAGGTGCGCCACCATTTGCGGCGGCGGCACCACTACGCTGTCGACGTCGTGCAGCGGATGAATGCCCTGGCTCGCCAGCCAGTAGTACAACCACATGGCATGGGTGCCGGTGGGAAAGGTCTGGGCGAAGGTCAGTTTTGGGCGAGTTTGGTGCACGTGACGGTCCAGTGCTTCAGGACTGGTCACGCCGGCGGCCTGCAAGCCGTGGGAGAGGTTGATGCTCTGGCCGTTCTGGTTCAGGCCCATGAGCACCGCCATGTCAGTGGGGGCCACGCCGCCGATGCCCAGGTGCACGGCGTAGATCAGGCCGTACAGGCTGTGGGCGGCGTCGAGTTCGCCGCTCACCAGTTTGTCCCGCAGGTTGGCCCAGGATGACTGGCGCTTGAGGTTCAAGGTCAATCCGTAGGGCTGGGCGAAGCCTTGGGTGGCGGCGACCACCACCGAAGCGCAGTCGCTCAGGGCCATGAAGCCGAGGTTGATTTCGGTCTTTTCCGGGGCATCGCTGCCATTGACCCAGGCCAGGGGATTGGTTGAGGGTTCGTTCATCGATTTCGCACCTTCCAAAAAAAACGTCGTCCCGGACCCCGTTTGAGCAGGGGTGGCTGACGACGCCGTTGTCCTGGCACGCATTCCGCCGTTGGCCAGCGTGCTGATGCCTGTGCCGGTGCAAGGCATATGCCATCGCCCGCTGTTTTTGTCGCGCCCTCGCTTGCAACCCCGATGCGCGGGTATAATCGCCGCCTCATTTCGCCGCCAATCGAGTCAAGCCCGCCCATGTACACCCTGGCCCGTCAGCTGTTGTTCAAACTTTCCCCGGAAACCTCCCACGATCTGTCCCTGGACCTGATCGGTGCGGGTGGGCGCCTGGGGCTCAACGGTTTGCTGTGCAAGGCCCCGGCAAAGCTGCCGGTGAATGTCATGGGCCTGGACTTCCCGAACCCGGTGGGTCTGGCTGCTGGCCTGGACAAGAATGGCGCGGCCATCGACGGCTTTGCACAATTGGGTTTTGGCTTTGTCGAGATCGGCACCATTACCCCGCGCCCACAACCGGGCAACCCCAAACCCCGGTTGTTCCGTTTGCCGGAGGCCGAGGCGATCATCAACCGCATGGGCTTCAACAACCTTGGCGTCGATCACCTGCTGGCCCGCGTGGCAGCGGCCAAGTACAAGGGCGTGCTGGGCATCAACATCGGCAAGAACTTCGACACCCCGGTCGAGCGCGCGGTCGACGACTACCTGATCTGCCTGGACAAGGTCTACGCCCACGCCAGCTACGTGACAGTCAACGTCAGCTCGCCCAATACCCCGGGCCTGCGCAGCCTGCAATTTGGTGACTCGCTCAAGCAGCTGCTGGCAGACCTCGCCACGCGCCGGGCGGAACTGGCGCTGCGTCATGGCCGGCACGTTCCTCTGGCGATCAAGATCGCACCGGACATGACCGACGAAGAAACCGCGCAGGTCGCACAGGCGTTGATCGAAACCGGGATGGACGCGGTCATCGCCACCAACACCACCTTGAGCCGCGTGGGTGTCGAAGGCATGGAACATGGGGACGAGGCGGGCGGGCTGTCCGGCGCGCCGGTGCGTGACAAGAGCACGCACACCGTGAAGGTGCTGGCCTCGGAGCTGGGTGGTCGCTTGCCGATCATCGCGGCGGGTGGCATCACCGAAGGCCGGCACGCAGCGGAAAAAATCAGCGCGGGTGCGAGCCTGGTGCAGATCTACTCGGGTTTTATCTACAAAGGCCCGGCGCTCATCCGCGAGTCGGTAGACGCCATAGCAGCCTTGCGCTGACCACCTTCCCTGTAGGAGCTGCCGCAGGCTGCGATCTTTTGATTTTTAAAACAAGATCAAAAGATCGCAGCCTGCGGCAGCTCCTACAGGGGGATTGCGTTTGAAACAGGCATAAAAAGGGCCCCTTCAAAGGAGCCCCTGGGCCGTAGCCCGCCGTCCGGATGGGACGTGCGTGGTTAATTCACTGCATATCAGATTGTATGTCGGAGTGTGTGCCCTGTGTTAGCCGACGGCGTGAAGTTCGTTGAGTCTGTGGATTCCCGCAGTGCCGGTCATACCGTCCCAGTTGTCGCCGCGTCCTTCGCGCCAGCCGTTAATCCAGGCTTGGCGTACCGACGGTAGAGTAAATGGGCAAAGCTCACGGGATTTGCCACCAACGCCATATTGATATCCGCGCAAAAATGCTCTTTCCAACGGATCACGCTTAAGTCTTCTCATAGGGTGTTGCCCTCACTTGTTGACTGTATTTATCGCGTAGACCTCAATCGAGGTCTGGCAGAAAAACTCTGCCGTTGGGGCTCGTTGCCGGCGTGACGAGCCAAGGTGTTGGCGTCATTGCGGCGCCAACCTGAATTGAGTTCTAACCAATGCGTCACATCGAGGGAATGATCGTTTTGTCATAAGGACGTAACCGTTAATGTGCTATGGCACTAAGTAACATGATGTTTGTGGCGTATTTCTTGACCAAACCCCGGTATGATCGGCCCTGCGTTGGATGATCAGGTTAATCCTTTGCTGAGAATGCCTCCCGTTGCCGGGACGGACTATTCGACGAAGGGTCGACTTATGTCATTTTGTTGCATCAACTTTTTTATCTGTCCTTGCATCTAAGCTCATTTAACCCGGGCAGCAAGGGTGGAACGGCACACCTTCGTGCCACGCGGGCGCTCTTCGAGAAAAGCGCCTGATTGAAAACCGGGCCGGCAATGCGTTGCCGCTCCACTCAGCAAAGGCTCCGAATTCTCATGTCCGATCGTTTCGAACTCTTCCTCACTTGCCCTAAAGGCCTTGAAGGCCTGCTCATCGAGGAAGCCGTCGGGCTTGGCCTTGAAGAAGCACGTGAGCACACTTCCGCCGTGCGTGGCATGGCCACCATGGAAACCGCTTATCGCCTGTGCCTGTGGTCGCGCCTGGCCAACCGGGTCCTGCTGGTGCTCAAGCGTTTTGCGATGAAAGACGCCGAAGACCTCTACCACGGTGTGCTGGACATCGAGTGGCAAGACCACATGCTCAATGACGGCACGCTGGCCGTCGAATTCAGCGGCCACGGCTCGGGTATCGACAACACCCACTTTGGCGCCTTGAAGGTCAAGGACGCCATCGTCGACAAACTGCGCACTCCGCAGGGCGACCGTCCGTCCATCGACAAGCTCAACCCGGACCTGCGCATCCATCTGCGCCTGGACCGCGGTGAAGCGATCCTCTCCCTCGACCTGTCCGGCCATAGCCTGCACCAGCGTGGCTATCGCCTGCAGCAAGGCGCGGCGCCGCTGAAGGAAAACCTGGCGGCGGCGATCCTGATCCGTTCCGGCTGGCCACGCATCGCCGCTGAAGGCGGCGCCCTGGCTGACCCGATGTGCGGTGTCGGCACCTTCCTGGTCGAAGCGGCGATGATCGCTGCCGACATCGCGCCGAACCTGCGCCGCGAACAATGGGGTTTCACTGCCTGGCTCGGTCACGTACCGGCGCTGTGGAAAAAACTCCATGAAGAAGCTTCCGAGCGTGCAGCTGCCGGCCTGGCCAAGCCACCGTTGTGGATTCGCGGTTACGAAGCCGATCCGCGCCTGATTCAACCGGGGCGCAACAACGTCGAGCGTGCCGGCCTGAGCGAGTGGATCAAGATTTACCAGGGCGAAGTCGCGACCTTCGAGCCGCGTCCGGACCAGAACCAGAAAGGCCTGGTGATCTGTAACCCCCCGTACGGCGAACGTCTGGGCGACGAGGCGAGCCTGCTCTACCTCTACCAGAACCTTGGCGAACGTCTGCGCCAGGCTTGCCTCAACTGGGAAGCCGCGGTGTTCACCGGTGCTCCGGACCTGGGCAAGCGCATGGGCATCCGTAGCCACAAGCAGTATTCGTTCTGGAACGGCGCTCTGCCGTGCAAGCTGTTGCTGATCAAGGTATTGCCGGATCAATTCGTCACCGGCGAGCGTCGTACCCCGGAGCAGCGTCAGGCCGAGCGTGAGCAGGCGGCCTACGATCAGGCGCCGAGCGAGCCGCAAGAGCGCCAGTACAACAAGAACGGCAACCCGATCAAACCTGCGCCAGCCCCGGTACCGGTGATCGAGCAGCCGCGCCTGAGTGAAGGTGGGCAGATGTTTGCCAACCGCCTGCAGAAAAACCTCAAGGCGCTGGGCAAGTGGGTCAAGCGTGAGGGTATCGACTGCTATCGCGTCTACGATGCCGACATGCCGGAATACTCCATGGCCATCGACCTCTACCACGATTGGGTCCACGTCCAGGAATACGCCGCACCGAAATCCATTGATCCGCAAAAGGCCTCGGCGCGCATGTTCGACGCCCTGGCGGCGATCCCGCAGGCCCTGAACATCGACAAGAACCAGGTGGTGGTCAAGCGCCGCGAGCGTCAGAGCGGTACCAAGCAATACGAGCGCCAGGCGGCCCAGGGCAAGTTCGTCGAGGTGAATGAAGGCGGCGTGAAACTGCTGGTCAACCTCACCGATTACCTCGACACCGGGTTGTTCCTCGACCACCGGCCGATGCGCATGCGCATTCAGAAAGAGGCTGCCGGCAAGCGCTTCCTCAATCTGTATTGCTACACCGCCACTGCCAGTGTGCACGCGGCCAAGGGCGGCGCGCGCAGCACCACCAGCGTCGACCTGTCGAAAACCTACCTGGACTGGGCGCGTCGCAACCTGTCGCTGAACGGTTTCTCCGACAAGAACCGCCTGGAGCAAAGTGATGTGATGGTCTGGCTGGATGCCTGCCGTGAAGAGTACGACCTGATCTTCATCGATCCGCCGACATTCTCCAACTCCAAACGCATGGAAGGCATCTTCGACGTGCAACGTGACCAGGTGCAACTGATCGACCTGGCCATGGCGCGGCTGGCACCGGGCGGGGTGTTGTACTTCTCCAACAACTTCCGCAAGTTCGAGCTCGAGCCTAACCTCAGCGAGCGCTACGCGATCGAAGAGATTACCGCCCAGACCATCGATCCGGATTTTGCCCGTAACGCCAAGATCCATCGCGCGTGGAAGATCACTGCCCGCTGACAGGCGAGCCGGACGCGGGGGGCATCTGCCACACCGCGTCCTCGTTCTTCGCCTGTAGGAGCCAGCGGTGCGGCGATCCGACTTGTCGGCGAACCACACACCGCGGTGTACCTGCTCCACCGCATCATCGTTCTTCGCGGGCAAGCCTCGCTCCTACAGGAGGGGATGCGCACCAGATGTTGTTGGTCCCGCACCACTGGTCAAATTAGTGGCTAATAGCTATAACTCAACTCACGGCCAATGGGCTTTCCCGCACATGGCGTTTTGAGTTGCGTCTATGTCGTTGTACGCCGTGCGCCCCAAGATCCTGGGTTTTATCAGCGAAGATGTCTCGGCCGGGCTGGTCGCGCTCATGGTCTTGCTCGTCGGCGCGATTCTCACGGCATTGCTCGCCTGGTCCACTCTGAACCTGTTTCACTATCAATTGCGTCAACGCTTCCAGTTACTGGCCAGCGAACGCTACAGCCGTATCGAAGAACGTTTCCAGGATCAGGAGCAGCGCCTCGATGGCCTGCGCCGCTTCTTTGCCAACTCCGATACGGTCTCGCACGCGGAATTCAACGGCTACACCCAACCCCTGTTGCACCGGACCCAGGCGTATTCGTTCGCTGAGCGGGTCAGCCACGACCAGCGGGCGGCCTTTGAGCAACGGGCGCGCGAGGAGGGCCTGAGCGGGTTCACCCTGCGCGAACTCAATGCCGCCGGCCAACTGCAATTGGCCGGCGAGCGGGATGAGTACGTTGCGGTGCTGTATAGCCAGACGCAAAGCAAGCTCGGTGCGCCACTGGGCTATGACTTGCTGGCTCAGCCCCTGCGTCGGGCTACCCTGGAGCGGGCTGACCAGCATCAGGGCATGGCCGTGTCGCAACCGATGCACCTGGTCAATATCGAGCCTGCCTATGCGCGAGGCGTACTGTTGGTTGCGCCGGTCATGCCGCACAGCAGCAAGGGCGGCGCAACCGGCAAACCGTTCGGGTATGTGATGGCGGTGATCAGCATGCGTCAGTTGCTGGCGGACGGGTTGCCGGAGGCGGGTCGCGATTATCTCTCGGTGCGTATCCTCGACCTGTCCACCGATGAGCAACACGAGGTGCTGTTTGAATCGCCCAATGTGCCAGCGCACAGTGACTTGTCCACAACGCGCTTGTTACGTCTCGCCGATCATGATTATCAGGTTGATATCCGGCCCAGCGAGGCTTTCCTCCAGGCCAACCACTCTTCAGTGACCGCGCTGGTCGTGCTCGGTGGCTTGCTCAGTGTGTTGCTCAGCGCCTTGCTCTATGTACTGGTCAGTCAGCGGCAGCGGGCGCTGAAAATGGTCGAGCAAAGGACCGGGGAGCTGCGCGCCCGCGAACAGGAACTGCGCGGCACCCATGGCCAGTTGCGCGGGGTTCTGGATGCCGCGACCCAGGTAGCCATCATCGCCACGGACCTGCGCGGGGTGATCAGCACCTTCAATGCCGGCGCCGAGCAGATGCTTGGTTATACCGCCGCCGACGTGGTCGGGCACATGACCCTGGAAAACCTGCACTTGCCCCGGGAGCTCGCGGCACGCTCGGCAGAATTGAGTGCGCGTTACGGCAAGCCGGTTCCGGCCTGTCACGCGATGCTGGTCGAGGGCGGCGAGGAGGGTGGCCATGAGGCGCGGGAGTGGACGCTGGTACGCGGCGATGGCAGCCATCTGATCGTCAACATGCTGGCGACCCCGGTCCTCGACGAGCAGGGGTTGTGGGTCGGGCACCTGGCGATCTGTATCGACATCACTGAACGCAAGCGCGTGCACGAGGCCCTGGCCGCGCGGGACCTGTTGTTGAAGAAACTCAGTGCCCATGTGCCCGGCGGGATCTACCAGTTCAAGATGGAGTTCGACGGGCGCTTCAGCGTGATCTACGCCAGCGACGGTATTCGCGAGATCTATGAGCTGGAGCCGGACGTGCTATTGCTCAACGCCGAAGCGATTTTCACGCGGATTCATCCTCAGGACACCACCCGCGTGCGCGCCTCGATCCGCGCCTCGGCCAACACCCTCAGCCACTGGCGCGAGGAGTACCGCGTGCAATTGCCCCAGCGCGGCCTGCGCTGGGTCCGTGGCGAGGCGACCCCGGAGGAACTGCCCGGCGGCGGCGTGCTCTGGCATGGCTACATTTCCGACATTACCGACACCAAGCGAGTGGAAGAAGAACTGCGGGCGCTGTCGGTCACCGATTCCCTGACCGGTATCCACAACCGTCGTTATTTCCAGGAACGCCTGACCACCGAGATGGCGCGGGTGGAGCGCGGTGGTGGCGAACTGTCGGTGATCATGCTCGACATCGACCACTTCAAGCGTATCAATGACCAGTACGGCCACGCCGTGGGCGATCGGGTGTTGCAAGCGGTGTGCGAGCGCATTGGTCGTCGGCTGCGGCGCTCGGATGTGTTCTGCCGCCTGGGCGGCGAGGAGTTCATGGTCCTTTGCCCGGACCTCGGCGGCAAGCAGGCCCATCTGCTGTCACTGGAGTTGTGGCAAAGCCTGCGCAGTGCGCCGATCGATGAAGTAGGCGTCGTCACCGCCAGTTTCGGCATTGCCAGCTGGCGGCCCGGAGAAGGTGCGGATGCGCTGTTGTTACGGGCGGACTCGGGGGTGTATGTGGCGAAGCAGGAAGGCAGGGATCGGGTGCAGGGGGAGATGAACTGAGCCGACCTGAACACGACACCTGTAGGAGCCGGCTTGCTGGCGATAGCGGTGTATCAGGCACCATCAATGTTGAATGATGTGCCGCTATCGCCAGCAAGCCGGCTCCTACAGGGGGCTGTGGTGTGTTTACAGAACCGAAGCGGTCTGCGCCAGTTTCGGCTGGCGATACAGGTCCAGCAGCACCTGGTCGAGCACAGACGACGCGCCAAACGGTGCCTTGTCGTTGAGAATCGCCACCACCGCCCAGGTGTTGCCGTTGATGTCGCGGCTGAAGCCGGCGATCGCCCGCACGGTGTTCAAGGTGCCGGTCTTGACGTGGGCCTCACCGCGCATCGCGGTGGTCTTCAGGCGTTTGCGCATGGTGCCGTCGGTACCGGCAATCGGCATCGAGCTGATGTACTCGGCGGCATAAGGGCTGCGCCAGGCGGCCTGCAGCATCGACGCCATTTCCCGGGCACTGACACGTTCGGCACGAGACAGCCCGGAGCCGTTCTCCATCACCAGGTGCGGCGCGGTGATGCCTTTCTTCGCCAACCACTGGCGCACCACGCGCTGGGCGGCCTTGGCGTCGTCGGCGTCGGCATCGGTGCGGTACTTCTGGCCCAGGCTCAGGAACAGTTGCTGGGCCATGGTGTTGTTACTGTATTTGTTGATGTCGCGGATGATTTCCGCCAGATCCGGCGAGAAGGCCCGGGCCAGGACCTTGGCGTCCTTGGGCGTTGCCGCCAGCACATCCTTGCCCTGGATGCTGCCGCCCAGTTCTTTCCAGATCGCGCGCACGGCGCCGGCCGTGTAGGTCGCGTGGTCCAGCAATGACAGGTAGGTTTGCGAGCTGCAGCCATCACCCAATTGACCGCCGACGGTCACGGTCACGCTGCCATCGGCCTGGGGCACCGGGTTGTAGCGCACGCCGCCGGTGCATTGCTTGGAATTGATCGCCTTGACCTGGTTTTCGATGCGGATGCTGGCAATCGGCGGTTCCACGGAGACCAGCACCCGGCCGCCATCGTTGCGCGCCACGAAACGCAGGGCCTTGAGGTTGACCAACAACGCATCGGGCTTGACCAGGAACGGCTTGTTCTCGTCGTTGCCGTCGTCGTTGAACTCGGGCAGTTGCGGTTGCACGAAGAAATTCTTGTCCAGGACCAGGTCGCCGGTCACCTGGGTCACGCCGTTGGCGCGCAGGTCGCGCATCAGCAGCCAGAGTTTTTCCATGTTCAGCTTCGGATCACCGCCACCCTTGAGGTAGAGGTTGCCGTTGAGGATGCCGCCGCTCAGGGTGCCATCGGTATAGAACTCGGTTTTCCACTGGTGATTGGGGCCGAGCATTTCCAAGGCCGCGTAAGTGGTGACCAGCTTCATGGTCGACGCCGGGTTGACCGAGACGTCGGCGTTGAAAATGGTCGGGGTGCCGGGGCCGTTGAGTGGAATCATCACCAGCGACAGGGCGTTGTCCTGCAATTTGCTGGCCTTGAGGGCTTTTTCGACATTGGGCGACAGGCTGGTGTTGATCGGATCAGCAGAAACGGGGAGGGCCAGGGGGAGAAGCAGGCCGGCCAGGAGCAATGGACGCAACGATTTGATCATGTAAATAAAACCCTACAGCCGAGGGGGAAAAAGACGAGGGCATGAAGATAAAGTCCCTCAGTAGTCATGAAAGTGTCGGCATTATGCCCCAAGGTGCTGCAGCGTGTGCCGTGCGCGGGGCCTCCAATCCTCTATTTTTTACCGACGGTAGGCGTGGCGGCCCAGAGAATCGGGCAATTGGCGGCTTAAACTGCTAAAGTGCGGCCCGTTATTACTTAAGAGGATTGTTCCAATGGCGACTAACCGTTCCCAGCGTCTGCGCAAAAAACTGTGCGTCGATGAATTTCAAGAGCTGGGTTTCGAACTGAACCTGGATTTCAAGGAAGATCTGTCCGAAGAAGCCATTGATGCCTTCCTCGAGGCCTTCCTTAAAGAAGCCATGGAAGCCAACGGTCTGGGCTATGTCGGCGGTGATGACTACGGTCTGGTTTGCCTGATCAAGCGTGGCTCGGTCAGCGCTGAACAGCGCGCTGCCGTTGAAGCCTGGCTCAAAGGCCGCACCGAGTTGACCAGCGTTGAAGTCAGCCCGCTGCTGGACGTCTGGTACCCGGAAAAGCCGATCAATCCGGTCGCTTGATGTTCTAAAAAACGGCGACCCTCGAGTCGCCGTTTTTTTTGGATCAAAAGATCGCAGCCTCGTTTCACTCGTCAGCTCCTACAGGGCCACGCGTTCAATGCAGGAGCTGCCGAAGGCTGCGATCTTTCAGCTTTTACTCCAATTCAGAATCACCAGCGTCACCACCCCCGCCACAATTCCCCAGAACGCCGAACCGATGGAAAACAGCGTCAACCCCGATGCCGTGACCATGAAGGTAATCAGCGCCGCTTCACGCTCCTTCGCCTCGCTCATGGCGATGCTCAAGCCATTGATGATCGAACCGAACAACGCCAGTGCGGCAATCGACAGCACCAGCTCCTTGGGCAAGGCGGCAAACAACGCTGCCAGCGTCGCGCCGAACACACCGGCGATGCCATAGAAAATCCCGCACCAGACCGCCGCCGTGTAGCGTTTGTTGCGATCTTCATGGGCATGTGGCCCGGTGCAGATCGCCGCGCTGATGGCGGCCAGGTTGATCCCGTGGGAACCGAATGGCGCCAGCAACAACGAGGCGATGCCGGTGGTGGTGATCAGCGGCGAGGCCGGTACGTTGTAACCGTCGGCGCGCAGCACGGCGATGCCCGGCATGTTTTGTGAAGTCATCGCGACCACGAACAACGGGATGCCGATACTGATGGTTGCAGCCAGGGAGAAATGCGGTGTGGTCCACACAGGCGTGGCCACTTCCAGGTGAAACGCGCTGAAGTCCAGCAACCCCATGAAGCCGGACAACGCCGTGCCGATCAGCAGTGCGCCCAATACCGCATAACGCGGCGACAGGCGCTTGACCACCAGGTAGGTAAAGAACATGCCCAGCACCAGCGCGGTGCGATGCTGGGCCGCGACGAAAATCTCGCTGCCGATCTTGAACAGGATCCCGGCCAGCAACGCCGCCGCCAAGGACGCCGGAATCTTTTTCACCAGGCGCTCGAAGCTGCCGGTCAGCCCGCAAATGGTCACCAGCACGGCGCAGGTGATATAGGCGCCGATCGCTTCACCGTAGGTCACGCCACCCAGACTGGTAATCAACAAGGCCGCGCCCGGGGTGGACCAGGCAATGGTGATGGGGGTGCGATAGCGCAACGACAGGCCGATCGAGCACACCGCCATACCGATGGATATCGCCCAGATCCACGAGGAAATCTGCCCGCTGGTCAACCCGGCCGCTTGCCCGGCCTGGAACATCAGCACCAGGGAACTGGTGTAGCCAGTCATCATGGCGATGAACCCGGCGACGATGGCCGACGGCGATGTGTCGGCCAGGGGGCGCAGTTGCGTGTGCGTGGCGTCTGTCATGACAGCGTTGTTCCTTGTTAAGACTGCGGATTCTGCTTTAAAGCCTAAACTCAAACGTAATGGATCGTTGCGATACAGCGGAAGTGACAAACAGCCGTACAGTCGTGTTGGCACCAACCATTGTGTACAATCGCAGTGTTTTTTACGCGATACTTGCCAGCGACCCACTGTGCCGTATTACAGTCACCGTCAATTCGCCGCAGTTCTCCCGACTCGAGTGCCCATGAACGAACAGTTGCAACCCCTAAAGAAACAGCCGCGAGCAGGCAAAGCCGGCCGCAGCGGAACCCAGGACGATATTGTCTACGCGCATATCTTCGAGGCCATCCTCGAACAGCGCCTGGCGCCCGGCACCAAGTTGAGCGAAGAAGCGCTGGGGGAAATTTTCGGGGTCAGCCGCACCATCATTCGCCGTGCGCTGTCGCGCCTGGCCCATGAAGGCGTGGTATTGCTGCGTCCCAATCGCGGCGCTGTCGTTGCCAGCCCGAGTGTCGAAGAGGCGCGCCAGGTGTTCATGGCCCGGCGCCTGGTGGAACGTGCGATCACTGAGCTGGCGGTTCAGCACGCCACCGCCGAGCAAATTGCCGAATTGCGCCAGATGGTCAACGACGAGCGCGACAGTTTCTCCCGTGGCGATCGTGGTGCCGGCATTCGCCTGTCGGGTGAATTCCACCTGAAGTTGGCCGAAGCGGCGAAAAACGCCCCGCTGATCAGCTTCCAGCGCAGCCTGGTGTCCCAGACTTCGCTGATCATCGCCCAGTACGAAAGTGGAAACCGTTCCCACTGCTCCTACGACGAACACACCCAACTGATCGACGCCATTGAAAAACGCGACGCTGAACTGGCGGTGAACCTGATGATGCATCACATGGATCACATCGACAGCAAGCTCAATCTCGATGAAGAAAGTGCGTCGGATGATTTGCATGCGGTGTTCTCGCATTTGCTGCAGACCAAGAAGCCGGGGCGTTCGCCAGCCAAGCTTTGAAAGATCGCAGCCTCGTTTCACTCGACAGCTCCTACAGAGGAATGCATTCCATGTAGGAGCTGCCGAAGGCTGCGATCCTTTGATCTTTCTGGCAGCCAATAAAAATCCCCCGGACTGTAGAGTGCGGGGGATTTTTCATGCCCGAAAAACCTAGCGCTGATGCACCAGATTCCCCGCCGCATAAGTCTGCAACACCGTCCGGTCATCCCCCAGCGTCATCAACACAAACAACGTCTCGGCAATGTTATTGGCCTGCTGCAGGCGATAGCTCAGCAGCGGCGTGGCGTTATAGTCCAGCACCAGGAAGTCGGCGTCGGTGCCCGGCTGCAGATTGCCGATCTTGTCTTCAAGACGCAGCGCACGGGCGCCGCCGAGGGTGGCCAGGTACAGCGACTTGAACGGGCTCAGGCGCGCGCCTTGCAGCTGCATGACCTTGTAGGCTTCATTCAGCGTTTGCAGCAGCGAGAAACTGGTGCCGCCGCCTACATCGGTGCCGATGCCGACATTGAGCTTGTGCTTCTCGGCCATCGGCAGGTTGAACAGGCCGCTACCCAGGAAGAAGTTCGAAGTCGGGCAGAAGGAGATGGCCGAACCGGTTTCTGCCAGTCGCGCGCATTCGTCATCGCACAGGTGCACGCCGTGGGCGAAGACCGAACGCTCGCCGAGCAACTGGTAGTGGTCGTAGACGTCCAGGTAGCCTTTGCGCTCCGGGAACAGTTCCTTGACCCACTCGATTTCCTTGAGGTTTTCGCTGATGTGGGTCTGCATGTACAGATCCGGGTATTCAGTCAGCAACTGGCCGGCCAGGGTTAGTTGTTCCGGGGTGCTGGTCGGTGCAAAACGCGGGGTGACCGCATAGTGCAGGCGACCCTTGCCGTGCCAGCGCTCGATCAGCGCCTTGCTTTCCACGTAGCTGGATTCGGCGGTGTCGGTCAGGTAGTCCGGGGCGTTGCGGTCCATCATCACCTTGCCGGCGATCATGCGCAGGTCCAGTTGCTCGGCAGCTTCGAAGAACGAGTTCACCGATTGCGGATGCACGCTGCCGAACACCAGCGCGGTGGTGGTGCCGTTGCGCAGCAGTTCCTTGATGAAAATGTCCGCCACCTGATCAGCATGGGCCTTGTCGGCGAACTGGCTCTCACATGGGAAAGTGTAGGTGTTGAGCCAGTCCAGCAGTTGCTCGCCGTAGGCGCCGACCATGCCGGTTTGTGGCAGGTGGATGTGGGTGTCGATGAAGCCGGGGGTGATCAGCGCATCCTGGTAATGGGTGATCTCGATATCGGCCGGCAGCGTTGGCAGCAGTTCACTGGCGTGACCAAGGGCGCTGATCTTGCCGTTTTCGATCACCAGCAAGCCGTCCTCGAAATACTCATAGGAAGCTTCGATCCCGACTTCGGCGGGGTCGGCGATGCTGTGCAGGATGGCGGCGCGGTAGGCTTTGCGAGTCAGGGGCATGTCAGTTCTCAATTTGAGGCTTTCAAGTTGGTGGCCTGGCTGCGGCGTGAAACGGGCAGCAACTTGGCAATCGGTTCGGCGCGGGACGTTTGCTGGCCGAAACTGGCGTTATAAGTGGCGATGATCTCGCCGGCGATGGAGATGGCGATTTCCACAGGCAGCTTGCCTTTGACTTCACCGATGCCCATCGGGCAGCGCATGCGTTGCACGACGCTGCTGTCGAAGCCGCGGTCGCGCAGGCGGTGTTCGAACTTCACCCGTTTGGTTTTCGAACCGATCAGGCCGAAATAAGCGAAGTCATTGCGCTTGAGGATCGCGGCGGTGAGTTCGAGGTCCAGCTGATGATTGTGGGTCATGACGATGCAGTAGCTGCCGGCGGGCAGGTCGTCGATTTCATCCACCGGTTCTTCGCTGACAATCTTGCGTACGCCGTGGGGAATCTGTTCCGGGAATTCGTCTTCCCGCGAGTCGATCCAGCGCACCCGGCAGGGCAGGCTGGCCAGCAGCGGTACCAGCGCGCGGCCGACGTGGCCGGCGCCGAACACGGCGATCTGCGCCTGGACCTGGCCCATCGGTTCGAACAGCAACACGGTCGCGCCGCCGCAGCACTGGCCCAGGCTGGCGCCGAGGCTGAAGCGCTCGAGATGGGTGTCCTGCTTGCCGCTGGCGAGCATTTCGCGGGCGATCTGCATGGCCTTGTATTCCAGGTGTCCGCCACCGATGGTGTCGAAGGCCTGGTGGGCGCTGACAACCATCTTCGAGCCAGCATTGCGCGGCGTCGAGCCGAGCTCTTCGATGATGGTCACCAACACGCAGGGTTCACCCTGGTTTTGCAGGTCGGCGAGGGCGTCGATCCAGTTGTACATGTTCACCTCGACATCTTCGTTGTCTGTTCGGCCGTATTCGCCAGCAAGCCGGCTCCTACAGGTTCTGTGTCAGTCGCAGAATCGCGATACACCACCGATCCGTAGGAGCCGGCTTGCTGGCGATCCAGGCACCTCGGTCCTAGAGCGAAGCCAGCTCGGTCTCCGCCTCGACAGCCTTCGCCGCCTTCAACTGGCGCATCTGCTCACAGCCCCACAACACCCGCTCCGGCGTCGCTGGCGCGTCGATCTTCGGTTGATGCCGGTAGTCACCCAGGCTCGCCACGGCGTCCTTGATCGCGCACCAGGCGGCGATGCCGAGCATGAACGGCGGTTCGCCCACGGCCTTGGAATGGAACACCGTGTCTTCCGGGTTCTTGCGGTTTTCCACCAGCTTGACCCGCAGGTCCAGCGGCATGTCCGCCACGGCCGGGATCTTGTAGCTGGCCGGGCCGTTGGTCATCAGCTTGCCCTTGTTGTTCCACACCAGCTCTTCCATGGTCAGCCAGCCCATGCCCTGGATGAAACCACCCTCGACCTGGCCGATGTCGATGGCCGGGTTCAGCGAGGCGCCGACGTCGTGGAGGATGTCGGTGCGCAGCATTTTGTACTCGCCCGTCAGGGTGTCGATGATCACCTCGCAGCAGGCTGCACCGAAGGCGTAGTAATAGAACGGACGCCCCCGGGCCTGGCTGCGGTCGTAATAGATTTTCGGGGTCTTGTAGAACCCGGTACTCGACAGCGATACCTGGGCGAAGTACGCCTGCTGGATCAGCGCTTCGAACGTCAGGATGTGATCGCGAACCCGCACGTGGCCGTTGTGGAACTCCACGTCTTCTTCGCTGACCTTGTATTGCCGCGCGGCAAATTCCACCAGGCGTTTCTTGATGGTTTCAGCGGCATTCTGCGCGGCCTTGCCGTTCAGGTCGGCGCCGCTGGAGGCCGCGGTCGGCGAAGTGTTCGGCACTTTGTCAGTGTTGGTCGCGGTGATCTGCACGCGGTCCATTTCTACCTGGAACACCTCGGCCACGACTTGCGCGACTTTGGTGTTCAGGCCCTGGCCCATCTCGGTGCCGCCATGGTTCAGGTGGATGCTGCCGTCGGTGTAGACGTGTACCAGGGCGCCGGCCTGGTTGAGGAAGCTGGCGGTGAAGGAAATGCCGAATTTCACCGGGGTCAGCGCCAGGCCCTTTTTCAGGATCGGGCTGTTGGCGTTATAGCGACGGATCGCTTCGCGGCGCTCGGCGTACTGGCTGCTCGCTTCCAGTTCGGCGGTCATTTCCTCGAGCATGTTGTGCTCGACGGTCTGGTAGTAATGGGTGACGTTGCGCTCGGTCTTGCCGTAGTAGTTGGCCTTGCGCACCGCCAGTGGATCCAGCGCCAGGTGACGGGCGATGGCGTCCATCACTTCTTCGATGGCGACCATGCCTTGCGGGCCACCAAAACCACGGTAGGCGGTGTTCGACGCGGTGTTGGTCTTGCAGCGATGACCGTTGACGGTCGCGTCGCCCAGGTAATACGAGTTGTCCGAGTGGAACATCGCGCGGTCGACGATCGACGCCGACAGGTCTGGCGAACAGCCGCAGTTGCCAGCCAGTTCCAGGTTGATGCCGTGCAGGCGTCCGGTGCTGTCGAAGCCCACGTCGTATTCGACATAGAACGGGTGGCGCTTGCCGGTCATCAGCATGTCTTCGACCCGCGGCAGGCGCATCTTGGTTGGCTGGCCGGTGAGGTGCGCAATCACCGCACACAGGCACGCCGGGCTCGCCGCCTGGGTTTCCTTGCCGCCAAAACCGCCACCCATGCGGCGCATGTCGACAACGATCTTGTTCATCGACACGTCCAGCACTTCGGCCACCAGTTTCTGCACTTCGGTGGGGTTCTGGGTCGAGCAGTAGACGATCATGCCGCCGTCTTCGGTGGGCATCACCGAGGAAATCTGGGTTTCCAGGTAGAAGTGTTCCTGCCCGCCGATGTGCAGCGTGCCCTGGATGCGATGTTCGGCGGTGGCCAGCGCCGTCGCCGAATCGCCGCGCTGGTGCGTGTGGCTGTCGAGCACGAAGTGGCGCTTGCGCAGGGCCTCGACCACGTCCAGCACCGGTTCCAGGTCTTCGTATTCGATGATCGCGGCCATCGCCGCCTTGCGTGCGGTTTCCAGGTCTTTGGCGGCAACGGCCACCACGGGTTGACCGACGAACTGCACGGTATCGATCGCCAGCAACGGATCGCCCGGCAGCAATGGGCCGATGTCCTTCAGGCCCGGCACGTCTTCGTGGGTGATGGCGATGCGCACACCTTCGAAGGCATAGCACGGCGAGGTGTCGATGCTGATGATCCGGGCATGGGCGCGGTCGGACAAGCGGGCGTACACGTGCAGCTGGTTCGGAAACTCCAGGCGATCATCGATGTACTGCGCTTCACCGGACACATGCTTGGCGGCGCTGTCGTGCTTGACGCTGCGGCCGACACCGGTGGTCAGGTCCTTGGCGAACAATTCAGCCAGTTCGGCCTGGGTCTTCTCTACGGCGTGATGGTTAGACATAAGCGGTCACCCGAGTCTCGATGTGCGGCGTTTGCAGTTCGATGAAGTATTTGCGCAGCAGGTTTTGTGCGCTGAGCAGGCGGTATTCCTTGCTGGCGCGGAAGTCCGACAGCGGTGTGAAGTCTTCGGCCAGGGCAGCGCAGGCACGCTCAACGGTGGCGCTGTTGAAGGGCGAACCGATCAGCGCGGTTTCGCAACTGTTGGCGCGTTTCGGGATGGCCGCCATGCCACCGAAGGCCACGCGGGCATCGGCGATCACACCGTTTTCCAGGCGCAGGTTGAACGCCGCGCACACGGCCGAAATGTCATCGTCCAGGCGCTTGGACACCTTGTAGGCGCGGAACAGCTGTTCGACGCTGGCGCGAGGCACGATGATCTTCTCGATGAACTCGCTTTCCTGGCGCGCCGTGACGCGGTAATCGATGAAGTAATCTTCCAGGGCCAGGGTGCGGCGGGTCTCGCCCTTGCACAGGACAATTTGCGCGCCCAGGGCAATCAGCAGGGGCGGCGAGTCGCCGATGGGCGAGGCGTTGCCGATGTTGCCGCCCAGGGTGCCCTGGTTGCGGATCTGCAAGGAGGCGAAGCGTTGCAGCAGTTCGCCGAAGTCCGGGTACTCGGCCTTCAGGGCCTCGTAGCAGTCGGAGAGGGCGGTGGCGGCGCCGATTTCCAGGCGGTCGTCGAAGCGTTCGATGCGCTTCATTTCGGCGACGTTGCCGACGTAGATCATCACCGGCAACGTGCGGTGGAACTGGGTCACTTCCAGCGCCAGGTCAGTGCCGCCGGCCAGCAGCCGGGCCTGTGGATAAGCATCGTAGAGGTCGGCCAGGTCGGCCACGGTCAACGGCACCAGGCAACGCTTGTCACCACTGTTGAGTTCGCCGATATCGCTCGGCGCGATGGCCTTGAGCCGGGCAATGGTCTGGGCTTCGTTGGCATCGAACTGATCCGGCTTTTTAGCGCAGCAGGACTGCTCGGCGGCTTCCAGGATCGGCCGATAGCCGGTGCAGCGGCAGAGGTTGCCGGCCAGGGCTTCGTGGGCCTTGTGCTGATCCGGTGCGTCGCTGTTCTTTTGCAGGGCAAACAACGACATCACGAAACCTGGGGTGCAGAACCCGCATTGCGAGCCATGGCACTCGACCATGGCCTTCTGCACGCTGTGCAGTTCGCCCTTGTGCTTGAGGTCTTCGACGCTGATCAGTTGCTTGCCGTGCAAGGACGAAACGAACGTCAGGCACGAGTTGAGGCTGCGGTAGCGAATGTGTTCGCGGCCCGCATCATCGGTCTGCAATTCGCCGACCACCACGGTGCACGCGCCACAGTCACCGCTGGCGCAGCCTTCTTTGGTGCCGGGTTTGCCCACATGGTCGCGCAGATAATTGAGCACGGTCAGGTTCGGGTCCAGGGCGTGCTCGCTACGGAGTTCCTGGTTGAGTAAAAACTGGATCACGGAAGGCCTCGCAGACTCATTATTGTTGTTAACCGCCATGAACCGAATTTAGCAGGTCTGACTTTTCGGTCAATGATTTTCTGACTTAAAGGTCAGGAAAATGCATTTTGTCGATTAACGTCGCTTTTCTTCATTATTGACCCTCGATCAACAGCCTGCTTTTTGCTTGAATCGTGCCAAAACCACTGGGTGGGCCCTGCGCCATGACGTATCAATTGCGCTACACTGCGCCGCTTGTGCAAATCGAAGAGTTTGAAGGACAACCATGACGTTCAAGGCGCCGGACAGCCTCGCCGAGCAAATCGCGCATCATCTCGCCGAACGCATCATTCGCGGCGAAATGAAGCCCGGGGAGCGCATCCAGGAACAGAAGGTCACGCAGGCACTCGACGTCAGTCGTGGCTCGGTCCGCGAGGCTTTGCTGATTCTCGAGCGCCGGCACCTGATCGCCATCCTGCCGCGACGTGGCGCCCACGTCACCGAACTCACCGCGCACAAGGTCAAGAGCCTGTGCACGCTGATGAGCGAGATGTACATCCTGCTCGCCAACGCCGTGGCCACTGGCTGGAAAGTCCAGGCCGACCTGGCGCCGTTCGTGCAGATCCAGCAGCGCCTGACGGCCAGCTACGAGCGCCAGGACATCCATGCCTTCGTCGACGACAGTTTCAATGTGATGCGCGCCACGTATCCGTTTGCCAACAATCCTTACCTGCAGGAAACCGTCGAGAATCTGCAGCCGGCCATGAGCCGCGCGTATTTTCTCGCCCTGGAGCAGCGCAAGGCCTCGATGAGTGAGTATCTGGAGCTGTTCGAACGTCTGCTTGCTGCAGTGATCGCCCGTGATTTTCCACTGATCCGCGAAGTGCTGACCGCTTATGGCCAGCGCAGTTGCGATCTGGTGATCTCTGCCCTGACGGACGCATAAGCGTGCGGCTAAAGTGCATCAAGCTGGCGGGCTTCAAGTCCTTCGTCGACCCGACCACAGTGAACTTCCCCAGCAACATGGCGGCGGTGGTTGGGCCCAATGGTTGCGGCAAGTCGAACATCATCGACGCCGTGCGCTGGGTGATGGGCGAGAGTTCGGCGAAGAACCTGCGCGGCGAGTCGATGACCGACGTCATCTTCAACGGCTCCACCAGCCGCAAGCCGGTGAGCCAGGCGAGCATCGAACTGGTATTCGATAACGCCGATGGCACATTGCTCGGTGAATACGCCGCCTATGCGGAAATTTCCATTCGCCGCAAAGTCACCCGCGACAGCCAGACCACCTATTACCTCAATGGCACCAAATGCCGGCGCCGCGACATCACCGATATCTTCCTCGGCACCGGCCTGGGCCCGCGCAGCTACTCGATCATCGAACAGGGGATGATCTCCAAGCTGATCGAGTCCAAGCCTGAGGATTTGCGCAATTTCATCGAAGAAGCGGCGGGGATCTCCAAGTACAAGGAGCGTCGGCGCGAAACCGAAAACCGCATTCGCCGCACCCACGAAAACCTGGAGCGCCTGACCGACCTGCGCGAAGAGCTCGAACGTCAGCTCGAACGCTTGCACCGCCAGGCCGAAGCGGCCAAGAAGTACCAGGAATTCAAAGGCGAGGAGCGCCAGCTCAAGGCGCAACTGTCGGCCCTGCGCTGGCAGGACCTGAACGACCAGGTCGGCCAGCGCGAAGCGATCATCGGCACCCAGGAAGTCAGTTTCGAAGCCCTGGTGGCCGAACAGCGCAACGCCGATGCCAGCATCGAACGCTTGCGCGACGGCCATCACGACCTCTCCGAGCGCTTCAATCTGGTGCAGGGGCGCTTCTATTCGGTCGGCGGCGACATCGCCCGGGTCGAGCAGAGCATCCAGCATGGGCAACAGCGCTTGCGCCAATTGCAGGACGATTTGAAGGAAGCCGAGCGCGCGCGCCTGGAGACCGAGTCGCACCTGGGCCACGACCGCACGCTGCTGCTGACCCTCGGCGAAGAGCTGGACATGCTCACGCCGGAGCAGGAAGTCACCAGCGCCGCCGCCGAAGAGGCCGCCGCTGCGCTGGAGGAATCCGAAACCACCATGCACGGCTGGCAGGAGCAGTGGGACACGTTCAACCTCAGTGCCGCCGAGCCACGGCGCCAGTCGGAAGTCCAGCAATCACGCATTCAGCAGCTGGAAACCAGCCTGGAGCGCCTGGCCGAACGGCACCGGCGCCTGGGTGAAGAGCGCGCCTTGTTGTCGGCGGACCCGGAAGACGCGGCGATCATGGCGCTCAACGAGCAGCTCGCTGAATCCGAGGCGACCCTCGAAGATTTGCAGACCAGTGAAGAAGCTCAGGTTGAAAAGCTCGAGCAACTGCGCCAGCAATTGCAGCAGGCACTGTCGGCGCAACAACAGGCCCAGGGCGATCTGCAGCGCCTCAACGGTCGCCTGGCGTCGCTCGAAGCCTTGCAGCAAGCCGCGCTCGACCCGGGCACCGGCACCGCGCAATGGCTGAGCGAGCAGAATTTGGCGGACCGCCCGCGCCTGGCCGAAGGCCTGAAGGTTGAAGCCGGTTGGGAGCTGGCGGTGGAAACCGTACTGGGGGCCGACCTGCAAGCGGTGCTGGTGGATGACTTCGGCGATTTCGATTTGTCCGGGTTTACCCAAGGCGATCTGCGCTTGCTCAGCCCCGCGACCGACGGCGCGCGCGTGCCCGGCAGCCTGCTCGATAAAGTCGAGGCGCAGATCGATCTGTCGCCATGGCTGGGGCAGGTCAAACCCGTCGAAAGCCTCGAACAAGCGCTGGGGTTGCGTGGGCAGCTGGCAGCGGGCCAGAGCCTCATCAGCCGCGACGGATATTGGGTCGGTCGGCACTTTTTGCGCGTGCGCCGCGCCAGTGAAGCGGAAAGCGGGATGCTCGCCCGTGGTCAGGAAATACAGAAACTGGGCCTTGAACGCGAAGAACGTGAAGCGGCCGTCGAAGCCTTGGAAACAGAATTGCAAAACCTGCGGGCGCAACAGCGCCAGCAGGAAAACGGCCGCGAACATTTGCGCCGCCTGCTGCAGGACGAAGCGCGCCAGCAAGGTGAACTCAAGGCTCAGCTGTCGGCCGGCAAGGCCAAGGCCGAGCAGTTGAACCTGCGGCGCACGCGCCTCGATGAAGAGCTCCAGGAGTTGGCCGAACAGCGAGCCCTGGAACATGAACAGATCGGTGAAGCGCGCCTGCACTTGCAGGAGGCCCTCGACGCCATGGCCCTGGACACCGAGCAGCGCGAGCTGCTGCTGGCGCAACGCGACAGCTTGCGCGAACGGCTTGACCGGGTGCGCCAGGAAGCCCGCCAGCACAAGGATCACGCCCATCAACTGGCGGTGCGCCTGGGTTCGCTACGGGCCCAGCATGACTCGACGCGCCAGGCCCTGGAGCGCCTGGAAATGCAGGCCGAGCGCCTGACGGAAAAACGCGAGCAACTGAGCCTCAACCTCGAAGAGGGTGAGGCGCCGCTGGAAGAGCTGCGCCTGAAACTTGAAGAACTGCTCGACAAGCGCATGACCGTCGACGAAGAGCTCAAGACCGCGCAGATCGCCCTGGAAGATGCCGACCGCGAACTGCGTGATGCTGAAAAGCGTCGCAACCAGGCCGAACAACAGTCCCAGCTGATTCGCGGCCAGCTCGAAAACCAGCGCATGGAATGGCAAGCCCTGACCGTACGGCGCAAGGCGTTGCAGGACCAGTTACTCGAAGACGGCTACGACCTGCACGGCGTGCTGGCCACGCTGACCGCCGAGGCCAGCGAGAAAGCCGCCGAGGAAGAACTCGAGCGCATTGCCGCGCGAATCCAGCGCCTGGGCGCGATCAACCTCGCGGCCATCGATGAGTATCAGCAACAATCGGAGCGTAAACGTTATCTGGACGCCCAGAACGACGATCTGGTCGAAGCGCTCGATACGCTCGAGAACGTGATTCGCAAGATCGACAAGGAAACCCGAAACCGTTTCAAAGATACCTTTGATCAGATCAATGGCGGTTTACAGGCACTTTTCCCAAAAGTTTTCGGTGGAGGGCGCGCGTATTTGGAACTGACGGGCGAAGATCTACTCGATACAGGGGTGACGATCATGGCGCAGCCGCCCGGAAAGAAGAACAGCACCATCCATTTGCTATCAGGTGGCGAAAAGGCCCTGACGGCATTGGCCCTGGTTTTCGCGATCTTCAAGCTGAACCCGGCGCCGTTCTGCATGCTCGATGAAGTGGACGCGCCATTGGATGACGCTAACGTTGGACGCTACGCACGACTGGTCAAGGAGATGTCGCAGACGGTGCAGTTCATCTATATCACCCACAACAAGATCGCCATGGAAATGGCTGAACAACTGATGGGGGTGACGATGCACGAACCGGGTTGCTCGCGTCTGGTGGCGGTGGATGTCGAGGAGGCCATGGCGATGGTGGACGCCTGAAACATGGCTTTCAGGTCGGATTTTTTAGCGGTGGGACCTAATTAGCCATGCTGACTTGCTGGCCAATCGACATAATCGCGGGGCCAACGTGCCAGACGGTGTAAAGTTGCCTTTGGTCGTGCTAGTTTAATGTCAATTTTTCGTATACGTGGGCAAAACGCCTGTCAGAACATAGAGTTGGCGCCACGTTTTAAAGCGGTTTACAGAATGTAAGCCCCTTATTTTTCAGCATTTTTTATAGAGGCACGGGATTACATGGAAATCGGTCTGCGCGAGTGGCTGATCGTCATCGGCATTATTGTCATTGCCGGTATTCTTTTCGATGGCTGGCGCCGTATGCGCGGCGGCAAGGGAAAGCTGAAATTCCGTCTTGACCGGAGCCTGTCCAACCTGCCTGACGAGGATACCAGCCCTGAGGTGTTGGGCCCGTCTCGCGTTCTGGATACGCACAAGGAACCGCAACTGGACGAGCACGACCTGCCGTCAGTGAGCATGCCTGCCCGCGATTCGGGCTCCAAGCGCGGCAAGCGTGGCCATGGCGAGCCTTCCCAGGGTGACATGAACCTCAGCCTGGACCTGGACGGCGGCCCTAGCTTCAGTAGCCGTGACGACGATTTCCCGGATGACACCAAGGCATCGCCTGCGGTCAGCGAAAAAGAGCAGCCGCAAGCAGAAGAAGTGCTGGTCATCAGCGTAATCTGCCGCGACCCGGCCGGCTTCAAGGGCCCGGCGCTGCTGCAGAACATTCTCGAAAGCGGCCTGCGTTTCGGCGAAATGGACATCTTCCACCGTCACGAAAGCATGGCGGGCAATGGCGAAGTGCTGTTCTCCATGGCCAACGCGGTCAAGCCTGGCGTCTTCGACCTCGACGACATCGACCACTTCAGCACCCCGGCAGTGAGCTTCTTCCTCGGCTTGCCAGGCCCGCGTCATCCCAAGCAGGCCTTCGACGTGATGGTGGCTGCAGCACGTAAACTGTCACAAGAGTTGAACGGCGAGCTGAAGGACGACCAACGCAGCGTACTGACCGCCCAGACGATCGAGCACTACCGTCAGCGCATCGTTGAATTCGAGCGTCGCGCACTGACCCAGAAGCGCTGATATTTGTAACGTGTGGAAACCTCCGTACCCCTGTAGGAGCCGGCTTGCTGGCGATGGCGATTTCAAATACGCCTTCGCCGGCAAGTCGGATCGCCGCACCTCAGGCTCCTACAATGAATCAACGCCGCATCGAAATTGAGCAGCCTCGGCTGCTCTTTTGCTTTATGAGAGACCATCCATGACTGCCGCCCAAGACCGCATTCTAGAGCTACGCGCCGAGCTGGATCAGCACAACTATCGTTATCACGTGCTGGACGAGCCGAGCATCCCGGACGCCGAGTACGACCGATTGTTCAACGAGCTCAAGGCCCTCGAAGCGGCCCATCCCGAACTGGTCACCAGCGACTCGCCAACCCAGCGGGTCGGCAGCGCAGCACTGTCGGCGTTCACCCAGGTACGCCACGAAGTGCCGATGCTCAGCCTGGGTAACGCCTTCGAAGAAACCGACATGCGCGAGTTCGACCGTCGGGTGACCGAGGGCCTGGACCTGCCGGCCGGTGATCTGTTCGGCGCGGGCGCGGCGGTGGAATACAGCTGCGAACCCAAGCTCGATGGCCTGGCGGTCAGCCTGCTTTATCAGGATGGCATGCTGGTGCGCGGGGCCACGCGCGGCGACGGTACCACCGGCGAAGACATCAGCGTCAACGTGCGCACCGTGCGCAACATCCCGCTCAAGCTGCACGGCACTGGCTGGCCGGCGACCCTGGAAGTGCGCGGCGAAGTGTTCATGTCCAAGGCCGGTTTCGAACGGCTCAATGCCACGCAACTGGAAGTCGGCGGCAAGACGTTCGCCAACCCACGCAACGCTGCGGCCGGCAGCTTGCGCCAGCTGGATTCGAAGATCACCGCTAACCGTCCGCTGGAGTTCTGTTGCTATGGCATCGGCCAGGTGTCTGCGGACATCGCCGACACGCACATCGGCAACCTGCAGCAACTCAAGGCCTGGGGCATGCCGATCAGCCATGAGCTGAAGCTGGCGAACGGCATCGACGAGTGCCTGGATTACTACCGCGACATCGGCGAGCGCCGCAATGCGTTGCCTTATGAAATCGACGGTGTGGTGTTCAAGGTCAACAGCATCGCGTCCCAGCGCGAACTGGGTTTCCGCGCCCGCGAGCCGCGCTGGGCCATCGCCCATAAATTCCCGGCCATGGAAGAACTCACCGAGCTGCTCGACGTGGAATTCCAGGTCGGCCGCACCGGCGCGGTGACGCCGGTGGCGCGCCTCAGGCCGGTCAAGGTTGCCGGTGTCACCGTGGCCAACGCGACGCTGCACAACATGGACGAAGTGGCGCGCCTGGGCCTGATGATCGGTGACACGGTGATCATTCGCCGCGCCGGCGACGTGATTCCGCAAGTGGTGCAAGTGGTCACCGAGCGTCGCCCGGAAGACGCCCGGCCGGTGCAGATCCCGCAGCAGTGCCCGGTGTGCGGCTCCCACGTCGAGCGCACGCAACTGGTCAAGCGCAGCAAGGGTCGCGAGACGGTCAGCGAAGGCGCGGTGTACCGCTGCGTCGGGCGCCTGGCCTGCGGTGCCCAACTCAAGCAGGCGATCATTCACTTCGTCTCCCGTCGCGCCATGGACATCGAAGGCCTGGGCGACAAGAGCGTCGAACAGTTGGTCGATGAAGGGTTGGTGAGTTCGCCGGCTGACCTGTACGCCCTGAAGTTCGAAGACATCGTCGACCTGGAAGGCTTTGCCGAGCTGTCGAGTAACAAGCTGCTCAGTGCTATTGCCGACAGCAAGAAACCGGGGCTGGCACGCTTCATCTACGCCCTGGGGATTCCCGATGTCGGCGAAGAGACGGCCAAGGTGCTGGCACGTTCCCTGGGTTCGCTGGAGCGGGTGCAACAAGCCTTGCCGCAAGTGCTGACCTACTTGCCGGACGTCGGCCTGGAAGTGGCCCACGAAATTCACAGTTTCTTCGAAGACGCGCACAACCAGCAGGTCATTACCGAACTGCTCAACCACGGTTTGCAGATTCAGGACCAAGGCGAACTGGGCGCCGAGTTTGCCGCCAGCACCACTTTGGGTGGTTTGCTCGACAAACTGCACATCCCTTCGGTGGGGCCGGGCGGTGCGCAGAAACTGGCTGACAAGTTTGGTTCGCTGCAAGCGGTGATCAGCGCCGACTGGCTGGACATGCGCCAGGCGCTGCCGGAGAAACAGGCCACATCTGTGCGCGAATTTTTCGCCGTCGAGGCCAATCGCCAACTGGCCGAGGCCGCCGAGAAGCAACTGGCGGATTTCGGCATGCACTGGCACAGCGAGAAGAAAGTCGTCGAAGGCCTGCCGCTTGCCGGCCAGACCTGGGTGCTCACCGGTTCGCTGGAGTTGATGAGTCGCGACGTGGCCAAGGACAAACTCGAAAGCCTCGGTGCCAAAGTCGCAGGCTCCGTATCGGCCAAGACCCACTGCGTGGTCGCGGGGCCGGGAGCGGGGTCGAAGTTGACCAAGGCCAATGAGCTGGGGTTGAAGGTGCTGGATGAAGAGGCGTTCGTCGAGTTCCTGAAAAAACACGGTATTGCGGTCTAAATGATCGTTCCCACGCTCTGCGTGGGAATGCAGCCCGGGACGCTCCGCGTCCCCTCCACAGCTGAACGCGGAGCGTCCGAAGAGGCATTCCCACGCAGAGCGTGGGAACGATCTGAGCACCGCCATGATCTAGTCTTGGCAAGCCCCAGGGAGAGATCGCTCATGCACCGCTTCTTCGAACAGCTCACGTCGCGTATCGCGGCCCCCTTCATCGGCGAAAGCTCGCGCAGCAGCAAGATCTGGCCCTGTCGTTGCGGGCAGTCGCTGTTCTTTCGCAACAGTCAGTGCCTGGCCTGTTCCGCAGCCTTGGGTTATCAGCCAGAGCAAAGCCGCCTGTCTTCGCTGCAACCCGGCGAACAGCCCGACACCTGGCTGCTCGATGCCGATCCCTCTGCCGGCCTGTTTCGTCGCTGCGCCAACCTCGATTCGCCCGCCGCGTGCAATTGGTTGCTGCCGGCCAATGACCACGACTCGCTGTGCATCGCCTGTAGCCTGAACCGTACCATCCCCGATTTATCCATACCTGAAAATCACGAACGCTGGTGCAAGATGGAAACCGCCAAGCGCCGGCTGATCGCGCAATTGGTCAGCCTCGGGTTGCAGGTGGTCCCGAAAACCCTAAATGAGGAAGTCGGCCTGGCCTTCGATTTCATCGGCGTCGATCTTGAAGGCAAGTCGCCCACCACCGGCCATGCCAACGGCCTGATCACCCTCGACATAAAGGAAGCCGACGACGCCCACCGCGAACAGGTGCGGGTGCAAATGCACGAACCCTATCGCACATTGCTCGGGCATTTGCGTCACGAAGTCGGGCATTACTACTGGGACCGCTTGATTGCCAACAGCGATTGGCTGGAACCCTTTCGCGGCCTGTTCGGCGACGAACGCGCCAGCTACGCCGAGGCCCTGGACCGGCATTATCAGCAAGGCGCGCCGCTCGACTGGCAGCAGCGGTACGTCAGCGCCTACGCCACCATGCACCCTTGGGAAGACTGGGCCGAAACCTGGGCTCACTACCTGCACATGATGGACGCCGTCGACACCGCGCTCGGGTTTGGCATGAGCGCGCGGGAAATGGACCTGGACTATCAGCCGTTTCCTCCCAGCACCCTGTACGATCCGCAACACCCCGGCGGCACCGCGTTCCTGTCATTCGTCAACGCCTGGATCGAACTGGCCGGCATGCTCAATGAACTGTCGCGCAGCATGGGCCAGCCGGATTTCTACCCCTTCGTGCTGCCGCCCGCGGTGATCGCCAAGCTGCACTTCATCCACCTGGTGATACAGCGCGCTGGCGGCAGGGCCGACGAGGTACTGGCACAATAGTTGTGCATGATGGCAATTCAGTTTCAGTTAAGATCGATTCGCTAAAGTGCCCTCCGTAGGCGACACATAAAAAATACGGAGACACCCCATGAAATCCTTGACTGCCCTGATCGTCACATCCCTCATCGGCCCTACCGCGAGCCTCGCTCACGCCCGTGACCTGGGCCCCGACGAAGCCCTGAGACTGCGCGACGCTGGTACCATTGTGTCTTTCGAGAAGCTCAATGCCGCAGCGTTAGCCAAGCACCCAGGCTCCACGGTCACAGAAACCGAACTGGAAGAAGAGTACGGCAAGTACATCTACCAGATTGAACTGCGCGATCCGCAGGGCCTCGAGTGGGACCTGGAGCTGGACGCGGTCAGCGGGCAGATTCTCAAGGATCATCAGGACACGTAATGACGCTGCAATTCTTATCCCATCGACGGGCCGGTGCCTGCCTGGCGCTGGCGCTGCTGGTTTTCTGCTCGGTGGCCGTGGCCCGCGACCTCGATCAGGACGAGGCCCTGCGCCTGCGCCAACAGGGTGTGATCCTGCCGCTCGAGCAACTGTTGCAGCAGGCACTGGATCGTTATCCGGGCGCCAAGCTGCTGGAAGCGGAGCTCGAAGAAAAGCACGACGTCTACATTTATGAAGTCGAACTGCTGACCACCGAAGGCGTGGTCCGCGAACTGGACATCGACGCCACCACCGGCCGATTACTCAAAGACAAGGAAGATTGACCGATGCGTTTGCTCCTGGTGGAAGACCACGTGCCGCTGGCCGACGAACTGCTGGCCGGCCTCAATCGCCAAGGGTATGCCGTGGACTGGCTGGCCGATGGTCGCGACGCGGTGCACCAGGGTAGCACCGAACCCTACGACCTGATCATCCTCGACCTCGGCCTGCCGGGGCTGCCCGGGCTTGAGGTGTTGACGCAGTGGCGTGCCGGTGGCCTGACGACGCCGGTGCTGATCCTCACCGCCCGCGGTTCCTGGGCCGAGCGCATCGAAGGCCTCAAGGCCGGCGCCGACGACTACCTGACCAAGCCTTTCCACCCCGAAGAACTGCACTTGCGCATCCAGGCGCTGTTGCGTCGCTCCCATGGCCAGGTCAATCAACCGACCCTGAAGGCCGGCGGGCTGCACCTGGACGAGGGGCGCCAGTGCGTGACCCGCGATGGCGCCGACATCCAGCTCACGGCCGCCGAGTTTCGCCTGTTGCGCTACTTCATGCTGCACCCGGAACAGATCCTCTCCAAAAGCCACCTGGCTGAACACCTCTACGACGGTGAAACCGAGCGCGACTCGAACGTGCTGGAAGTGCATGTCAATCACCTGCGGCGCAAACTCGGGCGCAGCGTGATCGAAACCCGTCGCGGCCAGGGTTACCTGTTGGGTGGGCAGGCCCAGTGAGGTCGATCCAGCGCCGTTTGAGCCTGGGCCTGATCAGCGTGATGGTGATCGTCGGCCTGGTATTGGCGCAAACCAGCCTGTGGCTGTTCGAAATGGGCTTGCAGCGCTACCTCGAAGCCGGGTTGCGCAACGACAGCGAAAACCTGCTGATAGCGCTGGTGCGTGGCCCCCAGGGGTTGCAACTGGATGAACGACTGTTGTCGCCGGCTTATCAGCGGCCGTTTTCCGGACACTACTTCCACATCGATTTTGCCGACAGCCACTGGCGTTCCCGTTCCCTGTGGGACCAGGAACTGCCACGCCTCGAGCACCCGGGCCTGGAGAGCAACCTTCAATTGGGCCCGGAAGGCCAGCAGTTGCTGGTGCTGCGTTCCGACTATCGGCGCCTGGGCCAGTCGATTTCCATCAGCGTGGCCCAGGACTACACCCCGGTGCGCGAAAGCTTCCAGCGCATGCAGCAGATTGGCCTGGGCCTGGGGCTGGCGGGCCTGCTGCTGATCCTGCTGCTGCAGCGGATTACAGTGCGTCGCGCCTTGCGCCCGTTGGAAAAAGCCCGGGAACAGATCGCGCAACTGCAACAGGGCCAGCGCTCGCAACTCGACGATCAAGTACCGATCGAACTGGAACCGCTGGTGACCCAGATCAACCATTTGCTGGCCCACACCGAAGACAGCCTCAAGCGCTCGCGCAATGCCCTGGGCAACCTCGGCCACGCCCTGAAAACCCCGTTGGCGGTGTTGTTGAGCCTGGCCTCCAGCGAGCAACTCGACGCGCACCCGCAACTGCGCCAGGTGCTCAAGGACCAACTGGAACAGGTCCGCCTGCGACTCAATCGCGAACTCAACCGCGCCCGCTTGAGCGGCGACGCCTTGCCGGGGGCCTTGTTCGATTGCGATGCCGAACTGCCGGGATTGCTAGCCACCTTGAACATGATCCACGGCGAACACCTGCACCTCAGCTATGTCGCGCCTACCGGCCTGCAGCTGCCCTGGGACCGCGAAGACCTGCTGGAACTGCTCGGCAACCTGCTGGACAACGCCTGCAAATGGGCGGACGCCGAAGTGCGCCTGAGCGTGGTCGAAACCGCGCAGGCCTACGAATTGAATGTGGAAGACGATGGCCCGGGGATTCCCCAAGACCAGCGCGATCAGGTGTTCAGCCGCGGCACCCGCCTGGATGAACAGACCGACGGACATGGCCTGGGCCTGGGCATCGTGCGCGACATCGTCGACACCTGGGGCGGGGAATTGCTGCTGCACGAAAGCGAGTGGGGCGGCTTGAAAGTGACCATCGATTTGCCCAAGCGCTGAAACAGCGGGGCGCTCAACGCCCCTCGAGCAACCCGGCCGCCTGATCCAGCAAGGCCAAAGGCTCCTTCGCCTTGTGGATATCCACCGACAGCAACTGACGAAACTTGCGCGCCCCCGGAAACCCGGTGCCCAGCCCCAGCACATGCCTGGTGATATGGTGCATCGCCCCACCGGCTTCCAGGTGCGCAGCGATATAAGGCCGCAACTGCGCCAACGCCTCGGCGCGCGTGATCACCGGCGCCGTGCTGCCAAACAACTGCTGATCCACCTCGGCCATCACGTAAGGGTTGTGATAAGCCTCACGCCCGAGCATCACCCCATCGAACGTCTGCAAATGCTCGTGACAGGCATCCAGGCTCTTGATCCCACCGTTGAGAATAATCTCCAGCTCCGGAAAATCCGCCTTCAACCGCGCAGCCACGTCATAACGCAACGGCGGAATATCGCGGTTCTCCTTCGGCGACAACCCCTCCAGAATCGCAATCCGCGCATGCACCGTAAAGCTGGTGCAACCGGCATCACGCACCGTACCAACGAAATCGCACAGCTCTTCATAACTGTCACGCCCATTGATCCCGATCCGATGCTTCACCGTCACCGGAATCGACACCGCATCGCGCATCGCCTTCACACAATCGGCCACCAACTGCGGATGCCCCATCAGGCACGCCCCGATCATATTGTTCTGCACCCGGTCACTGGGGCAGCCCACGTTCAGATTCACCTCATCGTACCCATGCTCCTGCGCCATCCGCGCACAGGCCGCCAAGTCCAGCGGCACACTGCCGCCCAACTGCAACGCCAACGGGTGCTCGGCTTCGTTGTGCCGCAGGAAGCGCTCATGATCGCCGTTGAGCAGGGCACCGGTGGTGACCATTTCGGTGTAGAGCAGGGCGTGCTTGGAGAGCAGGCGCAGGAAGAAACGGCAGTGACGGTCGGTCCAGTCCATCATTGGAGCGACGGAGAAGCGGCGGGAGAGCGGGGCGGGTGTGGCGTTGGATACGGACATTGGGGATCTGGAATCGGTGAGGCTGGGAGGTGGGGGGAGTTTATCAGGATTAGGGGGGTGGGGGTTTGGTGAGTCTGGCAGGGAGGGGGCAGGGCATAGGAGTGGAACAAAAAATAAATCCGTTCCCATTTCTTTCTTTTTCTGCACAGATTTAGCCGTTGCGGGAGATGATTAATGCCGAAAGGAACGCAGGCTAGACAAGGTCATCTTCATCGTCCCGCAGATGGCGATACCAACCATACAACGCCAAGCCAAGGATCGCGAAGATGATGGCTATGAGGAGGATGGCTATGTAACGCATTATGCTCAGTGCCTTCGGCGTGAGTGTCTGATTGAAATGCGTCCTTGCCGGTAAGCGAATGTAAGCTCCCGGAAAACAGCTGTCTTTAATACGTAGGTGTGGGGGGAGGGCCAGATGATTCTCAGGTTTATTTTCGGATTTGTTTATATGCAGGCGAGCATAAAAAAATAAATCTGTTCCCGATTTCCCCGATTTCCCCGATTTCCCCGATTTCCCCGATTTTAGTCCGATTTCATTCCCCCACGATTTCATAATCTAGTCGAAATGATGTCATAGTGATATCATTGTGCCACTCATTTGAGCATGAATGGAATTTTGAGGGATAGGACGCATGAAGGCGCATCGTTTGGTTTTGGCACTTGGGTTGGCCGCTGCTTGCGCGGGCTGTGCTAGCGGCCTGAACTCTCAGCAGAAAGCAGAGCTTCGCCACTATGAGGCGAATGGACTTGCCGTTGAGGAAAAGAGCCCTGGCACTGGTGCCGCTCTTGGCCTGCTCCCTGGTGGCGGATCCTTCTACGGCCGCGAATACGGTTTGGGCGTTGTGAACCTGCTTTTTTGGCCGTTGTCGATCCTGTGGGATCCGGTCAGTGGTCATGATGCGGCTGAGTCGATCAATTACACAGCAACAAAGGCACATGTGAATCAACTGCAGCGCAAAGAAGTTGATGCGATTGACGAACGCCTGCAGTCAGGTCAAATCGACGTAGCGCAATATGCTCTTGAAAAACGCAAAGTAAACCAGAAGTACGACTTCAACTAAGCCCGTTCTTAGTGAAAGTAAGAAACCCGCCAAGTGCGGGTTTTTTCCATTCCGGAAAGGGGAGAAGGGGTCAGGGAAAATCGGCTGATTTATTTTTTAATGCACGAAATAATAATCTTTCACAGGTTTCTGCTCCTTCTTGCTCCCTTTTCGCTCTACTGGATCTAGCAGTCCGCTAAAAAGAGACCGCCGCGGGACTCATCGTGAGCCCCCACCAACTACAGCAGCTTTCACCTACTCAGGCGGATCAATCTGATCAAGCACCCGGTTTGCCGTGATCTCCGCCAACATGATGCTGTTTGATATCCCCAGTAGGGCATTTCTCGATCCACCGTCCAGATGGTCTACCAATTGATGAACCATCACATCCACCGAGGCCAGCGTCTCGACCAGAAAAACCATCAAGGTTTCAGTTTTCACCTCGGGGTCGACGAAAACAGTGTGCAGGGTGTACGCGGGGTGGCTTTGATGTCGGCAATCGACTGGAAGTGGAAATCGCAGGCGCTTTCGGCCGCCTTGTTGAGTTTTGTTGAATCGGTTTCGCACGGGGATGCCGGCTCGGAGTCCGGTGGGTTTGGCGTGACCTTGAACATAGTGAAACTCCTAGTCGGAAAAAAGGAGCCTTCACCTCGCTACCAAACGAGGGGTGGCGGCCATACGCGGGTTGGTAGACCGGTAACTAGGACCCGGCGCTCCCGAGGGAGCTCTACGCATGGCCACCATAAAGCAGAGCCCGAAAAGGGTCTGTGAGCGGTGAGCTATACGACTAGTTAATCCGGGCTACCAAACCCGATCGCTGTTTTTCAGCGACCGGAAAACGATAGAGCCCAGGCCCTAGGCGCACAAGCCGGCGGATTCTGGCGTAGCGGTAGGCAACGGCGCAAGGTTTTGTAGCTTTCAGGGAGCAAGCTGTAGGTAGTTTAAACAAGCACCATAAAACAGTAGGACGTCCCCCGAGAGGCGCCCTTTTTTATGGTTCTTCACGGAAACCCGGGAAACACAGAAACAAGAGCGCCTGTTCGGAATCGAGTACCCACAGCTGTTATTCCGAAGACTGCCAGCCGTCTGCTGGCTTTACCCCAAGCCACAGCAACACCCCCGGCAAACTGAATTTCCAGGGCAGTGCGCTTGGCAGCAGCTTCAGTGAATACAGCTCAGGTTTGCTGCATGACGACTGATTCGTCACGAATCTCAGAACGGCCTTCTTGATCCAACGATCAAGCCTCAACGCTGGGCAAACGTATCCGCCCGACTCCCCGACACCTTCCGGCAATGCACCAACGCATCGCGAATCATGAAGTTCACCAACGTCGGTGACACCCCCAATTCCTTGGCAATGTCCTTCTGCGGCACGCCATGCAAGCGGTACATCTCGAAGGCATAACGCGTGCGGCTCGGCAGTTCGGTCAGGGCGTCGGCGATGTTTTCCAGGGTGGAGAAGTTGATGTGCGAGGTTTCCGGGGAGGCGCCCTGGATGACCACGTTGAGGCCTTCTTCTTCAGGGCCGGAATATTTCTGTTCCAGGGCCTGCTTGCGGTAGTGGTCGATGGCCAGGTTGCGCACGATCTGGAACAGGTAGCTGAGCTGCGCCTTGAAGGAGGAGGTGATGTTCGGCGCCGATTGCAGGCGGAAGAAAGCATCTTGCACCACATCTTCGGCGCGCGAGCGGCAGCCGGTGATGCGGGCTGCAATCTTGACCAGTATCAGCCGATTGTCGACGAAGGCTTGAAGTAGCGGCGAATCGCACCTGCTTGTGGACGCTTGTTCCGTCATTGGAAATCACCTTGCTGCCAGTAGGTTAGTGGGACGACAAGAAGGCCGGGGCCGCCCTACACATCGAGCGACAAATTATGTTGAATGATAATGATTGTCAATTGAGAAGGAGAAGTAATGCGCATTGAAGGTGCAGAGTGAGAACTGCGACACGCTGTCGCGCCACGGCCTGGTTGGTGCGCAAGGCTGTCGACTAATTATTTGCCAGGGTCATCCGTTCTCATTGGTGAATGGCTCCGGGCTGCAGCCCCGGACACCACAGCATTGCCAATGCCTTGCGCGGTCGGCGAAGACCGCGTCCTGCATGCCCCCCGGTGGGGTGTGACGTTACGACACCGATTCCATTTGCAAGCCGAATTCAGGCAGGAAACCTCATGACCGACGCGTTCGAAATCCCCAGCACACTGGTCCAAGCCCTCCAGCGCCGCGCGGCCCTGACGCCGGATCGGGTGGCCTTGCGTTTTCTCGCCGAAACCCGGGACCAGGCTGTGGTGCTCAGCTATCGCGAGCTGGATCAGCGGGCGCGGACGATTGCCGGCGCGTTGCAGGCCGAGGCCGGCTTTGGCGAGCGCGCGGTGTTGTTGTTTCCCAGCGGGCCGGATTACGTCGCGGCGTTTTTTGGTTGCCTGTACGCCGGGGTGATCGCGGTGCCGGCCTATCCGCCGGAGTCGGCGCGTCGGCATCACCAGGAGCGGCTGCTGTCGATCATCGGCGATGCCGAGCCGCGCCTGTTGCTGACCAGTGCCGGCCTGTGCGATTCGTTGCTACAAATTGAAGGGGCGCCGCCGCTGTTGTGTGTCGATACCCTCGACAGCGCCCACGCCGAACGCTGGGTCGCACCGGCCCTGGTAGACGATGACATCGCCTTCCTGCAATACACCTCCGGTTCCACCGCATTGCCCAAGGGCGTACAGGTCAGCCACGGTAACCTGGTGGCCAATGAGTTGCTGATCCGCCACGGTTTCGGCATCGACCTGAACCCCGACGACGTGATCGTCAGCTGGCTGCCGCTGTACCACGACATGGGCCTGATCGGCGGCCTGTTGCAGCCGATTTTCAGTGGCGTGCCATGCGTGTTGATGGCGCCGGCGTACTTCCTCGGCCGACCTCTGCGCTGGCTCGAAGCAATCAGTGAATACGGCGGCACTATTAGTGGCGGGCCGGACTTTGCCTATCGTCTGTGCAGCGAACGGGTCAGTGAGTCGGCCCTGGAGCGCCTCGACCTGAGCGGTTGGCGCGTGGCCTATTCCGGCTCGGAACCGATTCGCCTCGACACCCTGGAACGCTTCGCCGAGAAGTTCGCCTCCTGCGGTTTCAGCGAAGACAGTTTCATGGCCTCCTACGGTCTGGCGGAAGCCACGCTGTTCGTTGCCGGTACTCCGCGTGGCCAGGGCATCGGCAACCTGCGGGTGGACGATCAGGCCTTGGCGCAGAACCGTGCCGAAGCCGGCGAGGGCAGCGCGATCATGAGCTGTGGTATCAGCCAGCCGGATCACGCGGTGTTGATCATGGACCCGGTGTCGCTCAGCGAACTGGCTGACAACGCGGTCGGTGAAGTCTGGGCCGCCGGGCCGAGCATCGCCCACGGCTACTGGCGCAACCCCGAAGCCTCAGCCAAGACCTTCGTCCAGCACGCCGATAAAAAATGGCTGCGCACCGGCGACCTGGGCTTCATGCGCGGCGGTGAACTGTTCATCACCGGGCGCCTGAAAGACCTGCTGATCGTGCGCGGCCACAACCTTTATCCACAGGACATCGAGCAGACGGTCGAGCGTGAAGTGGAGGTGGTGCGCAAGGGACGCGTCGCCGCCTTTGCGGTCAATATCGACGGCCAGGAAGGCATCGGCATCGCCGCGGAAATCAGCCGCAGCGTGCAAAAAATCCTCCCGCCCGAGGCCTTGATCAAGGCCATCCGCCAGGCCGTGGCCGAGGCGTATCAGGAAGCGCCGAGCGTGGTGGTGCTGCTCAATCCGGGCGCCTTGCCCAAGACCTCCAGCGGCAAACAGCAACGCTCGGCGTGCCGCAATCGCCTGGCCGATGGCAGCCTCGACAGTTATGCGTTGTTCCCTTCGGCGGTCACAGAAAGCGCAGGCAACGTTCAGTCCGCCTGTGAGTTGCAAAGGCTGATCGGCCAAATCTGGTGCGAGCAATTGCAGGTCCAGCAGGTCGCTGCCGACGATCACTTCTTCCTGCTGGGCGGCAACTCCATCGCGGCCACGCAAGTGGTGGCGCGTCTGCGCGAACAACTTGGCCTGGCGCTGAACCTGCGCCTGCTGTTCGAAGCGCCGACCCTTGGCGCCTTTACCGACGTGGTCGCGCGTCAACAACAGGACGGTGGCCTCGCCCAGGGCGCGATCACCCAGCTCTCGCGCAGTGAACCGATGCCACAATCCCTGGCGCAGAATCGCTTGTGGATCACCTGGCAACTCGACCCACAGAGCAGCGCCTACACCATTCCCGGTGCCTTGCGCCTGCGCGGCGAACTGGACGAAGACGCCCTGCGCGGCAGTTTCCAGCAGTTGATCGAGCGCCACGAATCCCTACGCACGCGTTTCTTCGAGCGTGACGGGGTGGCGTTGCAGCAGGTTGTTGCAGCCGCTGAATTCAATCTTCAACGCATCGATATCAGCGATCTGCCGCTGGCCGAGCGTGAAGCCAAGGCTCGGCAAATCCGCGAGGACGAAGCGCGCACTCAGTTCGACCTGGAGAAGGGGCCGTTGCTCTGGGTAACGCTGGTGCGCCTCGACGACGAAGATCACCAACTGCTGGTGACGCTGCATCACATCATCGCTGACGGCTGGTCGATGAATGTGTTGATCGACGAATTTTCCCGGCTGTACGCGGCGGCTGCTCAAGGACAACAGGCCACGCTCGGGCCACTGCCGACCCAGTACGCCGACTACGGCAGCTGGCAGCGCCAATGGCTGGCGCAAGGGGAGGGCGAGCGCCAACTGGCTTACTGGAAAGCGCAGTTGGGCGATGAGCATCCGACCCTGAGCCTGGCCACCGACCACCCGCGCTCGGCGCATCAGCTGCACAGCGCCGCCCGCCTTACCGTACGCCTGGGGGCGGATTTGAGCGATGCCATTCGCCAGACTGCCCAGGCTTATCAAGCCACGCCGTACATGCTGTTGCTCGCCGCGTTCCAGACCCTGTTGCATCGCTACAGCGGGCAGCGCGACATCCGCATCGGCGTGCCCAATGCCAACCGTCCGCGCCTGGAAACCCAGGGGCTGATCGGCTTCTTCATCAACACCCAGGTGCTGCGCGCCGAGGTGGATTCGCGCCTGCCATTCGTTGAGTTGCTGGCACAAACCCGACAGGCTGCGTTGGGCGCGCAAGCGCATCAGGACCTGCCGTTCGAGCAACTGCTCGAGGCCTTCCCACAGGCGCGCGAACAGGGCCTGTTCCAAGTCATGTTCAACCACCAGCAACGGGATCTCAGCGCCTTGAAACGCCTGCCTGGGTTGCTCGCCGAAGAGCTACCGTGGCACAGTCGCGAGGCCAAGTTCGACCTGCAGTTGCACAGTGAAGAAGATCGCAACGGGCGCTTGAGCCTGTCCTTCGATTACGCCAGCGAGCTGTTCGATGCCGCGACCATCGAGCGCCTGGCGGAGCATTACCGCCACCTGTTGCGCGTCATCAGTGAACAACCTGAAACCGCCATCGGCGACCTGCCGCTGCTGACCGGGCCTGAGTCTGATCAGCAAGCGCAGTGGGCCGTTGCACCGTGCCCGCCTGCCCGCCGCTGGCTGCCAGAGCTGCTCAACGAACAGGCACGCCTGACCCCGGAGCGCACCGCGCTGCTGTGGGACGGCGGCAGCCTCGATTTCGCCGAGCTGCACACCCAGGCCAATCGCCTGGCCCACTACCTGCGCGACAAAGGCGTCGGTCCGGATGTGTGCGTGGCCATTGCCGCCGAGCGTTCGCCGCAACTGCTGATCGGCCTGCTGGCGATCATCAAGGCCGGTGGCGCCTACGTGCCACTCGATCCGGATTACCCCGCCGAACGCCTGGCCTACATGCTCAGCGACAGCGGCGTCGGGTTGTTGCTGACGCAAACTCAATTGCTCGAGCGCTTGCCAGCGACCGACGGCGTCAGCGTGATCGCGATGGACGCCCTGCATCTGGAAAACTGGCCAAGCCACACGCCGGGCCTGCACCTGCACGGCGACAACCTGGCGTATGTGATCTACACCTCCGGCTCGACCGGGCAACCGAAAGGCGTCGGCAACACCCACGCGGCCCTCGCCGAACGTCTGCAATGGATGCAGGACACCTATCGCCTGAATGAAACCGATGTGCTGATGCAGAAAGCGCCGATCAGTTTCGACGTGTCGGTGTGGGAGTGCTTCTGGCCGTTGATCACGGGTGCCCGGCTGCTGCTAGCCGGGCCGGGTGAACACCGCGATCCGCAGCGCATCGCGCAGTTGGTTCAAGCCTACGGCGTGACCACGCTGCACTTCGTGCCGCCGCTGCTGGCGTTGTTCATCGACGAACCGCTGAGCGCCGAATGCACCAGCCTGCGTCGGCTGTTCTCCGGTGGCGAAGCGCTGCCCGCCGAACTGCGCAATCGGGTGCTGGAACGACTGCCGGCGGTGCAATTGCACAACCGCTACGGCCCGACCGAAACCGCGATCAACGTGACCCATTGGCGCTGCTCCAGCACTGATGGCGAGCGCTCGCCGATTGGCCGGCCGTTGGGCAACGTGATCTGCCGGGTACTCGACCCTGATCTGAATCCCCTGCCGGCCGGCGTGCCGGGTGAACTGTGCATCAGCGGCATCGGCCTGGCCCGCGGTTATCTGGGCCGCCCGGGTCTGACAGCCGAGCGTTTTGTCGTTGATCCTCTGGGCGAGCAGGGCGCGCGCCTGTATCGCACCGGTGACCGTGCGCGCTGGACCACCGATGGTGTGATCGAATACCTCGGACGTCTCGATCAGCAGGTCAAGCTGCGCGGCTTTCGTGTCGAGCCGGAAGAAATCGAAGCGCGGTTGTTGGCGCAAGAAGGTGTCGCCCAAGCGGTGGTGCTGGTGCGCGAAACGTCGGCCGGCGGTCAGTTGATCGGTTACTACACTGCCGATTCCACCGAATCCGAAGAGGCCCAAACCACTCGCCTGAAAAACGCACTGTCGGCGGAACTGCCGGAATACATGGTCCCGGCACAGCTGATGCGCCTGGACCAGATGCCCCTCAGCCCGAGCGGCAAACTCGACCGTCCGGCCTTGCCGGAACCCCAGTGGCAGGTGCGCGAACACATCGAACCGGTGACCGAACTGCAACGGCAAATCGCCGACATCTGGCGTGCAGTACTGGGCCTCGGCCAAGTCGGTCTGGGCGATGACTTCTTCGCCCTCGGCGGCCATTCGCTGCTGGCCACGCAAATCATTTCCCGCACGCGCCAGGCCTGCGATGTCGAGTTGCCTTTGCGCGCGCTGTTCGAACACAGCGGGCTGGGCGCCTTTGCCGAACAGGTGCGCCTGATCCAGGCCAGCGGCCGTACCAACGAACAGCCGCCGATCGCCCAGGTCGACCGCAGCCAAGCGGTGCCGTTGTCCTATTCCCAGCAGCGCATGTGGTTCCTCTGGCAAATGGAACCGGACAGCCCGGCCTACAACGTCGGTGGCATGGCGCGCCTGCGCGGGGTGCTCGATGTCGAGCGTTTCGAGGCCGCGTTGCAGGCGCTGATCATGCGTCACGAAACCCTGCGCACCACCTTCCCGAGCGTCGATGGCGTCGCGCGCCAGCAGGTGCATGCCTCAACCTCAGTGCGCATAGACTGCAAGGACTTCACCGCGCTGGATGCCGATGGCCGTGAGTGGCAAGTCCAGCAACTGGCCGACGATGAGGCGCACAAACCCTTCGATCTGGAAACTGGCCCGCTGCTGCGCGCCTGCCTGGTCAAGACCGCCGAGCAGGAGCATTACCTGGTGCTGACCCTGCACCACATCGTCACCGAAGGCTGGGCGATGGACATCTTTGCCCGGGAACTCAGTGCGCTCTACGAAGCCTTCGTCGAGGAACGCGAATCACCGCTGGCGCCGTTGCCGGTGCAGTACCTGGATTACAGCGTCTGGCAGCGGCAATGGCTTCAGTCCGGTGAACGCCAGCGCCAGCTCGACTACTGGACTACGCAACTGGGCCGTGAGCATCCGCTGCTGGAATTGCCGGCCGACCGTCCGCGTCCACCGGTGCAAAGCCACCAGGGCGAGTTGTACCGTTTCGACCTGAGCGATGACCTGGCGGCACGGGTGCGCACCTTCAATGCGCAAAACGGCCTGACTTTGTTCATGACCATGACTGCCGCCCTGGCCACGCTGCTGTATCGCTATAGCGGCCAGACCGACCTGCGCATCGGCGCACCGGTGGCCAACCGGATTCGCCCGGAAAGCGAAGGGCTGATCGGCGCGTTCCTCAACACCCAGGTGCTGCGTTGCCAGCTCGATGGGCAGATGTCCGTGGGCGAGTTGTTCGAGCAGGTTCGCCACACCGTGATCGAGGGCCAGTCCCATCAGGACCTGCCATTCGATCATCTGGTCGAAGCCTTGCAGCCACCGCGCAGCGCCGCCTATAACCCGCTGTTCCAGGTGATGTGCAACGTGCAGCGCTGGGAGTTCCAGCAGAGCCGCACCCTGGCCGGGATGACCGTGCAATACCTGGCCAACGATGCCCGTGCGACCAAGTTTGACCTCAACCTGGAAGTCACCGACCTCGACCATCGCCTGGGTTGCTGCCTGACCTACAGCACCGATCTGTTCGACGAGCCGCGCATTGCGCGCATGGCCGCGCATTGGCGCAACCTGCTGGAGGCGCTGATTGCCGATCCGCAGCAGCGCCTCAGCGAGTTGCCATTGCTCGACGCCGATGAACAACAACAGTTGCTCGACAGCCTGGGCGTCGAACCGGGCGCGCATCGACTCGACCAGTGCATCCATCAGTTGTTCAGCGAACAGGCCCGGGCGCGTCCCGATGCGCCGGCCCTGACCTTCGCCGGGCACACCCTGACCTACGCCGAACTCGACAGCCGCGCCAATCGCCTGGCCTGGATGCTGCGCGAGCGCGGCGTCGGCCCGCAGGTGCGGGTGGGCCTGGCGCTGGAGCGCTCGCTGGAGATGGTCATCGGCCTGCTGGCGATCCTCAAGGCCGGTGGCGCCTACGTGCCGCTGGACCCGGAATACCCGCTGGATCGCTTGCTCTACATGATCGAAGACAGCGGCGTCGGTTTGCTGCTCAGTGACGCGGCGATGTTCCAGGCCCTTGGCGATTTGCCCGCGGGCGTCGGCCGCTGGTGCCTGGAGGAAAACTCTGCGGCGCTTGCCAATTATCCCGTCTGCGAACTGCCTGACATCAGCCTGCCGCAACATCAGGCTTACTTGATCTACACCTCGGGTTCCACCGGTAAACCCAAAGGCGTGGTGGTGTCCCACGGCGAAATCGCCATGCATTGCCGCGCGGTGATCGAGCGTTTCGGCATGCGCCCGGACGACTGCGAGTTGCACTTCTATTCGATCAACTTCGACGCCGCCACCGAGCGCCTGTTAGTGCCGCTGCTGAGCGGTGCCCAGGTGGTGCTGCGCGCCCAGGGCCAATGGGACGCGCAAGAGATCTGCGGGCTGATCGGTCGCCACCACATCAACATCCTCGGGTTCACCCCGAGCTACGGCAGCCAGTTGGCGCAATGGCTGGCGACGCAAAATACGACTCTGCCGGTGCGCATGATCATCACCGGCGGCGAAGCGCTGACCGGCGAACACCTGGCGCGGATTCGTGCGGCGTTCAAACCGAGCCTGTTCTTCAATGCCTACGGCCCGACGGAAACCGTGGTCATGCCACTGGCCAGCCTGGCGCCCGAAGTGTTGGAAGAAGGCGCTGGCAGCGTGCCGATCGGCAGCGTGATCGGCGACCGCGTGGCATACATTCTCGATGCCGACCTGGCGTTGGTGCCGCAGGGTGCGACCGGCGAGTTGTACGTCGGTGGTGCCGGCCTGGCCCAGGGTTATCACCAGCGAGCGGGCATGACGGCGGAGCGCTTTGTCGCCGATCCGTTTGCCGGCGACGGCGGGCGTATCTACCGTACCGGCGACCTGGTGCGCCAGCGCGTCGATGGCCTGGTGGAATACCTCGGGCGTATCGACCATCAAGTGAAGATCCGCGGTTTCCGCATCGAGCTGGGCGAGATCGAAAGCCGTTTGCTGGAGCATGAATCGGTACGCGAAGCGGTGGTGTTGGCGCTCGATGCACCGAGCGGCAAGCAATTGGTCGGCTATCTGGTCGCCGACGTCGCCGAACAGGACGAGTCGCAACAAGCGGCTCTGCGTGAATCACTCAAGGCGCATCTCAAGTCCCAGTTGCCGGATTACATGGTGCCCACGCACCTCATCCTGATGGCGAGCATGCCGCTGACCGCCAACGGCAAACTCGACCGTCGCGCTCTGCCGGCGCCGGACCCGGAGCTGAACCGCCAGCAGTATGTGGCACCCGGCAACGAACTGGAGCTGACGTTGGCGCAGATCTGGTGTGAAGTGCTGAATGTCGAACAGGTCGGGCTAAACGACAACTTCTTCGAACTCGGTGGCGACTCGATCCTGTCGATCCAAGTGGTCAGCCGCGCGCGGCAACAGGGCATTCACTTCAGCCCCCGCGACCTGTTCCAGCACCAGACCGTACAGACCCTTGCCGCCGTGGCGACCCGCACCGGCCAGGTCACCGCCGAGCAAGGCTTGCTCAGCGGCGAGTCGCGCCTGACGCCGATCCAGCACTGGTTCTTCGACACCGCCATTGCCCAGCGCCAACACTGGAACCAGGCGTTGCTGCTGCAACCGAACGTGCCCCTGGAGGCCCATCGCCTGGAGCAAGCTTTACTGGCGCTGATTGAACAGCACGATGCGTTGCGCTTGCGCTTCCGCCAGGTGGGCGGTCAGTGGCAAGCCCGGCACCAGGCGATGTCCGATGTGCCGGTGTTGTGGCAAATGCGCGTGGCGTCCATGGACCAATGCGCCGCCCTGTTCGCCGACACCCAGCGCAGCCTCGATCTCGAAGCGGGGCCGTTGCTGCGGGTGTTGCTGGTCGATGGTCCCCAGGCTCAGCAGCGCTTGTTCATCGCGATTCACCACCTGGTAACCGACGGCGTTTCATGGCGCGTGCTGCTGGAAGATCTGCAGAACCTGTATCGCCAACTCGAGGCACAACAGCCGCTGCAGCTGCCGGCCAAGACCAGTGCCTTCAAGGACTGGGCCGCCCGCTTGCAGGCCTATGCCGGCAGCGAATCCCTGCGTGAGCAACTGGGCTGGTGGCAGGCGCAATTGGCCGGGCCGAGCGCCGAGTTGCCCTGTGATCGACCGCAGGGTGGTCGGCTGCATCGCCATGCGCAAACCGTCAGCGTGCGCCTCGACAGCGAGCGCACCCGGCAATTGCTGCAACAGGCGCCGAGTGCTTATCGCACCCAGGTCAACGACCTGCTGCTGACCGCGTTGGCCCGTGTGCTATGCCGTTGGAGCGGACACGCGTCGGCGCTGATTCAACTCGAAGGCCATGGCCGCGAGGCGCTGTTCGACGACATCGACCTGACCCGCACCGTCGGCTGGTTCACCAGCGCTTACCCGCTGCGCCTGACACCCGCGAACATCGAGGAGGCGGCCGGGCAGGGCGCCTCGATCAAGGCGATCAAGGAGCAATTGCGCGCCGTACCGCACAAAGGGCTGGGCTATGGCGTGCTGCGTTATCTGGCCGATGAGCCTACCCGCCAGCGCATGGCCGAGCTGCCGACGGCGCCGATCACCTTCAACTACCTGGGGCAGTTCGACCAGAGTTTTGCGGCCGATGCGCTGTTCCATCCGCTGGATGAAGCGGTTGGCGCGGCCTTTGATGCGCAGGCGCCGCTGCCGAATGAATTGAGCGTCGACAGTCAGGTCTACGGCAACGAGCTGGTGCTGCGCTGGACCTTCAGCGCCGAACGCTATGCGCCCAAGACCATCAGCGAATTGGCCGATGCTTACCTGGGCGAGTTGAGCAGCCTGATCGAGCACTGTCTGCGCGATGACGCGGGCGGCCTGACGCCGTCGGACTTCCCGCTGGCGAAACTGAACCAGGCGCAACTGGATGCACTGCCGATTGCCGCAACGCTGATCGAAGACGTCTACCCGCTGACGCCCATGCAGGAAGGCATGCTGCTGCACACCCTGTTGGAACCGGGCACGGGCCTGTACTACATGCAGGATCGCTACCGCATCGACAGCGAGCTCGATGCGCAGCGTTTCGCCCAGGCCTGGCAAGCGGTGATCGCCCGCCATGAAGCCTTGCGCGCCTCGTTCTGCTGGAACGTCGGCGCAGACATGCTGCAGGTTATCCACAAACCGGGCAACACGCCGATCGAATACCTGGACTGGAGCGAGATCGCCGCCGCCGAGCAGGAGCCGAAGCTGCAGGCCCTGCTCAAGTCCGAACGTGAGGCCGGGTTCGATCTGCTCAACCAGGCACCGTTCCACCTGCGCCTGATCCGGGTGGGCGCGGCGCGTTATTGGTTCATGATGAGTAACCACCACATCCTGATCGATGCCTGGTGCCGCTCCCTGCTGATGAACGACTTCTTCGAGATCTACACCGCCCTCGGCGAAGGCCGGGAAGCGCAGTTGGCCGTAGCGCCACGTTACCGCGACTACATCGCCTGGCTGCAACACCGGAGCCTGGCCCAAGCGCGGCAATGGTGGAAAACCAACCTGCAAGGGTTCGAGCGGACCACGCCGATCCCGAGCGACCGGCCGTTCCTGCGCGAACATGCCGGCGACAGCGGCGGCATGATCGTCGGCGACCGTTACACTCGCCTTGATGCCCGTGACGGTGCACGGCTGCGTGAACTGGCCCAGGCGCATCAGCTCACCATCAACACCTTTGCCCAGGCGGCATGGGCCCTGGTATTGCGCAGGCTGAGTGGTGATCGCGACGTGCTGTTCGGGGTCACGGTGGCTGGGCGTCCGGTCGAGATGCCAGAGATGCAACGCACCGTCGGCCTGTTCATCAACAGCATCGCACTGCGGGTGAAAATCCCTGACGACCATCAGCGTTGCAGCGTGCGCCGATGGCTGAGGGGTTTGCTCGACAGCAACATGCAACTGCGTGAGTACGAGTACCTGCCGCTGGTGAGCATCCAGGAAAACAGTGAACTGCCCAAGGGCCAGCCACTGTTCGACAGCCTGTTCGTGTTCGAAAACGCCCCGGTGGAAGTCTCCGTTCTGGACCGTGCGCAAAGCCTGAATGCGACGTCGGATTCGGGCCGCACCCACACCAATTTCCCGCTGACGGCAGTGTGCTATCCGGGTGATGACCTGGGCTTGCACCTGTCCTATGACCAGCGTTATTTCGATGAATCCACGGTCGAGCGCATGCTGGGTGAATTCAAGCGCCTGTTGCTGGCGTTGGTCGAAGGCTTCCATGGCGACATGGCGGACTTGCCGCTGCTGGGCACTGGGGAACAGGAATTCCTGATCAACGGCTGCAACCAGAGCGAACACGCATACCCCTTGGAGCAGAGCTACGTTGCCTTGTTTGAAGCGCAAGTGGCTGTCCGTCCGCTGCGTATTGCCGCCAGTTGTCTGGATCAGCACTACAGCTATCTGGAACTGAACCAGCGCAGCAACCGCCTCGGCCATGCACTGATTGCCGCCGGCGTCGGGCTGGATCAACCGGTGGCGCTCCTGGCCGAACGCAGCCTCGATTTGCTCGGCATGATCATCGGTAGCTTCAAGGCGGGAGCGGGTTATCTGCCGCTGGATCCGGGGCTACCGGGCCAGCGTCTGAGTCGCATCATCGACCTGAGTCGCACGCCGTTGCTAGTGTGTACTCGAGCCTGTCACGCGCAAGCACTGGCGTTGCTGGATGAGTTCGGTTGCGCCAGTCGGCCTCGGTTGCTGGTCTGGGAAGAGGTGCAGGCGAGCCATGTATCGGTGGCCAATCCGGGCATCTACAGCGGGCCGGATAATCTGGCCTACGTGATCTACACCTCCGGCTCCACCGGTTTGCCCAAGGGCGTGATGGTCGAGCAGCGCGGCATGCTCAACAACCAGTTGAGCAAGGTGCCGTACCTGAGCCTCGGTGAGGCTGACGTGATTGCCCAGACCGCTTCGCAAAGCTTCGATATTTCCGTGTGGCAGTTCCTCGCCGCGCCGTTGTTCGGCGCGCGGGTGGACATCGTGCCGAACAGCATCGCCCACGACCCGCAGGGCTTGCTGGCGCATGTTTCGGTGCAAGGCATCACGGTGCTGGAGAGCGTGCCGTCGCTGATCCAGGGCATGCTCGCCCAGGAACGCATGCGTCTCGATGGCTTGCGCTGGATGCTGCCGACAGGGGAGGCGATGCCGCCGGAACTGGCGCATCGATGGCTGCTGCGTTACCCGGAGATCGGGTTGGTGAATGCCTATGGCCCGGCGGAATGCTCGGATGACGTGGCGTTCTTTCGCGTCGACATGGCCTCCACCCGCGGCAGCTATCTGCCGATCGGTACGCCGACCGACAACAACCGCTTGTACCTGCTCGACGGCGTGCTGGAGCTGGTGCCGCCGGGTGCGGTGGGCGAGTTGTGCGTGGCGGGCACCGGGGTCGGGCGCGGCTACGTCAGCGATCCGTTGCGCACGGCCCAGGTGTTTGTGCCCAACCCGTTCGGTGCACCGGGCGAGCGCCTGTATCGCACCGGCGACCTGGCCCGCCGTCGCAGTGACGGTGTGCTGGAGTACGTCGGGCGCGTCGACCAGCAGGTGAAGATTCGCGGCTACCGCATCGAACTGGGTGAAATCGAAGCGCGCCTGCATGAACAACCGCAAGTGCGCGACGCGGCGGTCGGTGTGCAGGAAGGGCTCAATGGCAAGCACCTGGTGGGCTACCTGGTGGCGGCGGATTCAACGTTCGATCCTGCTCGATGCCTGGAGCGGATCAAGCAACGCCTGCGCGCCGAACTGCCGGAATACATGGTGCCCCTGCACTGGCTGTGGCTCGACAAGCTGCCGCTCAACGCCAACGGCAAACTGGATCGCAAGGCCCTGCCGGCACTGGAGATTGGCCAGTTGTTGCAAAGCCAGGACTACCAGGCGCCACGCAACGACCTGGAGCAGACGTTGGCGGAGATCTGGGCCGAGGTGCTGAAGGTCGGGAAAGTCGGCGTCCGCGACAACTTCTTCGAACTGGGCGGGCATTCGTTGCTGGCCACGCAGATCGCCTCGCGGGTGCAGAAAACCCTGCAGCGCGATGTCCCGCTGCGGGCGATGTTCGAGTGCAGCACGGTGGAGGAACTGGCCGGGTACATCGACGGCCTGGCGGCCAATGACATCAGCGAGGAGAAGGTGGATCGGCTGAATGATCTGATGGCGGAGCTGGAGGGGCTTTGATTCTCTGGCGTCTGTGAAGGTCTCAATCGCTGGCTTGCCAGCGATGAGGCCGGTACAGCGACATACAAGCGTGTGATTGACTGCAAACCGTCAGCCGCTCAATCTTCCGACTCCATTTTCAAACGGAGCCACTGTGATGCCCTTCGTAACCATCGACGGCCAATCCCTCCACTACCTCGATCAAGGCACCGGCCCGGCCGTCCTGCTGGCCGGCAGTTACCTGTGGGACCAGGCCATGTGGGCACCGCAAATCGCCGCGTTGTCGCAACAGTATCGGGTGATCGCCCTGGACCTTTGGGGCCACGGTGAATCCGGGCCGTTGCCTGCCGGTACCACGTCGCTGGATGACATTGCACGCCAGGCCCTGGCGCTGCTCGATCATCTGGACATCGACCGCGTAACCCTGGTCGGCCTCTCGGTGGGCGGCATGTGGGGTGTGCGACTGGCGTTGTCGGCGCCGCAACGGCTCAATGGGCTGGTGTTGATGGACACCTATGTCGGTGTCGAGCCGGAACCGACCCGGCAGTACTATTTTTCACTGTTCAAGATGATTGAAGAAACCGGCGTCATTTCAGAGCAGTTGCTGGATATCGTGGTGCCGATTTTTTTCCGACCGGGCATCGATCCTCAGTCGGCGCTGTATCAGGAATTTCGCGCCAAGCTCGCCGCGCTGCCGGCTGAGCGGTTGCGTGAAAGCATCGTGCCGATGGGGCGGATCACCTTTGGCCGGGATGACTTGTTGCCGCGCCTGGGCGAGTTGAATGCGGCAACCACGTTGCTGATGTGTGGCGATCAGGACAAGCCACGCCCGCCGAGTGAAACCCGGGAAATGGCCGGGTTGATCGGTTGCCCGTACGTGCTGGTGCCGCAGGCGGGGCATATTTCCAATCTGGAGAATCCGCAGTTCGTCACTGACGCGCTCCTGCAATTCCTGGCGGGGATCAAGTAAGGATCGTTCCCACGCTCTGCGTGAGAATGCTTCTTTGGGCGCTATGCGTTCGGCCTTGGATGGGACGCGGAGCGTCCCGGGCTGCATTCCCACGCAGAGCGTCACTAGTGTCCGGTAAACATGTTTCATAGCTGAAGGCTGCCTTGGGCAGCCTTCAGCTTTTCTCGCTCCTGCCTTCGTCGATCCCTCAGTTCTGGAGTAGCGGGCCGTTCGTGCAGGACGTGAG
>NZ_NOIO01000026.1:0-97657 GCF_014596605.1 Pseudomonas sp. PSB11
CATGCCGCGTTCGGTGGCTACAAGAAGTCCGGCGTCGGCCGTGAAACCCACAAGATGATGCTCGACCACTATCAGCAGACCAAGAACCTGCTGGTGAGCTACGACATCAATCCGCTGGGCTTCTTCTAAAAACCAGGGCGGCGCGGGATTTCCGTGCCGTCCTTCCCACCGCCTTCGCGAGCAGGCTCGCTCCCACAGGGGTTTTGTGGGGCCGACCCCGCTCACTGTGGGAGCGAGCCTGCTCGCGAAGGCGTCCCTAATAACCGCGTACAACTGCCTTTGGCCGCTCTGGCACGGCCTTTGCGTGCCCGCAATCCGCCCAAACGCAGCACCCGAAAGTCCAATGAAGATCAAAAAGGCCAGCGAGGACTTATGACAACTACCACACAGCTCAAACCCACACTCGGCACCCTGCATTTATGGGGCATTGCCGTTGGCCTGGTGATCTCCGGCGAATACTTCGGCTGGAGTTACGGCTGGGGCACCGCCGGGACCCTGGGGTTCCTCGTCACCGCCCTGATGGTGGCAACGATGTACACCTGCTTCATCTTCAGTTTCACCGAATTGACCACGGCGATTCCCCATGCCGGCGGGCCGTTTGCCTACAGTCGGCGAGCCTTCGGTGAAAAAGGCGGATTGATCGCCGGCATCGCCACCCTGATCGAATTCGTATTTGCGCCGCCAGCCATCGCCATGGCCATCGGTGCCTATCTGAACGTGCAATACCCGGAACTGGACCCGAAAATCGCCGCCGTCGGCGCCTACTTCGTGTTCATGACCCTCAATATTCTCGGCGTCAGCATCGCCGCCACCTTCGAACTGGTGGTGACCGTGCTGGCGGTCGCCGAACTGCTGGTGTTCATGGGCGTGGTCGCGCCAGGGTTCAGTTTCAGCAATTTCGTGCTCAATGGCTGGTCTGGCTCCAGTGAATTCACTATCGCGTCCATTCCCGGCATTTTCGCCGCCATTCCCTTCGCGATCTGGTTCTTTCTAGCCATTGAAGGCGCCGCCATGGCCGCCGAGGAAGCCAAGGACCCGAAACGTACGATTCCCCGGGCATACGTCAGCGGCATCCTGACCCTGGTGTTCCTGGCCATCGGCACAATGGTAATGGCCGGCGGCGTCGGCGACTGGCGTCAACTGGCAAACATCAACGACCCGCTACCCCAGGCCATGAAAGCGGTAGTCGGCAACAATTCGACCTGGATGCACATGCTGGTCTGGATCGGCCTGTTTGGCCTGGTGGCGAGTTTCCACGGAATCATTCTCGGCTACTCCCGGCAGTTCTTCGCCCTGGCCCGCGCCGGTTACCTGCCGCGCAGCCTGGCCAAGCTTTCGCGCTTCCAGACCCCGCACCGGGCGATCCTGGCCGGTGGCGTCATCGGCATTGCAGCCATCTACAGCGATGGCCTGGTCAACCTGCAAGGCATGTCGCTGACGGCGGCGATGATCACCATGTCGGTATTTGGTGCCATCGTCATGTACATCATCAGTATGCTGAGCCTGTTCAAATTGCGTAAAACCGAGCCGAACCTCGAGCGCACCTTCCGCGCACCGGGTTATCCGGTCGTACCGGGGATTGCGCTGTTCCTGGCGCTGGTGTGCCTGGTCGCGATGGCGTGGTTCAACACCTTGATCGGCCTGATCTTCCTTGGCTTCATGGCGGCCGGCTACCTGTATTTCCAATTGACCGCGCGGCAACGCTCCGAAGCACCAGCTGACGCTATGCTCGAAGGTATCTAGCAGCCCGGCAACGCCCTATCAAGGTGCACACCACGCCCCTGTAGGAGCTGTCGAGTGCAACGAGGATGCGATCTTTAAAGGCAAGATCAAAAGATCGCAGCCTCGTTGCACTCGACGGCTCCTACAAAGGATAAGCAGTGAATTTGAGTTATTTGGAGGACACCGCCCATGGCCGTTTATGCCCATTCCGTCGGCGCCCAGACCTATCGCTTTGAAAACCTCAAGGAAGTGATGGCCAAGGCCACCCCGGCACGCTCCGGTGACTACCTGGCTGGCGTCGCCGCCCTCAATGACGGCGAGCGCGTCGCTGCGCAGATGGTGCTGGCCGACATCCCGCTGAGCCACTTCCTGCAGGAAGTCCTGATTCCCTATGAGACCGATGAAGTCACCCGCCTGATCATCGACACCCACGATAAACAGGCTTTCGCAGTGGTCAGCCATCTCACCGTCGGTGGTTTTCGCGACTGGCTGCTCAGCGACGCCGCCGACGAACAGGTCCTGCGCGCCCTCGCCCCGGGCCTGACCCCGGAAATGGCGGCTGCCGTGTCGAAGATCATGCGCGTACAGGACCTGGTGCTGGTCGCGCAGAAGATCCGGGTCGTTACGCAGTTCCGCGGCACCTTGGGCCTGCGCGGTCGCCTGTCTACCCGCCTGCAACCCAACCACCCGACTGACGAACCGGCCGGCATTGCCGCGAGCATCCTCGATGGCCTGCTGCACGGAAACGGTGATGCCATGATCGGCATCAACCCGGCCACCGACAGCATCGCCTCGATCTGCGCCATGCTGGAAATGCTCGATGCGATCATCCAACGCTACGAAATCCCGACCCAGGCGTGTGTGCTGACCCATGTCACCACCTCGATCGAAGCGGTCAATCGCGGCGTACCCCTGGACCTGGTATTCCAGTCGATCGCTGGCACCGAGGCGGCCAACGCCAGCTTCGGCATCAATCTCAATGTGCTCAAGGAAGGGTACGACGCCGGCTTGAGCCTCAACCGCGGCACGCTCGGCAAGAACCTGATGTATTTCGAAACCGGCCAGGGCAGCGCCCTGTCGGCCAATGCCCACCACGGCGTCGACCAACAAACCTGCGAAACCAGGGCTTACGCCGTGGCCCGCCATTTCAAGCCGTTCCTGGTGAACACCGTAGTCGGGTTCATCGGCCCCGAATACCTCTACAACGGCAAGCAGATCATCCGCGCCGGTCTCGAAGACCACTTCTGCGGCAAGCTACTGGGCGTGCCGATGGGCTGCGACATCTGTTACACCAACCATGCCGAGGCAGACCAGGATGATATGGACACCCTGTTGACCCTGCTCGGGGTCGCCGGGATCAACTTCATCATGGGCATCCCCGGTTCCGACGACATCATGCTCAACTACCAGACCACGTCGTTCCACGATGCGTTGTACGCCCGCCAGACGCTGGGACTCAAGCCTGCGCCGGAGTTCGAGCAATGGCTGGCGAAAATGGGCATTTTCACGCAACCGGACGGCAAGGTCCTCTTCGGTAACAGCCTGCCGCCGGCCTTCCGCCAGGCCTTGGCGCAATTGGGATGAGTGTCGATATGGAAAAACCACCTTTTGATCCGCACAACCCGTGGCTGGAACTGCGACGCCTGACCCCAGCACGCATTGCCCTGGGCCGCACCGGCACCAGCCTGCCGACCCGTGCACAACTGGACTTCCAGTTTGCCCACGCCCAGGCGCGAGACGCGGTGCACTTGCCGTTTGACCATGTCGCCCTCAGCGAGCAATTGGCCGAATGCGGTCGCGACAGCTTGTTGCTGCATAGCGCTGCAACCGATCGCAACAGTTATCTGCAACGCCCCGATCTGGGGCGAAAATTGAGCGTGGAGTCGGTAAAAAAACTGCGCGAATACGCCGCCGCCAATCCTGCCGGGGTCGATCTTGCCATCGTAGTGGCCGACGGTTTGTCGGCATTGGCCGTGCATCGCCATACCCTGCCGTTCCTGGCGCGCTTTGCCGAGCAGAGTTCGGCCGATGGATGGTCAATGGCACCGGTGCTGCTGGTGGAACAGGGGCGGGTCGCGGTAGCCGACGAAATCGGCGAACTGTTGGGTGCAAAAATGACTGTGATCCTGATCGGCGAACGCCCTGGCCTGAGCTCTCCAGACAGCCTGGGATTATATTTCACCTATAATCCGAAGGTCGGCCTGACCGACGCCTATCGCAATTGCATCTCGAATGTGCGCCTTGAAGGCCTGACTTACGGCATGGCGGCACACCGTTTGCTGTATTTGATGCGCGAGGCATGCCGGCGACAGCTATCGGGCGTCAACCTGAAGGACGAAGCGCAGGTGCAAACGCTGGAGTCAGACGCAGGAGCGGACATTAAAGGAAATTTCCTACTGGATTCGCCGCAAACCTGAACCGCTTCCGCATTGCACTTTCCAATCCTTTTCAGGCAGGATCGATGCACGGCTGCCAGTGAGTACCCTTTGCCGCCAAAGCACGTGAAGACAGCCACTTGAAGACGAGAACTACCATGCGGATTATTCAAGCGACCCTCGAACACCTGGATCTGCTCACCCCATTGTTCGTCAAATATCGCGAGTTTTATGGCTCCCTGGCGTACCCGGACTCGTCCCGGGCGTTCCTCGAGAAACGCCTGCGGCGCAAGGAATCGGTGATCTACCTGGCACTGTCCGATGACGACAGCAACAAACTGTTGGGCTTCTGTCAGCTGTACCCCAGCTTTTCTTCGCTTTCGCTCAAACGCGTTTGGATCCTAAACGACATCTACGTCGCCGAAGACGCCCGCCGCCAGTTGGTCGCCGACAACCTGATCCGCACGGCGAAGAAAATGGCCAAGGAAACCAACGCGGTGCGCATGCGCGTGTCCACCAGCAGCAACAACGAAGTGGCGCAGAAAACCTACGAATCCATCGGATTCAAGGAAGACACCGAGTTCAAGAACTACATATTGCCGATCAGCGACGAGTTGTAAGGAAAAAAGATCGCAGCGTTCGGCCGAAGGCTGCGATCTGGTTCTCGCAGAAATCCCCTGCTACAAACGCCACACGCTTTTCACTTCCCAGCCCGTATAATTCCGTTCTTTCCGGCTTGTAAGAAAAACTACCTCCTGTCTGTAGTCTTACGCGAAGTCATCCGCAGGCCTGCCGAACCGGGCCGTTACCACAGGTGCCGTCCATGGATTTCAACCCGCTCGATCTCGTCCTGCATCTCGATGTCTACCTCGATTTGCTGGTCAACAACTACGGGCCATGGATCTACGCCATTCTCTTCCTGGTGATCTTCTGTGAAACCGGCCTGGTGGTCATGCCTTTCCTGCCGGGCGATTCGCTACTGTTCATCGCTGGCGCCGTCGCGGCCGGTGGCGGCATGGACCCGGTTTTGCTGGGCGGCTTGCTGATGCTCGCGGCGATCCTCGGTGACAGCACCAACTACATCATCGGACGAACGGCGGGCGAACGATTGTTCAGCAACCCGAACTCGAAGATCTTCCGGCGCGACTACCTGCAACAAACCCACGACTTCTATGACAAGCACGGCGGCAAAACCGTGACCTTGGCGCGTTTCCTGCCGATCATCCGCACCTTTGCCCCTTTCGTCGCCGGCGTCGCGAAAATGCCTTACCCACGCTTCTTCGCCTTCAGTGTGCTGGGCACGGTGCTCTGGGTCGGTGGCCTGGTCACTCTGGGTTACTTCTTCGGCAACGTACCCTTCATCAAATCGAACCTGTCGCTGCTGGTGGTCGGCATCATCCTGCTGTCGCTGGTGCCGATGATCATTGGTGTCGTGCGCAGCCGTTTTGGCAGCTCGAACTCCAAAACCGCATCGCGCTGACAGAATGTGGTCCATTGCCGCCTGGCGACGTCGACGCATCCTGGCCAGGCACCCGATAGCCGACGACATGTGGCAGCGGGTGCGTCATCACCTGAGTTTCCTGGATGGCATCAGCGCCGCCGAGGACCAGTGGCTGCGTGAAGCCTGCGTACTGTTTCTGCAAGACAAACACCTGACCGCCCTGCCCGGTGTCGAACTGCATCAGGAACAACGCCTGCTGCTCGCCGCCCAGGCGCAACTGCCATTGCTGCATCTGGGCGACCTGAACTGGTATCAGGGTTTTCACGAAATCGTGCTCTACCCCGACGACTTCCTCAGTCCCCAGCGCCATCGCGACGCCAGTGGGGTCGAGCACGAATGGGACGCCGAGCACAGCGGTGAAGCCTGGCAGCAAGGGCCGATCATCCTGGCCTGGCCCGGTGTCATGGCCAGCGGCGGCTGGGAGGGCTACAACCTGGTGATCCACGAACTGGCGCACAAGCTCGACATGCTCAATGGCGATGCCAACGGCTTGCCCCCGCTGCACACGAACATGCGCATCAGCGACTGGGCCAGGATCATGCAAGAGGCCTACGACGACCTCGACCGCCAACTGGAGCGCAATCCAGACGCCGAGACCGCCATTGATCCGTATGCCGCCGAAAACCCGGCCGAGTTTTTCGCTGTCACCAGCGAATATTTCTTCAGTGCCCCTGATTTGCTGCACGAGGCTTATCCACAGGTCTACGAGCAACTCAAGCTGTTCTATCGCCAGGACCCGCTGGCGAGGCTGCGGCAACTTCTGGCCGAGAACCCGGTCTATCAGGCACACGACTAAGGTCTACACGACCTCTGGTACGTGGCGTCGCCGTAGGAATATGCCTATAATCGCCGCCACTTTTTGGTCAATCCGGCCAAGTATTTCTGGTCAACTAACGGGGGCAACGCCCAATGAGCTACAGCAAGATTCCGGCTGGCAAAGACCTGCCGAACGACATCTACGTCGCGATCGAGATTCCGGCCAACCACGCGCCGATCAAATACGAAATCGACAAAGACAGCGATTGCCTGTTCGTTGACCGTTTCATGGCCACCCCTATGTTCTACCCGGCCAACTACGGTTACATCCCGAACACCCTGGCAGACGACGGTGACCCCCTCGACGTGCTGGTCGTAACCCCTTACCCGGTTGCTCCAGGTTCGGTGATCCGCGCTCGCCCAGTCGGCATCCTGAACATGACCGACGATGGCGGCGGCGATGCCAAAGTGATCGCGGTTCCACACGACAAGCTGTCCCAGCTTTACGTCGACGTGAAGGAATACACCGACCTGCCTCCACTGCTGATCCAGCAGATCGAGCACTTCTTCGCGAACTACAAAGATCTCGAAAAAGGCAAATGGGTGAAGATCGAAGGCTGGGACGGCGCAGACGCCGCCCGTGCTGCGATCACCCAGTCGGTTGCCAACTATAAAGGCTAAGAGCAGCTGCAGGCTTTGAGCCATCAGTTTCAAGAAGAACCCCGGTGATCCGGGGTTTTTTTTGGGCACCTGTAAAGCCGATTTAAACTATTCGTTTAACGCTTTAGGCTCTCAGGTTGCCCTGTTTATTTTTTACCCAACACGTCTCACATCAAGTCGTAAATTTCACGCGAAATTTGAACGGGACGTTTATTCAAACCCCCGACCGGCGCCAGTAGACTTCCGGTCATGAAAAAGAACACTAGCGGCCCTCGGTTTAAAGCGCTCCTTGAAGCAGCGAACATCACGACGACAGGATTCGCCGAATTCCTGGATACGGCTCCGCAAAATGTACACAACTGGTACAGCCGCGGCGTGCCCGCCCATTGCATGGAAGAAGTCGCCAGAAAACTTTCGGTCAACAGCGACTGGCTGAAAACCGGCGAAGGCTCGAAAGACGCCAGGCACTTGCGCCTGCTCGACGACTCCGGCAACCCCTTCGACGCCCAGGCGATCCGAGGTGTCTACACCGTAGTCGAACCTATCGACATCGAATTGCCGTTCTACAAGGAAGTCATCACGGCCCCCGGCTCCAACAAGACCCACGTCGTCGAAGACCGCGAACAATGCCTGCGCCTGCCCCGCAGCCACCTCGACGCTTTGGAAATTAATCACACCGACGCCATCGGTGCCGCGATGATCGGCAACAGCATGGCCGAGAAAATCGATGACGGCTCCACCCTGGCGATCGATCGCGGGCTGACCCAGATTGTCGATGGCGAAATCTACGCAATCGAACATGACGGCATGCTGCGCATCAAATACCTGCACCGACTGCCGGGCAACTCCCTGCGCTTGCGCAGCCATAACCGCGCAGATTACCCCGATGAAATCTTCAGGCCGGCGCAAATCGAAGAGCAGAACATCAGGGTACTGGGCTGGGTATTCTGGTGGTCAACCCTGAACAAACGCCGGCCACCGATACCGTTCCTGTAACAACAAGGCGTATCTCGCGGACACCACAGGTATTGCGCACCACCGTAGGAGCGAGGCTTGCCCGCGAACGCGCCAGTCAATTCGCCGAAACCCTGCTCCACCCCCTGACTGAGCTCCCCAGAAACGCCCTCTCACACACCAAGCTGGGAATTTCACAAAAAAATCAGTATGCTGCGCCCCACATTTGCGCATCGACCCGCCAAGCGGCCCTGATCGCACCGACAAGGCAGATGACTTTCTCGCCAAGTCCCACAGCCGGACGCAAGATCCGGGTGTACGTTTTGAAGGCTGGCGCGGTTTACCAAAAATGAACCAAGCCAGTCCCCGAGAAGCCGGCCACAAGCCGGCTTTTTAATGCCCGTAATAATGTCATCCGCCAGTCTCTCTCACGGATAATTAAACGACTTAACCAACGTCAACTCCCCCACCGCCCGCATCGGCACCAAAAACGTCTCCATCTTCTCACTCGGCGTCCCCTCCTCCGTAATCACCGTCACCTGCGCCGTCGTCAACGGCTGAACCGCATCCTCCTGCCCTTCCTCGTCGCTGCGATAGCCACCGCCAAAGTAATTCACATACACCAGATACTGCCCCTTGATCGGCGCGGGCATGGCGAAGATTTCCGGGCCGTAGCCGGTGGTGACGTCGACATCGAGTGCGGCGCCGTTGGCCACGGCGCGGTCGCCGTACCAGATGTGGGCGCCGTCGGGGGTGATCAGGTGCAGGTCAAGGTCGGTGCCGTCGCTGTCCCAGGCCAGTAGCACGCGCAGTTTGGCTGGAGTCGCTCCACCACTGGCGTTGAGGAATTGCACGCGGCGGCGTTGCTGGCCGTCGGGGCTGCGGACTTCAACGCTGTTGCTGCCATTGGGGAATGAGAACGGCCGATCGAAGCCGCCCGCGGGATCGATTTTCAGCGGCATGCTGACACCGTTGACGATCAGCCGTCCGGGCTCGCCGTTCTTCGGCGCGACTTTGATCTGACCTTTGATACGTGCGGTGTTTGCCTGTCCCGCCGGGGTGTTCACCGATGACGCCGGGTAGTTGACGACCTGCCGAAAATTTTCGCCTTCCCCTTCGGCGGCGCCGGTTCGCCAGCCGCCAGAGGGGGTGTCGAGTTTGACGCTGTCGGCGGCGGTTGCCGGCGATAGCACGGCAAACGCGCAGAGCAGCAGCAAGACCTGTGGATAACGATCAGTCATGGCCTATTCCAGCAAGAGGTGGCGGGCGAGCGCTTCGATGTAGGTTTCATCCTGGCCGTTCGGGTGCGCTTCGAAGGCCAGGTGCAGGTATTCGTGGGTCAAGTCGAGGCGGTCCTGCAGCGAGAGCACGCCGCGCGCGTAGATGCGCTGGCGTTCACGGTCGACGAAGGGACGGCCGAAGGCCAGGCGGCATACGGCGAAGGTGCTGACTTCGTTGTAGCCGGCTTCGCTTTCAAGACGGGGGCGCCAGCCGCGGCGTTGCTTTTGCAGCCAGTCTTGCGCGGCGGGTAGCGATTCGCAGGAGGCAACAGGGTTGTCCCAGCGGCTGAGGCTGGCGCGCGGGTAGGCGTGGAGCAGGATGGCGTCGTAGCGCTGGCCGGCGTTGGCTTGGTCCACGGCAAGTTGCCAGGACAATCTGTCGAGGCCTGGCTGATTGGAGTGGTAGGTCACGGTGCCGCCGGCGAGCACCAGGTCACTGGTCCAGGCGGCGATGCTGCGTGCCTGTGCCGTGGCGGGGCGTGGGGCGACGCGTTGGCGCTGGCTGCTGTCGTCGATGCTCAGGCAATCACCGCGGCGCGTGGCGTTTTGCAGCAGGTAGGTGCGAATGGCCACGGCCAAGGCCTTGGCGGCCTCGGCGGGTTCCGCACTGGCTTCACGCTGCAAGACTCGGGCGACGTACTCTTCGCGATCGAGGCGGGCGACCAGTTTTGGTGAAGGGCTGTCGTTGAGTAAAAACAGGTCGCCGTCACTGTGGATATCCAGTTGGTTGCCGTTGACGAACTCGACCCGGTAATCGCCCCGCAACAGGCCGGACGACATGACACGCTCACCTGACATGACCCGCTGCAGTGGATAGCGGGAGAACAGATCGACCTCGACACACTGGCCGCTGTCCACCGCCCAGGACGTCGGCAGCACCACGGACAACGCCTGGGCGTAATCGCGCAGAACCCGCTGACTGGTTCCGCGCCCTCCCGCCCAGATCGGCGTGCCATCCGTCGTCCAACCGGCGAATCCACCCTGACGCGACGCAGTATCCCGGTCCCCGAACCAGCTCCAGGTCTTCACCCGCAAGCGACTGCCGAGCTCGCCCACGACGTTGCCATCCGCCGCGTTCAATAGCACATCCAGCAATACCCGACGCGCCTGGCCCTGCGCCGGCATCAGCGCCAACATGCTCAACAATTCCACCACCGAAACCCGGGTGGCTGGCTGCAAGGATGGCAAGTCCAGCAGCCACTCCGGCGCCTGACGAGCCTGCCAATACGCTCGCCAACCAGAAACATCGATACCCAATCGCGCCGGCTCGAAATACAGCCCGCAGGATTTCACCAACGCCTGATCCCGCTCGATCCTGCCACCGGTGGTGCAACAATAGACGTCTTCCTTCGACTGCCCGCGACACTCGTACGCCGGCTCACGCGCGCCGGTGTCCACCAGCCATCCGTACACGAACAGCTTCCAGACACTGCCCAAGGGCGTTTGCAGACTGGTGGACAACGGTTCACGCGACAGCAGTTGCGTGCGGCTAACCGTCAGCAACTGATCCTTGAAAGCCAGGCGCAAGGGCTCTTCCTGCGCACTGGCCAGCGCGGGAATCAGACACAGCAGCAACCAGACCCAAGGCCGACGCATATCAGTGAACCGTCACCTGACCGAGCGCCGGTTTTTGCTCCTGAGCCTGATGCTGTGGCGCGTACACCTGGGTAAAACGCGCCGGGGGCAGGCTGAACTGGCCTTTCTGCGAGAAGCGCACCAGGTGACGCAGACGCAGTTCGCCACTCAAGGCATCCACCGGCACTGCATAGGCCATTTGTCCGGGCTCGAAACGGGCCTTCTCCAGCGCCGAAGGTTCGGTCCCGGCCTTGCCCATGAGCTTGATGCCCCAGGTCGTGCGTTCGACATCCGCACCCGGTGGCAGCGGTACTTCGAGCAGGCCGTAACGCAAGGGTCTGGCGGCTTTGCTGGTCAGGATCACTTCGTCCAGATACAGGTTGTCGCTGGACAAGGGAGCATTGCCGACCGGCTGCAGCTTGAAGGTGAAGGCTTCATCGCCCGGCACCAGTCGCGACAGGCGACGGGTAATGGTCACAGGCAGCGGATCGACCGCTGGCTGTTTGCTCTGGAAGCTCAGCGCGGCGCTCAATGGACGCTCCTGCGCACCGCTCAGCGACAAGACGCCGGGGACCTGTGCGCCTTGCCATGCCCAATAGACTTCACCCGTCGCGCCCTGCTCCTGCTTCCAGCCGTCACCCGGTTTCAAGGTCACAGCCGGCGCGGCCTGTTCGATGCTGCGTTGCAACCAGGTCAGCGCCAACGCACGTTCCAGGGTGGATTGCTGTGGCAGTAAACGCAGCAACAACGCTTGCGCATGCGCCTGATCGAAAGGTTGCAGCGATGCATTCAGCGCCTCGGCAAATGGCTCGGAGCTGGTGGCCAGTCGCTGCTGTGCGTCAGTCAATTGCCGCTTGAATGCGGCTGGCAGAGCGACCTTCGATTGCCCGGCCAGCGAGGCGGTCAAAGCCCGCGCAGCAGCCAGGCCCAGCGCCGAATCCGGATCAGTCATGACCAGGCTATCGCCAGCCACGTCCATGACGTTTGCGGCACTGCCCTCACCGGCGCGGATCAGGTCTTCCATCAAGCCGCTGAGCAAGGTGTCGACCGGCAATTGCATCTGTCTGGCGAACGACAGGATCAGCGCCCGTTGCAACAGCGGCGTGTTCTTCGCCTGTTTCGCGTATACCTCCAACACTCGCTGCCAGTGCTCTGGCGGTAGGTTCAGCGCCATTACCCGGCTGGCATGCCAGTCGGCGTAATACGCGTAGGCGGTGAGAAACGCGTCCGGCTCGCCGTCCAGGCCCCACCAGGTGAAGCTCGCCGAAGGGCCGGCCATCTGCACCAGGCGCAGGCGGCTATTCTGCATGATCAAGCGCAAGCGATCGCGGACCTGCGGGTTCGACGATAAGGCTGGATAGGCGATGCTCAACGGCAGCAATTGACTGGCGGTCTGTTCGACGCCGCCGTACGGATAGCCCAGCAGATCATCGAGGGCAGCACGGAACAGTGCTTGCGGGCTGTCGTCCAGACGCAGACGGATATCCGTTGCATCCGCCGGTGGGTTCAGCGGCGTATCCGCGCCAACTACGTCCAGGCGTTGGCTTTGCGTGACTTGCCAGCCTTCGCCGGTTGCGCTCAGGCGCACGGCCAAGGCATCGACGGTTTTACCGTCCTGCACAAGTTCCGCGCTCCACTCGCCATTGACCAGCCCGAATGCCGGCAGCGGTATGTAGTTGATGCCGCTGTCGAGCGTGACGGGAACCCGCTGTTCGCTGCCCGCGTAATGAATCACCAGCTCGGCCTTGACCTGGTTTTGCGCCTGGCTGAAAGCAAACACCCCGAGATCCGGTTTGTCGCCGGCGCGGAACCGGGTCGGCCCGCTCCACTTCAGGTACAGCGGTTTCTCCGAGCGCACGAACTGCTTCTTCTGCCCGACCTGGCCGTCATCGGCGATGGCCCGGGCGGTGATGCGCCAGCGGGTCAACGAGTCCGGCATCTTGAAGGTGAAACGGACCTTGCCACTGGCATCGGTCACAAGCTCCGGTTGCCAGGCGGCAGTGTCGACGTCTTCGCGACGCGGGCGCTCCAGCACCTTGACGCCCCGCTCGCTGCGGTTGGCTTTGCCCGGTGCGCCAGGGCTGCCAGGCAGCGCGACGTCGTAACTGATGAACGACAGGCTGGCGCTGGTGCGCACATTGTTGCGGCGCGGATGGTAGAAGAACTGGTCGATGGACGGCGCGATTTCCGGCTGCAAGGCATAGACCATTTCGTCGACCACACTGACCGTCAGATGCGCCGGAATCGGCTTGCCGGCGAACTGCGTGCTCAGGTCGACCGACACGGTTTCACCGGGTCGGTAGGTCTCTTTGTCAGTGGCGATGGCCACGTCGATCTGCGGCGTAATCACCTTGATCCCGGCGTTCTGGAAGCTGTACTGGCCGCCCTTGGTGTATAGCACCGAAAAGGTCAGGTTCGGCGCGAAGCTGTCCTGCACCGCAATGCGTGCGCGGTATTGGGTGTCGCTGAGTTTTTCCAGCTTCAGCCAGTCGCCGCCCTTGGACAGCAGCCCCGTGGCCTCGACCTTGTCGCGCTCCAGGGACAGCAGCGCATCGCTGATCGGCTCGGGAAAAGTAATCAGCGCCAGCGCTTCATCGCCAGCCTTGTACTCGGGTTTGTCGAGGACGATTTCCACGGTTCCCGGCACCGCCTTGACGCCCTCGCCGGTGACAGAATGGCCGGTGGCACCGAGGGTGCGACCATGGTCATCCTTGAGCGAGAGGTTGTAAGTACCGGGACGCTCGAAGGCCAGGCTGAAGCCCTTGTCGGTTGCCGCGAGCTTGCCCTCGCCGGTGCCTTGATCCTCCAGGCGTACCCAGCCGTAGCTGGCAGGCGTGACCGCTGCGCTCTGCTCGCCTTGATTGACGTAGCTGAACGCAACCTTGTCGCCCACCGCACTGAAGCGCTGCGGCGCACTCAGGCGAAAATTCGCCGCCCCGCGGTCGATGAGGATTTCCTTGGTGGTCTTGACCCGATACGCCGCGCCATCGCTGGCGAACACGGTGAGCATGTAGCGACTCGGTTTCTCGGCGGCCGGCAAATCGACAACGGCATTACCCTTGGCGTCGGTGGTCAGTTCGGTGCTGGTCAGCTCCACCGGGAATTGCCCCAGGTATTGCAGCTCGTTGTCGACCATCGACAATTGCTGGGCGCGCAGGCTCAGGGTCAGCTTGGCATTGACCACCGGCTTGCCGTCCGGATAGAGCAGCACCAGGTTGCCCTTGACCGGTTCGCCGGTGCGGTAATCCTGCCTGGCCAGGTTCAGGGAAATTTCGAAGTGCGGCTTGATGTATTCAGCGACGCGAAAAGCGCTGCTGTAGGCCTGATCCTTATAGTTGAAACGCAACTCGTACCCACCGGCGACAGCATTGTCGGGCAACTGGAAGCGGCCTTGGGTACCGGCCTTGGAGTCGAGCTTCAAGGCCAGGGATTGCAGCGCCGTCCCGGTCGCATCCAATACGGTCACGTTAACGTCGGCTGCGACGGGCTGCACCGAATCCCGGGCGTTCTTGAACTCGCGCCCGACGATTTTCAGCGACACCCAATCGCCGGGTCGGTACAGCGGGCGATCGGTGAAGGCAAAGAGTTTGGTGTCGTAGATTTCGCTGTCGTAGTAGAAGTTTTCCGAGACGAAAACGCCGCCCTCTTCATCCTCGCCAATCACGAACGAGCGCTCGGGGCTGACGTGTTTCAGGCGCAGCAAACCATCGGCATCGGTTGCACCGCTGCTCATCACACCCAGGCCATCGGTCCACAGCACGTTGACCTTGGGCACCGAACTGCCTTCGTGTTTACGCGCAGCCCACACCAGCAGTTCATCCCCGGCAATCTTGCTGACCGCCACGGTGTTAGAGACGAACACCATGGTGGTCGCGCGGTACTTGCCGATCAGCGCCTCCACCAGATACAGGCCTGGTTTCAAGTTGCCCAATGGGATGTAGACGTTGCCCGGCGCCACACTGACGAACTCGCTGGAAGACCCGGCGAGGTTCACGCCTTCGGGCGGCTGGATGGGTTTGGCTTGCCACAGCGGATAACGAAACTGACTGACCACCGGCAGCCCTGGAATCAGGGCGAATTGTGGCTGCGCGTCGTAGGGTGTTGGCGCAGCCATGGCGCTACCCATCTTCAGTTCCGGTACTTCCTCGGTGACTTGTTTACGCGACTCGTAGGAGAACGCCCGCTGCATGACCCGACGAGATTTGCGGTACCAGTTGTCCCACAAGTAAGCGAGCGTATTCGACAGGCCTTCGCCCTTGAACTGGCCGTCACTGACGACCCGGTGCAGGTTCTTCTGGCGCTTGAGGAAGTCCAGCGGCTTGTCGATGCGGTACACCCGAATGTCGGCGCCGCCATAGGGTTCCATGCGCAAGCGACGGTAGTCGCGACCCGGCGCTTCAAGACGGACCATCGCCTGTTCGTCGCTGGCAAAACTGCTGTCGGCCAGCAGGAAAAAACTTTCACCGGCCACCGTTGTGTAGCCGCTGGGTTCGACAGCGTCCTGGGCGTTGACCGTCGAAAATGGCAGCACCAAAGCCAACAGCAGAGGCAGAAAACGCAACATGCGCGCACCCATCATTGGGAGAGAAAATTCAGTCGATAGACGCCGATGAAGTTGGGGTTGGCTGCATCGGGTATCCATCGGGTGTCCTTCCATGTCATGAGTTGTTGCAGGCTTGCCGAACGCATGCCGTTGTCGGTGGGAGTAGTGGTGCCAGTGTGATAGGCGATGTATCGGCCCATCCAGATCATCAGGTGCTGGTCGTCGCCCTGGTCGAAAAACATCAGGTCGCCGGGACGCGCCTGTGCGACATCGCGGCCAACCAGCTGGCTGTTGAACTGGATGAGCTTGATCGCGTTGACGTAGGGTCCGACCTTGCCACCACCTTGCTGCCATTGCTGGGCCAGCCCGCGCTGAGCCGCACTCAACTCCAGTTCCGGCGGCAGGTAGCGGTTGGACAGGCCATTGCTGCGCAGCCATTTATCGTCATGGACTTTCAGCGCTTCGTTGGCGGCAAAACGCACCAGACCTGCGCAGTCCTGCTGGTACCAACGCGGGCTCGGCCCCCGACTCAGCTGTTCCTGGGCGATGCGCACGAACCAGGCGCGGAACACCTGGGATTGCTGCGGATCAAGCGCCGGTGTTTCGATCGCCCCGGCGCCTGCGCTCAACAGCAGAGCGAGCAGGCCGAGGCTGCGGATCAGTAAGTTCACAGGGCTGTCCATTGCAGCGGCAGCCATTGCCAGTGGCCATCGGGTTCGGTGCCCTCGGGCAGGGTCAGGGCGTACTTGCCGTATCCGCCGAGCTTGCGCAATTTGGGGATCAGGTAGGTTTGCGCCGCGTTGTAGAACACCGGTTCCATGTCTTGCGGCAGGCTGTCGAGGGTTTCACGCTGCATCAACTGCGCCATGGCGTCCGGGCCGAAGTACACCGGCATCAGCAGGTCCTTGGGCACCACGTCGGCCATCGGCGGGAAGCGCTTGTCGAGGGTGCCAAGGGCCTTGTCCAGCAGTTTGTCATCGAGGGAAAACAACAGCGTCGAACCGTGGCGCGCCAGGCTGACGGTCATGAAAGCCTGGCCGGTAATCGCATCGGGATTCGCGGCATCCTTGGCCGCATACGGACCGAAACGGGAACTGACCTGCCGCTGCCACTGGCGGTTGTCACCTTGCTGTTTCTCAATCACCGGGAACACATGCTCATCGACCTTGCCTTCATAGGCGCCGACCATCGAGCCGAACAGCCTGCCCAGTTCGCCATCGAGGCTGGCACTGTCTTCATCCTTGAGGCTGGCCACCAGCAGTGGTGTGTACAGCCGCGAATCGGCGTACCAGCACAGGCCCGCCGCACCGGCCATGTGCTCGGTCAACGCCTGGGCCGCAGTCTCGTCAGCACCGAGCTTGAGCAGCAGCGGCTTCTGTTGCTCGGCAGCCAGCGGCACCGCCACGCAAGCGCTGGCGCCCATCGGCATGGCTTGCCAGATCGGCTTGAAATCAAAGTCCGGCTGGTCGTCCAGTTCATCCATGGCCAGGAAGCTGTGCCAGCCCTTGTCATCCATGTCGAAGCGCAACCCGGCGAAATTCGGGATGAAGCGCTGATACCCCATGGCGAGCACGCTGGCATTCACCGACAGTCGCTGCTTCACTTCTGGCGCGCGGGGTTGCAAGCCAAACGCTTCGGGGAACAGTTTGTCGCCGTTGAGCAGCGCGGCGATGGCTTGGGTCGAGACACTGCCCGGCTCCTGCGTCGCTCCACTTTGCGGATCGTAGAGTTTGGTTGGGTTCGACAGCACCACCAGTTTGTCGCCATGGGAGGCAAACAGCAGCGCCTTGCTGGCGTTGTAGCTGAGCTGATAAAGCGCCACGTCGTCGTTGCCGACTTTCACGTCTGCGAGTTTGCTCAACTGCGAATCATCCAGCGCCACTTTGGCAATCGGCTCCAGCACCTTGGCCAGGCCACCGCGATCCATCACTAGCAGGAAATCCTTGAGCCGGCCATCCGCACCGCGCCACAACGCAACGTCCGCCGGTTGATCGAACAGTTGCTCGATCAGCGTGTCCTGCAACTTCAGCTCATGCTCGTAGATGATCCGCCGCAAGCTGCCGATCAGCCCGAGGCGATCGGCGTGGTTTTGGTAATAGAAGACGAAATCTTCGGTCAGGGTTTCCTTGAGGAACGGCACCGCCAGCAGGTCCCTGGGCAACTGGCTCAGGGAGTGGGTCTCGAGCAAGCCATCGGGACGGCTCATGCCGAGTTTTTCCGCCGCCAGTTGCGGGGCCGGGGCTTTGCTTTTCAGCATCAACCAGCCCATGCCAGCAGCCACGCCCACGACCAGACACAGCCCGATCACAATGGCCCGGACATTTTTTCCTGCCCAATAGCGGGACGGCTTGGGGCCAGGTGTTTCAGCGGCCGGGGAAACAGTGTCATCGCTCATTTCACAAAACCCGAATTCATCCGTGGAGCGGGATGCTTAATAGTTGAAAGTCTTGACCAGCAGCAGGTCACCGATTGCGCGCAGGGGCACGATGAAGGTTTCGCGTTTTTCGTCGACGGTGTTTTCGTTGAGCACCAGGTTGATTTGCGACGTAATGACCTCGTTCTGATTGCTGGTTTCATCGAAGTTATAGCCGCCGCTACCGAAGTTGCCCCAATAGTTGACGTAAACCAGATAGGTGCCATGCAACGGCGCGGTCATGGTGAACATTTCCGGGCCGGGGCCGTCGACGCCGTCCGGGTCGAGGCCACCGCCATTGCTCATCGCCGGCCGAGCCCAGAACGCGTGCTGGCCGTCGGGGGTGACGATGTGCAGGTCAAGTTCGGCTTTTGGATCGTCCCACCCCAGCACCACGCGAATCCGCGCGGGCGTGCGCAGGTTATTGGCTTCATAGAACTGCACGCGCTTGAGCGGCTGGCCTTCGGCACTGCGCACTTCGACGCTGTTGGAACCGGCGCCGAACGCATAGGGCCGGGCGAAACGACCCTGGTCGTCGGTGTACAGGTTCAGTGGGTTGCCGTTGACCGCCAGCGTGTGGGGCCCGCGCTGGGTGCCGACGGCCTTGAGCTGGCCCTGGATCATCGTGCGATTGCGCTGCACGCCACGGTCGATGGGTGGCGTGGGATAGGCGACTTGCGGATTTTCCGTACGGTCCAGCAAACCGTTGAAGCGCCAGCCGCCCACCGGTTCCGACAGCTCGGCACTGGGCGCGGCCAGGGCGGGCGCACAGGCCCAGCCGATCAGCAGCAAAAGAAATGAGCGCATGTAATGCCTCCTGCCATGCATGACGAAACCTTGCGCCTGATCCTCGGCGCGTTACAGATGTGGGTACTGCGTTTCGTCTGAAACCCATGAATTGCGAGTCTTAACGGCGCGAAGGTTAGTCGTTCGTCTGCATCCTCACAATCAGATCAGTCCTGGAATGCGGTACAAATCACGGTTGTGGTGCCCAACTCTGTAGGAGCGAGCCTGCTCGCGAAAAACCCGAAGACACCGTTGGGCATCTGGTTCCACGCGTTTTCATTCACGACCATCGCGAGCAAGCTCGCGCCTGCAGTGCCATCGAGCCTCAGGGAAACGGCGGCCGAAATACCTTGCTCATTTGCCCATAAACCCCCTATCTGCTAGTGTCGCGCCGGTTTAACGTCAACCGGAAATCGCCGCCATGGCCCGCAAAAAAGCTGCACTGGATTTCGAACAGTCCCTCGCTGACCTGCAAACGCTGGTAGAGCGTCTGGAGAATGGCGAATTATCGCTGGAAGACTCGCTGGCCGCTTTCGAGCAAGGCATCGGCCTGACCCGCGATTGCCAGGCGGCGCTGGCCCAGGCCGAGCAAAAGGTTCAAGTGTTGCTCGAGCGTGATGGCGAGTTGGCCGAGGAACCCTTCGACGCGGATCAACCAGAATGATTGCAGCGTATTCAGCGACCAGCCAGGCCCGCGTCAACGCCGCCATGGAAACCCTGTTCATCGCGCCAGGCCCTGAGCTGGCGCGTTTGTACGACGCCATGCGCTACAGCGTGATGAACGGCGGCAAACGGGTGCGACCATTGCTGGCCTACGCTGCGTGCGAAGCGCTGGGCGGCAAGGCGGAGCAAGCCAACGGCGCGGCCTGCGCGGTAGAGCTGATCCATGCCTATTCGCTGGTGCACGACGATTTGCCGGCCATGGACGATGACGATCTGCGCCGCGGCCAGCCGACAACGCACAAGAAATTCGATGAAGCCTGCGCGATCCTCGCTGGCGATGGCTTGCAGAGCCTGGCGTTCAGCGCCCTGCTCGACCCACGCCTGAGCAACGTCGATGCCGAGATCCGCCTTGAAATGGTCAGCACACTGGCATTGGCGGCAGGTCCGGCGGGCATGGTCGGCGGCCAGGCCATCGACCTTGGCTCGGTGGGCCTGAAGCTCGATCAGCAGGCGCTCGAATACATGCACCGGCACAAGACCGGCGCGCTGATCGAAGCCAGCGTCAAGCTCGGCGCCCTGGCCAGTGGTCGCGCCGAAAAGGACGAACTCAAGTCCCTGCAGACTTATGCACAGGCCATCGGCCTGGCATTCCAGGTCCAGGACGACATTCTCGACGTCGAGAGCGATACCGAAACCCTGGGCAAACGCCAAGGCGCCGACATTGCCCGCGACAAGCCGACCTACCCGGCACTGCTCGGCCTGGACGCCGCCAAGGCCTACGCCCTGGAACTGCGCGATCAGGCACTGCATGCGCTGCGACCGTTTGACGCGGCTGCCGAGCCCCTGCGTGAACTGGCCCGCTACATCGTCGAGCGACGCAACTGACGGCGAATCCGCCAAAAAAGACCAACGCGTGGGCAGGGGCCGATGCATCAGGTAAACTGCCGCATCTTTTATACCTATAACGATTCGCCTGATGCCCACGACGTTTCATGAGATTCCCCGCAAGCGCCCGACCACGCCCCTGCTCGACCGCGCGAATACGCCGGACGGCCTGCGCCGGTTAGGCGAAGCCGAGCTGGAAACCCTGGCCGATGAGTTGCGCCTGGAATTGCTCTACACGGTCGGTCAGACCGGTGGGCATTTCGGTGCAGGTCTGGGCGTCATCGAGCTGACAATCGCGTTGCATTACGTTTTCGACACCCCGGACGACCGGCTGGTGTGGGACGTGGGTCATCAGGCTTATCCCCACAAGATCCTCACCGGTCGTCGCGAGCGCATGGCCACCCTGCGCCAGAAAGACGGGGTCGCCGCCTTCCCGCGTCGTTCCGAGAGCGAGTACGACACCTTTGGCGTCGGCCATTCCAGCACGTCGATCAGCGCAGCCCTGGGCATGGCGATTGCCGCCCGTCTGCAAAACAGTGATCGCAAGGCGATTGCCGTGATCGGCGACGGCGCACTGACGGCCGGCATGGCGTTCGAAGCGCTGAACCACGCGCCGGAAGTGGACGCCAACATGCTGGTGATCCTCAACGACAATGACATGTCGATCTCGCGCAACGTCGGCGGTTTGTCGAACTACCTGGCGAAGATCCTTTCCAGCCGTACCTACGCGAGCATGCGCGAGGGCAGCAAGAAAGTCCTGTCGCGCCTGCCCGGCGCCTGGGAAATCGCCCGTCGCACCGAAGAATACGCAAAAGGCATGCTGGTGCCCGGCACGCTGTTCGAAGAGCTGGGCTGGAACTACATCGGCCCGATCGATGGCCACGACCTGCCAACCCTGATCGCTACCCTGCGCAACATGCGCGATCTCAAGGGCCCGCAGTTCCTGCACATCGTCACCAAGAAAGGCAAAGGCTTCGCCCCGGCTGAGGTCGACCCGATCGGTTACCACGCCATCACCAAGCTCGAACCTGTCGATGCGCCGGCCAACCCGCCGAAAAAAGCCAGCGGGCCGAAGTACTCCGGTGTGTTCGGTGAGTGGCTGTGCGACATGGCGGCTGCCGACCCACGCCTGGTCGGGATCACCCCGGCAATGAAGGAAGGCTCGGACCTGGTGGCCTTCAGCGAGCGGTTCCCGCTGCGCTACTTCGACGTGGCGATTGCCGAGCAACACGCCGTGACCTTTGCGGCCGGCATGGCCTGCGAAGGCGCGAAGCCGGTGGTGGCGATCTATTCGACCTTCCTGCAACGCGGCTACGACCAGTTGGTGCATGACGTCGCGGTGCAAAACCTCGACGTGCTGTTCGCCATCGATCGCGCCGGCCTGGTGGGCGAAGACGGTCCGACCCACGCGGGCAGCTTCGACCTGTCGTTCCTGCGCTGCATACCCGGCATGCTGGTGATGACCCCGAGCGACGAAAACGAACTGCGCAAGATGCTCTCGACCGGTCATCTGTATAACGGCCCGGCTGCCGTGCGTTACCCGCGCGGCAACGGCCCGAATGCAACCATCGAGAAAGACCTCGAGCCGATCGAAATCGGCAAGGGCGTGGTTCGCCGCCAGGGTAGCAAGGTCGCCCTGCTGGTGTTCGGCGTGCAACTGGCCGAGGCGCTGAAAGTCGCCGAGACGCTGGACGCGACCGTGGTCGACATGCGCTTCGTCAAACCGCTGGATGAAGAGCTGGTTCGCGAAATCGCTGGCAGCCACGAGCTGCTGGTGACCGTCGAAGAAAACGCCATCATGGGTGGTGCCGGCGGTGCGGTCAGCGAATTTCTCGCTCGCGAGAACATCCTCAAGTCGATGCTGCACCTGGGCTTGCCGGACATTTATGTCGAACACGCCAAGCCGGCGCAAATGCTGGCTGAGTGTGGGCTGGATGAAGCCGGGATCGAGGCTTCGATCCGCGAGCGTCTGCAACTGTTGGCCCTGTAAACCCGATATCACACCTGTAGGAGCCGGCTTGCTGGCGATGGCATTTTCAAGGACGCCATCGCCAGCAAGCCGGCTCCTACAGGGACTGTGTACTCCTGCGCGTCTACGAAAAAAATATGAATATCTCTCGCCTCGCCCTGGCACTGACCCTGCTGCCAGCCGGCCCAGTGCTGGCCGACACCTTCGATCGCGACCAGGCCCTGAAGCTGCCCGACGTACTGATCAGCGCCAACCGCCAAGTCGAGGCGCGCAACGACAGCAGCGCCGCCAACACGGTCTTCACCCGCGAAGACATCGACCGGCTGCAACCCAACAGCGTCACTGACCTGCTGCGCCGTGTACCGGGGGTGCAAGTGGCACAAACCGGCGGGCGCGGCAGCCTGCCGGGAATTTACATTCGCGGCACGCAGTCGGCCCAGAGCCTGGTGCTGGTGGACGGCCAGCGGATCGGCAACTCGTCCTCCGGCGACAGCAACCTGCAACACATCAACATCGACCAGGTCGAGCGCGTGGAAGTGCTGCGCGGCTCCCGTTCGGTGATCTACGGCAGCGATGCGATTGGCGGGGTGATCCAGATCTTCACGCGGCGTGGCAGCGACCCCGGCCTGCAACCCAGGCTGCATATGGGGTTTGGCAGCAACCAGACCTGGGAGCGTAGCCTCGGCTTGTCTGGTGGCGATGAGCAGACCCGCTTCAACCTCGGCGCCAGCCTGGATGAAACCGCCGGGATCGATCGCACCCATGAGTCGTATCCCAGCGACAGTGATCACGACGCCTACCGCAACAAATCCCTGAGCCTGAGCGTGAGTCACGCCCTCAGCGACGACGTCGAGATCGGCGCCAACCTGCTGGATAACCGGGGCAAAAGCGAATTCGACAATCCGTTCGGTCGCTTCGACCTGAACACCTTCGAGTCAGTCCAGCAGCAGCCCTACAACGAATTCGACGTGAGCAGTCTCAGCAGCTACGTCGATGCAAGGGTCAACGACCTGTGGAAAACCCGCGTCGAGTTCGGCCACAGCGAAAACCGCGAGAAGACGTTCGACAAGCTCAGCGATGAGCGCAGCGTGTTCAATACCTACCGTGACTCGGTGAACTGGCAGAACGACCTGACACTCAACCAGCGCAACAGCCTGATCCTCGGCGGCGACTGGTACGAAGACCGCGTCAACAGCAGCACGCCGTTCGACGTGGACAGTCGTTGGAACCGCGCGGCATTTATCCAGCATCGTTATCAGGCTGACAGCTTCTCTACCGAACTGGGTCTGCGCCGCGACCAGAACCAACAGTTCGGCGGCCAGAACAGCTGGAGCGGCACCTTCACCCTGCCGCTAAACCCCGACAACGACGTGCTACTGACCTACAGCGAAGGTTTCCGGGCGCCGACCTTCAACGACCTGTACTACCCCGACTTCAGCAACCCGGACCTCAAACCCGAGACCTCGAAAAGCTATGAGCTGCAATGGCGCAGCCAATTGACCGAGAGCAGCCGCCTGGAAGCCTCGCTGTACCGCACAGACCTCGAAGACGCGATCATCTTCGGCAGCAACTCACGGCCAGAGAACGTGGCCTCGGCACGCATCAACGGCTTTGAAGCAACATTAAGACAGGAACTGTTCGGCTGGCAGAGCAACCTCGGCGTGGCGATTATCGACCCGCGGGACCGCGATACGGGGCATACCCTGGCCCGTCGCGCACGTCGCACATTGAGCTGGGATCTGGATCGACAGTTCGACCGCCTGGGCCTGGGCGCCAGTTGGCAAGCTGTGAGCAGCAGCTATGACGACCTGAACAATCAACAGCCATTGGGGGGTTATGGATTGTTGGGGTTGCGCAGCAGTTGGGCACTCAATCGAGCGATCAGCCTGGAGCTTAAGGCGGACAACCTGCTGGACAAAGGTTACAGCCGGGCACTCTACAGCCATGAAGGCAGCCAGTACGGATATCGCGAGGAAGGTCGGGCGTGGGTGTTTGGGGTGACTTGGACCCCGGAAATCTGATGGTGTCTGTGCTGGCCTCTTCGCGAGCAAGCCCGCTCCCACATTCGATCTGTGTCGCACACGAACTCTATGCCTGAACTCGGTCTAGTGTGGGAGCGGGCTTACCCGCGAAGGCCGCACCTCGGTCTCAGCGGTCAGGTGCAATCTCGCGGCACAACTTGGCCGTTGCCTCGACCATCTGCCCGCTCGGTCGCTCCAGTCCCTTGTCCGTGACCAACCGCAACTGCCCCTGCCGCACCGCCGCCACCTGCGGCCATGCCTTCCACGCATCAAGTTGCGCCTGATCACCGGCCAGAATCACCTCGGGATCGCGCTGCAGGACCGCTTCGACACTGATTTGCGGCGCGGGGAGTGTCTGGTCGCCGAATACGTTTTGCGCCCCACAGACTTCAAGCGCAGCGCTGATGATCTGCCCTCCGCCTACGGTGTATAGCGGCTTATCCCAGACTTGGTAGAACACACGCAACGGCTGGTCCCGCCGATAGCGTTGACGCAGCTGCGCCAGGCGTTGACGCAAATCGTTGGCCAATACCGCCCCACGCTCAGGCCGCCCGAGTTGCGAGGCAATGGCTTCGATCTGTGCGGTGAGTTGCGCGAAATCATGCGGTTCAGCGACGTACGTCGGGATGTTCAAGCGCTTGAGTTGTTCACGCTGGGCGGGGCCGACACTGCCGGGCCAGAGCAGCAACAAATCAGGCTTGAGGCTGAGCAAACGTTCCATGTCCAACTGGCCGTAGCGCCCCACGGAGGGCAAGTCCTTGAGTTCAGCGGGACGCTCACCGGCATCCAGCACGCCGACCAGCAAGTCGGCCGAACCCAGTTCGACGACCATCTCAGTGAGGGACGGAGCGAGGCTGACAACCCGCTCCACCGCCATGGCCGAGCCGCTGATAGCCAGCAGCAAAACCGCCAGCCAGACAGGGCGCATCAACCGAGCTGACGCGGAATTCGGTAGAGGTAGAACAGCACCGCGGTCGACAGCGCCAGCAGCATCAGCGGCACCGCTTCGAGACCGACAAACACCGCCAACGCACCGATCCAGGCCGGCAGGCCGGCCGCGAGGAACGCCGTGCGCCGCTTGGCCGCCAGGCGGATCCATGCACCAGGCTCTTCAGGGGTATCGAGAGCTTTCTGGGTGGCGATCAACGCATGTTTATAGCCGCCAAAAAACTTCAGGCTGACAAACATCGAGGCGACACCGGCGATGAACAACGGCATTGCCAGAACCGGCAGTATGGCTTCACCCTGGCCAAACACCGCGTTGATCACGAACAGCGGCAACAAGGCCAACGCCAGGTATTGCCACCAGCTGACGGACAGTCGCCGCCGTACCTGGCCGCGCGTCACGCCCGGTCTACCTCGCCCTGATGTTCATTACCCATCATATGGTCGAGTTTGCTGGCCTTGGTTGCCAGGTAGAGTTTGTTGTGCGGATTGTGACCCGTGTGCAGCGGCACGCGCTCGGCAACCGCGATGCCCATGTCGGTCAAGGCTTTGACCTTGCGTGGATTGTTGGTCATCAGGCGCAGGGATTTCACCCCCAGGTGCTCAAGCATCGGCAGGCACATGGCGTAATCGCGCTGGTCGGCGGCAAAGCCCAGGCGCTCGTTGGCCTCAACGGTGTCGGCACCGCCGTCCTGCAGCTCATAGGCGCGGATCTTGTTCAGCAGGCCAATGCCACGGCCTTCCTGGCGCAAATACAACAATACGCCCCGACCTTCACGAGCGATGGCCTGCAGCGCAGCCTCAAGTTGCGAGCCGCAGTCGCAACGCTGGCTGAACAAGGCGTCGCCCGTCAGGCACTCGGAGTGCAACCGACCGAGTACCGGGGCACCATCGGCGATCTCACCCAGACTCAGCACGACGTGCTCGCGGCCGGTGGCCTCATCGAGAAAGCCGTGCATGATGAATTGCGCAAAAGGCGTTGGCAGCTTGGAAGCGGCGACAAAAACGACAGGCACCGGTGTGCTCCTGATCTAAAAGTCTGAAGATTCGCAGGCCGGCATTGTAACAGCAGGTTCCAACCGACGCTTAGGCTGAATTATCGGCCATAACGATCAAAAAGTTTGATCTCTGCAGGAGCTGCCGCAGGCTGCGATCTTTTGATTTTGTATTTAAGATCAAAAGATCGCAGCCTGCGGCAGCTCCTACAGGTTATTCCTCATCGAATGGGTAGGGTTGCTTCCAGCGTTCGAAGATCGGTTTGAGCTCGCCGCTTTTAACCAACTGCGCCATGCGTTGGTCGAACAACGCCATCAGGCTGCGGGCCGTCGGGGTCTTGGCAAAGCACAGGTACAACGGTAATTCGGCGATATGCGTGCGGCGAAACTGCGAAGGATCCTTTGCCCGACTGAGCACCCAATCGACTTCGGTCAGTGCGTCTATGTAGAAGTCGGCGCGGTTCTGCGTCAGCATCGAAACGATGCCAGTACGACGTAGTACTTCGTTGTAGCGACGGACATTGGGCAGATAATGTTGGTAATCGTAGCCACGCACCCACGCCAGACGGTAATTGCCCAGGGTTTGCGGGGTCGGTTGCGGGCTGCTGGCCAGGCCCAGGGCGTAGATATGGTCGGTATCGAAGTTCCAGTGCGGATAAAGCACATCGCTGGATTCTTCATGGTAGGAACCGACACATGCATCGACTTCACCCCGCTCGGCCAGGCCCATCGAGCGCACATAGGGTTCGCTGCGGATGTCCAGCTTTACCCCCGCCGGCTCGAAGATCTTGCGCAACAGGTCCCAACCCAGGCCGTGGCCGTCGGCAGCGGTATAGTCTTCCCAGTCTTCGCTGGCCAGATGAATCACGGACGGCGTGGGGGTTGCTTCCTCCGCCTGGGCGAGTGCACCAAATACCGCCAACACCATCGCTACCCACCAGCGTCGAGCCATCCCTAGTTCTCCCAATTAATCCCTCAGGCGAAAATCCATACCAGCCCCTGCATCGCCAACCACGCAAACACTCCAGCCAACACGTCATCGAGCATGATACCAACGCCTCCGTGCACATGCCGGTCAACCCAGTGAATCGGCCACGGCTTGAGGATGTCGAAGAAGCGAAACATCAAGAATCCTGCCAGCAGCCACTGCCAACCTTCCGGCACCAGCCACAGGGTGATCCACATTCCGACCATCTCGTCCCAGACGATACCTTCGTGGTCGTGTACCCGTAAATCATCGGCCACCTTGCCGCACAGCCAGAAGCCGAACAGCATGGTAATGCCCAGCATCAACCAGTAACCCCAGTCGGGCAGCATCTGCCATAACGGGATAAAGGGTAGCGCAACCAGCGACCCCCAGGTGCCCGGAGCCTTTGGCAAGGTGCCCGAGCCAAAGCCGAACGCCAGGAAATGCCAGGGATTGCGCCAGACCGATGGCGGTACGAACTCCGCCGGAACCTGTTTGGGGTGATCTGTCACGGTGTCTCCCGAAAATGTTGGTAGCCCCGGGTTTGCGGGGTGATGTCCTTGCCGTCGGCGTCCAGCAGCGTCACGCCCTGCCCTGCTACCACCCGCCCGACCACATGGATCGGCCAGCCGTCGGCCAGCAACAGCGGCAATTCGACAGACGGTAGGGTGAAAGCCAGTACGTAGTCGTCGCCGCCACTCAGGGCCGCAACCTGTGCGTGCGCCAGTCCAAGAAAATCGACCAGGCTTTGCGACAGCGGCAAGCGATCCCGCTCGACTTCGATGCCGACCTTCGAGGCCAGCGCGATATGCCCGCAATCCGCGAGCAGACCATCGGAGATATCCAGGGCCGAAGTGGCCTTGCCACGCAGCGCCTGACCCAATCCAAGCTGCGGTTGCGGCGACCAGTAATGCGCCAGCAGCGGCTCGGCAATGCGCGCTTGGGCCGTGCGCTGGCCGAGCACCAATGGCAAGGCACCGGCGGCATTGCCAAGGTTGCCGCCCACACACAGCAGGTCGCCCGGCCGCGCACCGCTGCGGGTCAGCGCCAAACCACCCGGCACGCGCCCGAACACCGTCATGGTCAGGCTCAGCGGCCCGCGGGTGGTATCGCCGCCCACCAGCGCCACGCCGCAGCTCGACGCCATAAGGTTCAAACCACGGGCATAAGCCTGCAACCAATCGGCGGTCACCGTCGGCAAGGTCAGGGCAAGGGTAAAGGCAACGGGCGTGGCGCCCATGGCAGCCAAGTCGCTGACCGCCACGGCCAGCGAGCGCTGACCGAGCAGGAATGGATCGCAGGGGTCGGCGAAATGTACGCCGGCCACCAGGGTATCGGTAGAAATCGCCAACTGCTCCCCGGGAGGAACAGCCAGCAAGGCACAGTCATCGCCAATCCCGAGGGCAACGCCTTCACCGCCCTGCGCACAAGGCGCGGCGGCGAAGAAATTGCGGATCAGCTCAAACTCGCCCATGGCTTTGTGTCGACATTCCAAGCGCCAATCAGCGCTTGAACGCCTTCACTTCAGCTTCACGCAGACGCGGGGCCAGCTTGTCGAGCACACCGTTGACGAACTTGTGGCCATCGGTAGAACCAAAGACCTTGGCCAGTTCGATCCCTTCGTTGATCACAACGCGATACGGGACGTCGACACGCTTGAGCAGCTCCCAGGTGGACAGGCGCAGAACCGCCAGTTCAACCGGGTCCAGCTCTTCGATGGTCAAGTCCAGGCAAGGCTTGAGCGCGGTGTCGATTTCGGTCTTGAATTGCGGAACCCCGTGCAGGATTTCGCGGAAATACGCACCATCGACATCGGTGAAATCGTTATCGACCCGGAACTGCGCTTCGATCTCGTTCAGCGATTGCTTGGCCATGTGCCATTGGTACAGCGCCTGAGTCGCGAGCTGACGGGCTTCGCGACGCTTGACGCTTTTCGATGGCTTGCCAGCATCCGCAGGTTTTGGATCGCGCGGGTTGAAACGATCGCTTTCGTCGCTAATCACTTGGCCTCCAACTGCGCCAGCAGGCTGACCATTTCCAGAGCGGACAGGGCAGCTTCGGCACCTTTGTTCCCGGCCTTGGTGCCGGAACGTTCAATGGCTTGCTCGATGGAATCGACGGTCAGGACGCCGAAAGCGACCGGTACGCCGAACTCCATGGACACTTGGGCCAGGCCCTTGGTGCACTCGCCAGCCACGTATTCGAAGTGCGGAGTACCGCCACGAATGACCGCGCCCAGGGCGATGATTGCCGCGAACTCGCCCTTCTGAGCGACTTTCTGCGCAACCAGCGGAATTTCGAAGGCGCCAGGGGCGCGGATGATGGTGATGTCGCTTTCGCTCACGCCATGGCGAACCAGGGCATCAACAGCACCGCTGACCAGGCTTTCAACGACGAAACTGTTGAAACGGCCTACTACCAAAGCATAGCGGCCTTTAGGGGCGATGAAGGTACCTTCGATGGTCTTCAGGGTCATTCGATAGATCTCTTAAAGAGCCGGGACGCGTCTCGTACGCGCCCCTCGGTGATATTTGAACCGCGAATTCAAGGCCGGAAACAACCGGTCATTATTCGGAGGGCACGTATTCTACAACTTCCAGATCGAAACCGGATATCGCATTAAATTTCATCGGTGCCGACATCAAGCGCATTTTGCGTACGCCCAGGTCGCGCAGGATCTGCGAACCGGCACCCACGGTGCTGTAGGTGGTCGGTTTTTTCACCGCCGCGTGGTCTGCGGTTTCGCGGATATGCGCCAGTAACACGTCGCCATCGAGCGGGTGTCCGAGCAACAGCACCACGCCGCTGCCGGCCTCGGCAACCGCGGACATGGCGGCGCGCAGGCTCCAGCGGCCCGGCTGCTTGACCATCAGCAGGTCGCGCAGCGGGTCCATATTGTGCACGCGCACCAGGGTCGGTTCTTCGGCGCAGACATTGCCCAAGGTCAGGGCCATGTGCACGTCACCTTCCACGGAATCACGATAGGTCACCAGGTTGAATTGGCCCAGTTCGCTGTCCAGAGGCTGCTCGGCAATCCGCTGAACGGTACGTTCGTGGATCATCCGGTAGTGAATCAGGTCGGCGATGGTGCCGATCTTGATGTTGTGTTCAGCCGCAAAGGCTTCCAGTTCGGCACGACGGGACATGGTGCCGTCGTCGTTCATCACTTCGCAGATCACCCCGCTCGGCTCGAAACCGGCCATGCGCGCCAGATCGCACGCGGCTTCAGTGTGGCCGGCGCGGGCCAGGGTGCCGCCGGCCTGGGCCATCAGCGGGAAAATGTGGCCGGGACTGACGATGTCTTCAGCCTTGGCATCACGGGCGGCAGCCGCTTGCACGGTGCGCGCACGGTCGGCGGCAGAGATGCCAGTGGTGACGCCTGTGGCCGCTTCGATCGATACGGTGAACTTGGTGCCGAAACCGGAGCCGTTGCGCGGGGCCATCAGTGGCAGCTTGAGCAGTTCACAGCGCTCGCGGGTCATCGGCATGCAGATCAGGCCACGGGCGTGCTTGGCCATGAAGTTGATGTGTTCGGCCTGACAGCACTCGGCGGCCATGATCAGGTCGCCTTCGTTCTCGCGGTCTTCGTCATCCATGAGGATGACCATCTTGCCTTGGCGGATGTCTTCAACCAGTTCTTCGATGCTATTGAGCGCCACAAGGCACCCCCATTCTTTTAGAAATTGAGTTTCAGGATTTGAGGTAGCCGTTGGCGGCGAGAAAGCTTTCGGTAATGTTGCTGCCGGTAGTTGGCTCAGCGGCCTTGTCGCCCAGCAGCAGACGCTCCAGGTAACGGGCCAGCAAGTCCACTTCCAGGTTCACCCGGCGGCCTGGCTGGTAAGACGCCATGATGGTTTCGCTCAGGGTGTGCGGAATGATCGTCAGCAGGAACTCGGCGCCATCGACCGCGTTCACGGTCAGGCTGGTGCCGTCGACGGTGATCGAGCCTTTATGGGCGATGTACTTGGCCAGGTCCTTCGGCGCGCGGATGCGGAACTCCACGGCACGGGCGTTCTCGGTACGGGCAACGACTTCGCCCACGCCGTCGACGTGGCCACTGACCAGGTGCCCGCCCAGGCGTGTAGTCGGGGTAAGGGCTTTCTCAAGATTGACCGGGCTGCCGCTCTTGAGGTCATTCATGGCGGTGCAGTCGAGGGTTTCACGACTGACGTCAGCCGCAAAACCATTGCCCGGCAGTTCAACGGCGGTCAGGCACACGCCGTTGACCGCGATGCTGTCGCCCAGTTTGACGTCGCTCAGGTCGAGCTTGCCGGTTTCGACGTGGACCCGTACATCTCCGCCTTTAGGGGTCAATGCGCGAATACTGCCGATGGATTCGATGATGCCGGTGAACATGGGGTTCTCCTCGAGAACAGAGCCAGCGCTGTAGCGATGGCCGGAAATTATACGCTCGCTGCCGGTGAAGGAATGGCGGTGACTCGCCAGTCATCGCCCACCGCGCGAATTTCGGTGATTTTGAGCTCGGGTGCATCCTTCATCTGCGCGAGCGGCCAGTCCAGCAGCGGCCGCGCCGAAGAGCCCAAAAACTTGCCGGCAATGAAAATCTGGAACTCATCCACCAAACCGAGTTGAGCGAAAGCACCGGCCAGCCGTGGACCGGCCTCCACCAGCACCTCGTTGACGCCACGGTGGGCGAGTTCGACCAGTAGCTGACGCAGATCGACCTGACCGTCGTAGCCAGGCACGATCAAGCATTCCGGGCCATTGGCGTATTGCTCTTCCACCGCTACACAGGTGGCGACCAGCGCCGGGCCGGCCTTGAAGAACGGGGCATCCAACGGTACGCGCAGACGCCCGTCGACCAGTACGCGTAGCGGCGGACGGCTCATGACCAAAGCGGTTTGATCGGCATCCAGGCCCAGCTCATCGGCGCGCACGGTCAAGCGGGCGTTGTCTGCCAGCACGGTGTCGGCACCGGTCAGCACCACACTGGCCTGGGCACGCAGGCGTTGTACCGCCGAACGTGCCGCGGGGCCGGTGATCCATTGGCTTTCGCCGCTTTCCATCGCCGTGCGACCGTCCAGGCTCATGGCCAACTTGACCCGCACGAACGGCAAGCCATGTTCCATGCGCTTGAGGAAGCCCTGATTGAGCTTTCGCGCTTCACCCTCCAGCACACCGCTTTCAGTGGCGATGCCGGCCTGGGCCAGGCGTTGCAGGCCACGTCCGGCCACTTCCGGGTTCGGGTCCTGCATCGCCGCCACGACCCGCGCCACACCGGCGTTCACCAACGCATCGGCGCACGGAGGCGTGCGACCGTGGTGACTGCAGGGTTCGAGGGTCACGTAGGCGGTAGCACCACGGGCCAGCTCACCGGCAGCGTGCAAGGCGTGGACTTCGGCATGGGGCTCACCGGCGCGCTCGTGCCAGCCTTCGCCGACGATCTGCCCGTCGCGCACGATCACGCAACCGACCCGCGGGTTGGGGTGCGTGGTGTAATGACCTTTGCGCGCCAACTCCAGCGCGCGGGCCATGTAGTGGGCGTCGAGGATGGCAAGCTCAGCGGACGTGGTCATTCTTTCACCGGTTCCCGGGCCAGGCGATCGATCTCTTCGCGGAACTCATTGAGGTCCTGGAAGCGGCGATACACCGAAGCGAAGCGGATGTAGGCGACTTCGTCGAGCTTTTGCAGCTCGGCCATCACCAGTTCACCGACCACGAGGGACTTGACCTCACGCTCGCCGGTGGCGCGCAGTTTGTGTTTGATGTGCACCAGCGACGATTCGAGGCGCTCGACACTCACCGGGCGCTTTTCCAGCGCACGCTGCATGCCGGCGCGAAGTTTTTCTTCGTCGAACGGCTGGCGACTGCCGTCGGTTTTGATCAGGCGCGGCAACACCAGTTCAGCGGTTTCGAACGTCGTGAAACGTTCGCCGCAGGCCAGGCATTCGCGCCGGCGGCGTACCTGTTCGCCCTCGGCGACCAGACGCGAGTCGATGACCTTGGTGTCGTTGGCACCGCAGAAGGGACAGTGCATGGTGGCAGGCAACAAAAAAAGGGAGGGCCATGGTAGCGCATCCGGGTGGCAAGACAAGCCATAGGGTTTGCGGTATACAGACGGGATGATCACTGGATCCATGGATTTCACCCTTCCGGAGCTGCCAATGCCGTTACGACCGCTCGTTTTGCTCAGCCTTTTAAGCCTGTTGGTGGCTTGCAGCAGCGATGCCCCCCAGCCGCCAACGCCTGGCCCTGCGCCACAACAAGCGCAGAAAAAAGCCCGAGAGTCGGCCAACCTCGGTCCTTTGCCGGCCCATCAACGTGAATTGAGCGGCACCCTGCAAGGCGTCCCGGATGGCGCCGAAGTCGAGCTGGCCCTGCTGGTGATCGACGACAAGGACCGTCCGCAACAATTGCTCGCCAGTTCCAACCTGATCGGCACCAACCAGGCATTGCCGTTTCATCTGCGCTTCAATCCAGAATCGTTCCCGGCCGGCGCCCGTGTTGAACTGCGCGGCCGCGCCAGCCAGTCCGGCCAACTGATCCTGCACCTGCCGTCACAGCGCATCTATCAGCCGACCACCCAGGCGCTGGGCCAGCTGCAATTCGTCAAAGCGCCATGAAGACGCCGCTGGACCTGCAACAGGCGTTGGGTGAACTGCTCGGCGATGCGCGACTGGTCGCCTGTGGGCTGCCGGAGACTGATCTGCAGCTGTGGCTGATCGATGGCGACAACATGGACCGCGCCTTCAGCCCGGAAGAGACCCGGCGCATTCTGCATGAGCCGCCGTACTGGAGTTTCTGCTGGGCCAGCGGTCTGGCCGTGGCTCGCTATCTGGCGCAGAACCGGCATTGGGTCGAAGGCAAAAGGGTGCTGGACTTCGGTGCCGGCTCCGGGGTCGCGGGGATTGCCGCGGTTAAGGCCGGGGCGCTGGAAGTGGTGGCCTGCGACCTTGACCCGCTGGCGATTGCCGCCTGTCGGGCGAATGCCGAACTCAATGACGTAGCGCTCACTTACTCGACGGATTTTTTCGCCGAAGACGACCGTTTTGACCTGATCCTGGTGGCGGATGTGCTGTACGACCGGGCGAATTTGCCGCTGCTCGATGAGTTCCTCAGTCGTGGCCGGGAAGCGCTGGTGGCGGACTCGCGGGTACGGGATTTCCGGCATCCGTTGTACCGGCGCATTGAAATGCTCGAAGCCATGACCTTGCCGGATCTGTGTGAGCCCGAAGAGTTTCGGCATGTGAGCCTGTACCACGCAAACCGTTAAAAGATCGCAGCCTTCGGCAGCTCCTACATTGACCGTGTGTAAACCCGATCCTGTAGGAGCTGCCGAAGGCTGCGATCTTTTGCGCCAGCCCTTATAGTGAGCACATTCACGCTTCCAAGAGATCCCCCATGAGTCAGCAAACGCCGTACATCTTCGACGCCACGACTGCCGATTTCGACCAGTCGGTGATCGAGAACTCCTTTCACAAACCGGTGCTGGTGGATTTCTGGGCCGAATGGTGTGCGCCCTGCAAGGTGCTGATGCCGATGCTGCAGACCATTGCCGAGAGCTATCAGGGCGAACTGCTGCTGGCCAAGGTCAACTGCGACCTCGAACAGGACATCGTCGCCCGCTTCGGTATTCGCAGCCTGCCGACCGTGGTGCTGTTCAAGGATGGCCAGCCGGTCGATGGTTTTGCCGGTGCGCAGCCGGAGTCGGCCGTGCGGGCGCTGCTCGAGCCCCATGTCCAAATGCCGCCACCGGCGGCCGCCGATCCGTTCGAACAGGCCCAGGCCTTGTTCGATGACAGCCGCTTCGCCGATGCGGAAGCCCTGCTGAAAGTGCTGCTGGGCGAAGACAACACCAATGCCAAGGCGCTGATTCTTTACGCCCGCTGCCTCACCGAGCGCGGTGAGCTGGGCGAGGCGCAAGCCGTACTCGACGCGGTCAAGAGCGATGAACACAAGGCCGCCCTGGCCGGCGCCAAGGCGCAGATCAAGTTCCTCGGCCAGGCCAAGGATTTGCCGGATGCCGCCGACCTGAAAGCGCGCCTGGCAAAAAACCCACAGGACGATGAAGCGGTCTACCAACTGGCCGTGCAACAACTTGCGCGCCAGCAGTACGACGCGGCGCTGGATGGCCTGCTCAAGTTGTTCATCCGCAACCGCAGCTACAGCGAAGGTTTGCCGCACAAGACCTTGCTGCAGGTGTTCGAACTGCTGGGGAACGATCATCCGTTGGTGACGACCTACCGCCGCAAGCTCTTTGCTGCGTTGTATTAACAGCCCCGTCCTGTAGGAGCGAGCATGCTCGCTCCTACAGCCAGCGATAAATCGGCGTATCGCCGCCGCTCTCGACTTTTACATCCGCACTATGACGCAAGCGCACCAACAGGCGCTTGCCCGCCGCCGCACTGCCGGCCAGCCCTTCCAGTTGATCGAGCAAGTCCGGCCCGCTCAATTTCCCGGCCTTGCGCAGCAAATCCCTGGCAACCTGCCACAGCGCGTCGTCCTGATTCAGCGGTTTCGCCGCTGGGGCACTGACTTCGGTTTTTTCCACCTGCAGTTGCGCACCCAGCCGCGCCCAATCGGCGTCATCCATCTCCAGCGTCAAATCCACCGGCCAGTCGCCGATGCTTCCGCGAATTCGCAACATGAGTCAGCTCCCGAACATTTCTTCATGCCCATGCTCCCATGGGGCTTGTGCAACGCCAAGCTGACAGTCACAATTCGCGCACTAACGTTATAAGATTACATAACATTTTTTTCATCTTGTCTTTCGGAGACTCGCCATGCGCCGCTTGCTTCTCGCCCTGCCGTTTGCCTTGTTGCCGCTGGCTGTCGCCCATGCCGCCGACGAACATGATCACGACCATGAGCACGGCAGCCTCGGCGCCCACGAGCACGGCGTCGGGCGCCTGAACGCGGCGCTGGACGGCCAGACCCTGGAGCTGGAGCTGGAAAGTCCGGCGATGAACCTGGTGGGGTTCGAGCATGCCGCCACCACCGACGCTGACAAGGCCAAGGTCGCCGCAGTCCGCAGTCAGCTTGAAAAACCCTTGGCGTTGTTCAACCTGCCGACAGCAGCCGGTTGTGGGGTGGCTTCTCAGAAATTGCAAAGCCCCCTCTTTGGTGACAAGCCGGACGCCGACGACGATCACGACAAAGATGCCAAGGATGAGCATCACCACGATCACAGCGAAATCCACGCCCACTACCAGTTCACCTGCACGACACCCGCTGCGCTGAAAACCCTGGACCTGGCGAATATCTTCAACACATTCCCGGCGACCCAGAAAATTCAGGTACAACTGATCGGCCCGAGCGGGCAGCAAGGGGTTGAAGTGACGGCGAAGGCTGCCGCCCTCAAATTCTGAATTCACTTCAAAACCAATGTGGGAGCGGGCTTGCTCGCGAAGGCAGTGTGTCATGCAACATAGATGTCGACTGACACTCCCCCTTCGCGAGCAAGCCCGCTCCCACAGGTTAATCAACATTCATAAAATCGGCGCCATGACCCAAGTACTCATCGAACTGTCCGACCTGGGCTTCAGCTGGCCCGGTCATCCGCCATTGCTGGATATCCCGGCGTTTCGCCTGGAACCGGGGGAAACCCTGTTCCTCAAGGGCCCCAGCGGCAGCGGCAAGACCACCCTGCTCGGCCTGCTCGGCGGTGTGCAAAAGCCCGATCGCGGCAGCATTCGCCTGCTCGGCCAGGAGCTGACGGCACTCTCTGCCGGGGCCCGCGATCACTTTCGCGTCGATCACACCGGCTACATTTTCCAGCAGTTCAACTTGCTGCCATTTCTGTCAGTGCGCGAGAACGTCGAACTGCCCTGCCACTTCTCGAAACTGCGCGCCGAGCGGGCAAAACAGCGCCACGGCAGCATCGATCAGGCCGCCGCCACCCTGCTCGCCCATTTGGGTTTGAAGGACGACAACATCCTCGCTCGCCGCGCCGACTCCCTGTCCATCGGCCAGCAACAACGAGTGGCCGCCGCGCGCGCGCTGATCGGTCAACCGGAACTGGTGATCGCCGATGAGCCGACCTCGGCCCTCGACTACGACGCCCGGGAGAACTTCATTCGCCTGCTGTTCGCCGAATGCCGCGAAGCCGGGTCGAGCCTGTTGTTCGTCAGCCATGACCAGAGCCTGGCGCCGCTGTTCGACCGCCACCTGTCGCTGGCCGAACTCAATCGCGCCGCCACGTCTTTCGAGGTTTGAGATGTATCTGTTTCGTCTAGCCATGGCCAGCCTGGCAAATCGCCGTTTCACCGCGATTCTCACCGCGTTCGCCATTGCCCTGTCCGTGTGCCTGCTGCTGGCTGTGGAACGGGTGCGCACCGAGGCCAAGGCCAGTTTCGCCAGCACCATCAGCGGCACTGACCTGATCGTCGGCGCACGTTCCGGCTCGGTCAATCTGCTGCTGTACTCGGTGTTCCGCATCGGCAACGCCACCAACAACATCCGCTGGGACAGCTTCGAACACTTCGCCAACAACCCGAAAGTGAAGTGGGCCATCCCGATGTCACTCGGCGACTCCCATCGCGGTTATCGGGTGATGGGCACCACCGAGGCGTACTTCGAACACTACCAGTATGGCCGCCAGCAACACCTGGAACTGGCCGATGGCCGTGCCTTCGCCACCGATCCGTTCGAAGTGGTGCTCGGCGCCGAAGTGGCCGACGCATTGCACTACAAACTCGGCGACAAGCTGGTGCTGGCCCACGGTGTGGCCGTGATCAGCCTGGTCAAGCATGACGACAAGCCATTCACCGTAGTCGGCATTCTCAAGCGTACTGGCACCCCGGTGGACCGCACACTGCACATCAGCCTCGGCGGGATGGAGGCCATTCACGTTGATTGGCATAACGGCGTGCCGGCCCGTGGCAACGGGCGGATCAGCGCCGATCAGGCGCGCAACATGGACTTGACGCCCCAAGCGATCACCGCATTCATGCTCGGTCTCAACAGCAAGATTTCAACCTTTGCCTTGCAGCGCGAAATCAACGAATTCCGCGGCGAGCCGATGCTGGCGATCTTGCCGGGCGTTGCGTTGCAAGAGTTGTGGAGCTTGATGAGCACCGCGGAAAAAGCCTTGTTCGTGGTGTCGCTGTTCGTGGTGTTGACCGGGTTGATCGGCATGCTCACGGCGATTCTTACCAGCCTCAACGAACGCCGCCGGGAGATGGCGATCCTGCGTTCGGTAGGTGCGCGACCTTGGCATGTCGCGACGCTGCTGGTACTGGAGGCTTTTGCCCTGGCGCTGGCCGGTGTGGTTGCAGGCGTGGCGCTGCTTTACATCGGCATCGCTGCGGCACAGGGTTACGTGCAAGCCAATTACGGCCTGTTTCTGCCACTGGCGTGGCCAAGTGAATATGAATGGACGCTACTCGGTGGCATCCTGATCGCTGCGTTGCTGATGGGCAGCGTGCCTGCCTGGCGCGCCTATCGCCAATCCCTGGCCGATGGCCTGTCGATCCGTTTATGAGGAAGTCGAAATGCCCCGCGCTGTCTTTGCGCTGTTGATGCTGGTCGCCCTGCCATTGTGGGCGGCTGCGCCGAAAGAGCTGACCTGGTCGGAAATGATCCCTCCGGATGCGGCCGCGGAAGTGCCGAACATGACGCCGCTGCATGACCTGTCGAAGATGAGCGATGCACTGGCTGCCGAATCGGCACCGGCCGCGAAGCAGGACATGCCCAACGCGCCGGTGGTCAAGGCCCTCGACGGGCAGAACATTCGCTTGCCGGGCTACATCGTGCCTCTGGAAGTGAGTGAAGAAGGTCGCACCACGGAGTTTCTGCTGGTGCCGTATTTCGGCGCCTGCATTCACGTACCGCCACCGCCGTCGAACCAGATCGTGCATGTCAAAAGCGAAGTGGGCGTGAAGCTCGACGAGCTGTATCAGCCGTACTGGATCGAGGGTGCGTTGCAGGTAAAAGCGTCCACCAGCGAGTTGGCGGATGCCGGTTACCAGATGGAGGCGGACAAGATTTACCTGTATGAATTGCCGTAGGAGCGAGGCTTGCCCGCGAAGAGCCCCTCATAGGTTCCGCAAAAAAAATCTCATCCCACTTTCATTGAGCTGCATCAAAAGACCAAATCGTTAGCCGACTTACCATTGGACATCGAACATTTTTAACGTCCTCTGGAGCCCCCATGAACAAGTCCTTGCTCGGCGCCTCGCTGTTTGCCCTCGCGCTCGCGGCCCCGCTCGCCCACGCTCACGAAAAAGGCGATATCCTCCTGCGTGCAGGCGCGATCACCGTCGACCCGAATACCGACAGTTCCAGCGTCAAGGTCGATCAGGGCCCATTGAGCGGTGCCGACCTGGGCGGCGAGGCGACGCTGAGCAGCGACACACAACTGGGCCTTAACTTCGCCTATATGATCACCGATCACGTTGGCATCGAATTGCTGGCGGCCACGCCGTTCGAGCATGACGTAAAACTCAAGGGCACTGCCCTGAGCGCAGCCAACGGCAAACTCGGCAGTTTTAATCAACTGCCGCCGACCTTGAGCCTGGTGTACTACCCGCTCGACCCCAAGTCCGCGTTCCAGCCCTATGTCGGTGCAGGCGTCAACTACACCTGGATGTATGACGAACACTTGAGCAGCGAAGCGCGCGCCAATGGTTTCAGCAACTTCAAGACCGAAAACTCCTGGGGCGTGGCCTGGCAGGTAGGTGCCGATTACATGCTGACTGACAACATCCTGTTCAACGCGCAGATGCGCTACATCGACATCGACACGCGTGCGACCGTGGAAAACAACGCCATCGCGCCGGGCACCCGGGCACGGGTGAACGTGGATGCGGATCCGTTCATCTACATGGTCGGCCTGGGTTACAAGTTCTAAGCATTCACGTGGTGGTGATGATCGTTCCCCCGCTCAGCGTGGGATGCAGCCAGGGACGCTCCGCGTCCCGAGAGCAGACGCAGAGCGTCCATTGAGGCATTCCCACGCAGAGCGTGGCCGATCTGCAAGCAACAAAAAAGGCGCCTCGACCGGCGCCTTTTTCTATTGTCCCAGCAACCGCGCCAACCCGACACTCAACGGCGTCGGCTCGGGCGCTCTGAAGCGCTCCAGCAAACGCTGGTTGTTGGCGCGTGAATGACGAATATCGCCGGAGCGTGCCGGGCCGTAGCTCACCGGGGGCAGCTTGCCAACGACCACCTCGAGGGCTGCAAGCATTTGCTTGAGACTGGTCGCCTGGTTCCAGCCGACGTTTACCGCGCCGTCTTCCACCTGGGGTTTCTCGATAGCCTGCACCAGCAAATCGACCAGATCTTCGACATAGAGAAAATCCCGCGTTTGCTCACCGTCGCCAAACACGGTGATCGGCAGGCCTTTCTGCGCGCGCTCGCTAAAAATGCTGATCACCCCGGAGTACGGCGAGGAAGGATCCTGGCGCGGGCCGAAGATGTTGAAGAAGCGAAAAATCACCGGTTCCAGCCCATGCTCGCGCCGGTAGAAATCAAAGTATTGCTCGCTCGCCAGCTTGTCCGACGCATAGGGTGTCAACGGTGCCTTGGGCGTGTCTTCACCGATCGACTCGCCTTCGCCATTGTTGCCATACACCGCGGCACTGGAGGCAAACAGCACGCGCTTGACGCCGGCCTGGCGCATGGCTTCGCAGACATTCAGCGAGCCGATGAAGTTGCTCTGGTGGGTCTTCACCGGATCGTCCACCGACGCCTGTACCGATGCCACTGCCGCCAGGTGCGCCACGGCACCGCAACCGGCCACCGCACGGGCGACCAAGGCGGCATCGGCCACGTCGCCGACAATCAGCTCGACCTTGGGATTATCCAGCGGCAGGTTGCTGCGTTTACCGGAAGACAGATTATCGAGAATCCGAACCGAATAGCCCTTGGCGAGCAAGGCATCGGTGAGGTGGGAGCCGATGAAACCGGCGCCCCCGGTAATCAAAACGGGGCAATCAGCCATGACGATAGAACCTGTCCAAAAGACCCGGAAGGGCCGCACGCCAGGCGCGTGGCTTGATTCCGAAGGTGTGCAGAATTTTCTTGCAGGCCAGTACCGCGTGCTGCGGTTCTTCGGCGGCGTCCGGTCGCGCGGCGTGAGCCTGGGCGGTCGGGGCTTCGACAGCCAGCGGATGCAGGGCGCGTGCTTCGGTGAGAATCGCCTGCCCCAAGGCTAGTGGCGTGGTCGCCTCATGCCCGGCGTAGTGGTAGGTGCCCCACAGCGGCGCGCCACAGTCCAGTTGCTTGAGCACCGAAATGATCACGCGGGCCGCGTCGTCCACCGGTGTCGGATTGCCACGGCGATCGTCGGCCATCAACAACTCCTGTGACTGCTCGGCGCGGCTGAGGAAGCGCCCGAGGGTGCCGTCGGGACTGTCATCGAGCAGCCAACCGAAACGCAACAGCACGTGTTGCGGGCAGGTGGCGCGTACGCTTTGTTCGATTCGCCACAATGCCTGGCCACGCAGGCCCAGCGGCTGCGGCTCGTCTTTTTCGCTGTAGGCTGTCGCCCGGGAGCCGTCGAACACGCGATAACTCGAGGGTTGCAGCAAGACGATGTTGTGATGCTGGCACAGTTCGGCCAGGCGCTCGATCGCCCGCTCCTGCCCGGCCAGGCGCTGTTCGCTGACCGTCTCCGCCTGGAACCAGTCAAAGTAGTAGGCGAGGTTGATCAACGCGTCCGGACGGGTGTCGTCGAGCAGTTGCGTCAGGCTCGCGGCATCCCAGCCGTCTTGAGGTGGGCGGGGGGCGAGGAAACCGATGTCTTCCTCCGCACCGAGGCGAATCAGCGCCTGCCCAAGGGCATTTCCGCCGCCCAGTAACATAAGGCGCATTCGCATAGAGTCAGCAGGCCCAGTCTGATTGGAACGATGGCTTAATCGACGGCGCCCGCGGGCAATGTCGTCGATAGTTGCCGGAATCGTTGCATTTTGCGGGTTTAGTGCGCAACCGTCATCCGTAAAGTGTAGATGTCCGAGATTTGTAGTGCAGCTACTGGCCTCTTCGCGAGCAGGCTCGCTCCCACAATGAAATTGTGTACACCGGCCCAATGTGGGAGCGAGCCTGCTCGCGAAGGGGCCGTAAAGGCCAGCAAAGGTCTTGAGCGGTACTTGCATCTTCACTGAGTCACCCGCATAAATCAGACCATGAACCTGCCCATTTCCGCAGACAGTGCCCTGGCCGGCTTCCACCCCGCCGTCAGCGCCTGGTTCAGCAAGACTTTCGCGACGGTCACCGCCGCCCAGGCCCAGGCGTGGCCGCTGATCCGCCAGCGCCGCTCGACCCTGATTGCCGCCCCCACGGGTTCCGGCAAGACCCTCACCGCCTTCCTCGCCGTCATCGACGACCTGGTCCACCGTGGCCTGGAAACCTTCGAAGGCTTGCCTGACGAAACCCTGGTGGTCTACGTTTCGCCGCTCAAGGCGCTGTCCAACGACATCCAGATCAACCTGCAAAACCCGTTGGCCGGCATCAGCGAACAGTTGAGGGTGATGGGCCTGCCCGAGTTGCGCATCAGCACCGCCGTGCGCACCGGCGATACACCGCAAAAAGACCGCGCGGCGATGCGCAAGACCGCGCCGCACATTCTGGTCACCACCCCGGAATCGCTGTACGTGCTGCTCGGCTCCGACTCAGGCCGAAAAATGCTCGGCACCGCACGCACGGTGATCGTCGACGAAATCCACGCCATCGCCGCCAGCAAGCGCGGCAGCCACCTGGCCCTGAGCCTGGAACGCTTGCAGGCGTTGTGCGCCGAACCGCTGGTGCGTATCGGCCTGTCGGCCACGCAAAAACCCATAGAAGCGGTATCGCGCTTCCTGGTCGGCCGCGATCGAGACTGCGAAATCATCGACATCGGCCATGCACGCCCACGAGATCTGGGCATCGAGGTTCCACCCGTGCCGCTGTCGGCGGTGATGGCGAACGATGTCTGGGAACTGGTCTATGACCGTCTGGCCGCCCTGGCCCGCGAGCACCGCACTACGCTGGTGTTCGTCAACACCCGGCGCCTGGCCGAGCGCCTGAGCCGGCACCTGAGCGAACGCCTGGGCAAGGACGCCGTAGCCGCCCACCACGGTAGCCTGGCCAAGGAGTTTCGCCTGGACGCCGAACAGCGGCTCAAGCGCGGCGAGCTGCAAGTGTTGATCGCCACCGCGTCGCTGGAATTGGGCATCGACATTGGCGACGTCGACCTGGTGTGCCAGATCGCCTCGCCGCGTTCGATTGCCGGCTTTTTGCAAAGGGTTGGACGCTCCGGACATCAGGTCGGCGGCACGCCCAAGGGCCGTTTGTTCGCGACCACCCGCGACGACCTGATTGAATGCGTCGCGCTGCTCGACTGCGTGCGCCGGGGCGAGCTCGACACCCTGCTGATCCCCGAGGCACCGCTGGATGTCCTGGCGCAACAGATCATCGCCGAAGTCAGTTGCCAGGAATGGCCAGAGGACGCCTTGCTGGCGTTGTTCCGGCAGGCCTCGCCCTATGCCGCGCTCGACGAAAAACATTATCAGGCGCTGCTGCGGATGCTTGCCGAGGGTTACAACGGGCGGCAGGGTATTCGCAGCGCCTATCTGCACCGCGACGCCGTGAACCGTACCCTGCGCGGTCGTCGCGGCGCCAAGCTGACGGCCGTGACCAGCGGCGGGACGATTCCGGACAACGCCGACTACGCCGTATTGCTGGAGCCGCAAGCGCTGAATATCGGCAGCGTCAACGAAGATTTCGCCGTGGAGAGCATCGCTGGCGATGTGTTCCAGTTGGGCAATACCTCGTACCGGATCCTGCGGGTCGAAACCGGCAAGGTCCGGGTCGAAGACGCTCAGGGCCAGCCGCCGACGATTCCGTTCTGGCTTGGCGAAGCCCCGGGGCGCAGTGCTGAACTGTCGTTTGCCGTAGCGCGCCTGCAGGCCCGACTCGATGAGCTCTTGGGCGCCACGCCAGGCAATTTGCAGCCAAGCCTCGATTGGTTGACCGACAACCTCGGCCTGAACCTGGCCAGCGCCGAACAACTGGTCGAATACCTCGCCCGTGCGCGCCAGTCCCTCGGCGCCCTGCCCTCTCAAGACACGCTGCTGATGGAGCGGTTTTTCGATGAGTCGGGCGGTACGCAACTGATCATCCACAGCCCGTTCGGCAGCCGCATCAATCGCGCGTGGGGCTTGGCCCTACGCAAGCGTTTTTGCCGCACCTTCAATTTCGAATTGCAGGCGGCCGCCAGCGAGGACGCCATCGTCTTGTCGTTGTCCACCAGCCACAGCTTTGAACTCGATGAGGTCTGGCGCTATCTGCACAGCAATAGTGCGCAACACATTCTGATCCAGGCCGTGCTCGACGCGCCGTTGTTCGGTGTGCGCTGGCGCTGGAATGCCGGTGTGGCACTGGCGTTGCCGCGCTATACCGGCGGGCGCAAGGTCGCGCCGCAGATCCAGCGCATGAAAAGTGAAGACCTGATCGCCAATGTGTTTCCCGATCAGATTGCCTGCGTGGAAAACCTGGTCGGCGAACGGGAAGTCCCCGACCATCCGCTGGTGGAACAAACCCTCGATGATTGCCTGCACGACGCCATGGACAGTGAAGGCTGGCTGGCGCTGTTGCGGCGCATGGAGCGCGGTGAGGTCAGCCTGATCAGCCGAGACCTGCCGGCGCCCTCGCCGCTGGCGGCGGAAATCCTCAGCGCCCGGCCATACACCTTTCTTGACGACGCGCCACTGGAAGAGCGCCGCACACAAGCCGTTATCAATCGACGCTGGAGCGAGCCAGAATCCACCGATGACCTCGGTGCATTGGACCTCGAGGCGATTGCCGCCGTGCGCGAAGAAGCCTGGCCGACACCAGGCGGTGTGGATGAAATGCACGAGGCGTTGATGAGCCTGGCGTGCATCACCGAAGCCGAGGCCAGCGCCAACGCCCCGTGGCTCGATTGGCTCAATACCTTGGCCGACAGCGGCCGCGCCTGCCGCATCAGCCATTCACTTTGGCTGGCGCGGGAACGACTGACCTGCCTGCGGGCCATTTATCCACAGGCTGCCTTGATGCCGGCGCTGGAGGCGTTGCCGGGGTTCGATGAACACTGGGAAGTGAACGACGCGGTGCTTGAAGTGATTCGCGCACGGCTCAGCGCGTTTGGTCCATTGCCGCTGCAGGCGATCGCCGAACCGCTCCAATTGCCAGCGACACACGTCACCCGGGCGCTGGCGCTACTCGAACACGAAGGCTATGTGCTGCGCGGCCGGTTCACTCCGGGCAGCACTGAAGATGAGTGGTGCGAGCGACACCTGCTGGCACGGATTCACCGCTATACGGTCAAGCGCCTGCGCCGGGAAATCGAGCCCGTGGCCTTGCAGGATTTCATGCGATTTCTGTTCGACTGGCAGCACCTGTCCAACGCCACCCGAGGCCAGGGCAGCTCGATGTTATCGGCCATCAGTGCTCAGTTCGAAGGCTACCCCGCTGCAGCTTCGGCCTGGGACAGCGACCTGCTGCCCGCGAGGCTCAAGGACTATTCGCCCACCTGGCTCGATGATGCCTGCCGTAGCGGCAAGCTGGTCTGGACCCGGTTGACCGCACGCAACCGCAGCACCGGCACCGCGCTGCGCAGCACGCCGATCGTGTTGTTGCCGCGTCAGCGGGTCGGTCTCTGGAGCGACTTGACCGAGCAGACGCCGGTCAGCGAATTGTCGCCCAAGACACAGAAGGTTCACGCCGCCCTCAGCCAGCACGGCGCGCTGTTTTTCGATGAGCTGATTCACGAAGCCCACCTGTTGCGCACGGAACTGGAAATCGCCCTGCAGGAACTGGTGGGCGCCGGGCTGGTGAACGCCGACAGCTTTGCCGGCCTGCGGGCGCTGATCACGCCGGCCAGCAAGCGCCAGCAACGCAGCAGCCGACGCGGGCGCGGGGCCTTCGTCGGCGGCATGGACGATGCCGGGCGCTGGGCACTGTTGCGACGCCCGGTGGCCGCGCCGGTTGTGGATAACCCGCGGCCGATGCCAACACCCGCTGACACCCTGGAACACATCGCCATGACCTTGTTGCGCCGCTACGGCGTGGTGTTCTGGCGATTGCTCGAACGTGAGGCCGATTGGCTGCCGAGCTGGCGGGAATTGCTGCGCACCTTCCATCGGCTCGAAGCGCGCGGTGAGATTCGTGGCGGGCGCTTTGTCAGTGGCTTGGCGGGGGAACAGTTCGCGCTGCCAGAAGCGATTCCATTGCTGCGCGAAGTCCGGCGTCGGCCCCAGGATGGCAGCCTGATCGCGGTCTGCGGGGTCGATCCGCTGAACCTCGCCGGCACCCTGTTGCCCGGTGCGAAAGTGCCGGCGCTGGCGAGTAATCGACTGGTGTATCGCGATGGTCTGCCGGTGGCTGCGCAAATAGCTGGCAAGCCGTGTTTTTGGCGGGAGCTGGATCAACGGGCTATGGCTGAAGTGCAGAGCAAGCTGATCCGGCATTGATGTTGTCTCATCCGGCCCCTTCGCGGGCAGGCCCGCTCCCACATTGGACCGGTGTACATAAATCCATTGTGGGAGCGAGCCTGCTCGCGAAGAGGCCATCACTGCCAACAAATTTATTGGGGCCGAAGCTGATCCGGCATCAACACCGCCGAATGCCCAGGCTCGGCCACCCCATCATTCACAGGTTCCGCCGCCTTCCTCGGCATCAAGACCTGCTGTGGATAAGTCTGCGCAAAATGCACCTCGGGACTGTTATCCACAAGCTTTTTCAAACGCTGGTTGAATGCCCGGCTTACCGCATACTGCCCTCCCGACACGGTGCGAAATTGTGCCGTCAAGACCACGCCATTGAGGTCCATCTTGTCGACGCCGAACACATCCAGCGGCCCTTGCAGGTTGTACCTGAGGAACGGGTCGTCGCTGATCGAATGCCCGGCTTCGCGAATCAGTTCGATGGCCTTGTCGACATCGGTGTCATAGGTGAACTGCACGGAGAAGAACGCGTAGGCAAATTGCCGCGATTGGTTGGTCACGGCCTTGATCTGGCCAAAGGGCACCGAGTGCACGAACCCTTTGCCGTCGCGCAGGCGCAGGGTGCGGATAGTCAGGCCTTCGACCGTGCCGGCATGCCCGGAATCGAGCACCACCCAGTCGCCGATCGACAGGGTGTCTTCAATGATGATGAACAAACCGGTGATCACATCCTGCACAAGTTGCTGGGAGCCGAAACCGATGGCCAGGCCAATGACCCCGGCACCGGCCAGGAACGGCGCAACATTGATTCCCAGATTGGCCATGGTGGTGATGGCGCAGATCACCACCAAAATGATTTTGATCGCATTGCGCAGCAACGGCAGGATCGTCTTTACCCGCGTACTTGGCTGGCGTGCCCCGCGCTTGTTGAGCGGTGGTTTCAAGGCTTCCTGGATCGCCGTGTCCAGCACGACCCAGACCATCCACGTCACCAGGAAGATCAAGCCGATATGGCTCAACGCGTCACTGATCGCCCGCCCCACCGCATTGCTGACCGCAAAATCGAACAGTGACACGCCCCAGATTCGTCCGAGGATATCGATGAACACGATGGCCATGGCGATACGCAACAACGCATGGGAGAGGCTCAGGAAGCGCTCTTTGTAGGCGCCACTGCGGCGCACATCGGATTCGCTGCGGGACTTGAACAAGTGATGCAACGTAGTACTGAGAAACACCGTCGCGATCAGCAGCACCGTGGTGAACAGCGCGCTGCGCAACACTTGCTGGTTGTCATCGCCAATGCCGATCAAGTTGATGACAGACACCAGCACCATCAACAGGATCGGCCAATACCAGAGCCCGGAAAAAATCCGTAGGGTTTCGCGCAAGGCCGGCTGCGCCCGCCGCTGGGCCAGCGGCAGGATGCGGATGACATGGGCGACCGGACGGCGCATGCGGATCACCAGCAAACCAAAGGCAATCGAGGCGGCGAGCCCGGTCAATACGGCGATGCTGCTGGTGAGGTTGTTACCCAGTTGATGGGCGATCTGCGGACTGGTCAAGGCGTCGCTGAGGGCGACCAGGAAGCCGATCGCGAACAGCGGCCGCGGGCTGTCCTGGCGAATGATCTGCACTGCCCGGCGCTTGTGCCCGACATTGAACAGTACCACCAGGGACATCACCAACGACGCCGCGAACACGCCACTGCTGGTGGCATAGGCAAAACACAACGCCAGCGCCCGACCCGCTGACAAAGCCATGAACTGGCTGGCATAGATCGTCAACGGCAGGCTGATCACCGCAGGGAGACTGTAGGGCAAGACATACCCAAGCAATGCCTGCCCACGCTCTCGACTGAGCAGCAAGCGATGACGGCACAGGCGTTCGGTCAATAACTTGCCGAACATCCACAGCAAGCCGAAGACACCTGCCCACACCGCCGTCAGCAGCAGGAAATCGCCCGCCACGCTCCAGCTCGAGCGGGCCGATGGACGATTGACCAATTGATCCACCTCATCGGCCGCACGATCCGCACGCAGACGCCAGGCGTCGAGCAGGTCCTTGTTGAAATTGAGCTTGTCCTGGATGCCATCGATGCTTGAACTGATGGCGCCCAGCAACCCGCCCTGAACCAAGGGTTCGGGATGTGCCGGCGGTGTGGCGGCGGTGGCCGCTGCCGGCACACCCGGTATCGCCGCCGCTTCCAGTTCCTCGCTGCCGAAGAACAATAGCGCCCCCATTAATATCGCCGTCTTGAGCCTGATCAAGGCATCCGCTCCTTTGGATAGGACTGTAAGGAACTGATCGAGAAATGCCGGACTAGTTCGGTGTCGGCCGGCAAATGCCAAGCGCCGGGCTACGCGCTGATCCTGTCGCGGATCGTCACCGGCCTGGCGCACGGGGTGTTTTTCTCGATTGGCTCGACTGTCGCCACCAGTCTAGTGCCCGAGGAAAAAGCCGCCAACGCGATCGCCACCAAACCGGCCCCTACGGGTATTGCGGTGATGTATGAAATGCATACCGTCCGTAGTCCCACCGAAACTTTCGTCAGCCTCTGGCAGTCATCAAAAGATCAGGGGGCAGTCAGACGGGAGGCGACATGGCGGCGATTCACATTGGCATTTCAGGTTGGCGCTACACGCCCTGGCGGGGGGATTTCTACCCGAAGGGACTGGCCCAGAGGCGCGAATTGCAATTCGCCTCAAGGGCAGTCAACAGCATCGAAATCAATGGGTCGTTCTACGCCCTGCAGCGGCCCGAACGCTATGCCCAGTGGTATGACGAAACCCCGGAGCACTTTGTGTTCAGCGTCAAGGCGCCGCGCTTCATCACCCATATCAAGCGTTTGCGTGACATCCATAAACCCCTGGCGAATTTTTTCGCCTCCGGCGTCCTGGAACTCAGGGAAAAACTCGGCCCGATTCTCTGGCAGTTCCCGCCCAACTTCAAATTCGACGCCGAACTGTTCGAGAGCTTCCTCGAGCAATTGCCCCACGACACGGAGCAGGCCGCTGCCCTTGCCCGCCAGCACGACGCCCATGTGAATGGCCACGCCAGCCTTAAGACAAGCAAGAAAAAGCCCTTGCGCCATGCCGTGGAAATCCGCAACGACAGCTTCATCGATCCGGCATTTGTCCGCCTGCTCAAACGCTACAACACGGCCCTGGTGATTGCCGACACCGCCGGTAAATGGCCCTATCGCGAAGACCTCACCAGCGACTTCGTGTACCTGCGTCTGCACGGTGCCGAAGAGCTCTACGCCAGTGGCTACACCCCTCAGGCACTGAAGCGTTGGGGTGACCGGATCGATGCCTGGCATCATGGTCGGCAACCGGCTGATCCCCACCTGATCGCACCTCGCCTCAAACCCAGGGTGCGAAAGTCTCGAGAAGTTTTCTGCTATTTCGATAACGACATCAAGGTCCGCGCGCCCTTCGATGCGCGCCGTTTGCTGGCACGCTTCGACCTCGACAAAGAGTTGCTCACCGCCCCCGGTGAGCCCGCTGCAGAAGGGGTGCTGCCATGAGTGTTTCCGACCCGGTTGGCACCACCGACGAGCAGGCGACCATCGATACCATGGTGCATCGTTTCACCGTACTGACGGTCAACACCCACAAGGGCTTCACGGCGCTGAACCGGCGATTCATCCTGCCTGAACTGCGCGAGGCGGTGCGCAGTGTCTGCGCCGACGTGGTGTTTCTGCAGGAGGTACACGGCACCCACGAGCATCACCCCAAGCGCTACGACAACTGGCCAGCGATGCCCCAGTATGAATTCCTCGCGGACACCCTCTGGCCGCAGTTTGCCTACGGCCGCAATGCGGTCTATCCGGCAGGTGATCACGGCAACGCCTTGCTGTCGAAATTCCAGATCGTTCGGCACGACAACCTCGACGTGTCCATCAGCGGACACGAGAACCGCGGCATTTTGCATTGCGTATTGCGCCTGCCGGGAGAGGGCCCGGAGGTGCATGCCATTTGCGTCCATCTTGGCTTGCGCGAAACCCATCGCAATGAACAACTCAGGTTGCTACGCCACCGCCTTGAGTCGTTGCCAGGCGACGCCCCGGTGATTGTCGCCGGTGATTTCAACGACTGGCGCCAACGCGCCGATGCCCTGCTCCAGCCTTGTGGTCTGCGCGAAGTGTTCGCCGAGCACCACGGCAAGCCGGCGCGCAGTTTTCCCGCGCGATTGCCGACCTTGCGCCTGGACCGTATCTACGTACGTAACCTCAAGGCCAGCTATCCGCAGGTATTGGCGAACCGTCCCTGGTCACACCTATCGGATCACGCACCGTTGTCGGTGGAGATCGAGCTATGAGCATCCCGTCGATGGAAAAAAACACGCTGGAAAGAACCATTGCCGCGCCGCCCATCAGCGAGCCGGCGGCCGTCGACGTCGAGTACGGTTGGCAAGGCAACAATCGGGTCCAACTGCTGGAAAACGGCGAAGCCTATTTCCCCAGAGTGTTCGAGGCGATGCGCCAGGCCACCACCGAAATCCTCCTGGAAACCTTCATTGTGTTCGAGGACAAAGTCGGTGAAGAATTGAAGGAGGTGCTGATCGAGGCGGCACAACGGGGTGTCCGCGTGACTGCCAGCTTCGACGGGTTTGGCTGCGGAGAACTGACAGCCGATTATCTTTCCGCCCTGAGCGGTGCCGGCGTGCATTTACAGATGTTCGACCCGGCACCCAAGCGCCTGGGCATCCGCACCAACTGGTTCCGACGCCTGCACCGCAAGATCGTGGTGGTGGACGGGACGATTGCGTTCATTGGCGGGATCAACTTCTCCGCCGATCATTTGGCCGATTTCGGCCCCGAAGCCAAGCAGGATTATTCGGTTGAAGTGCAAGGCCCGGCGGTGGCCGACATTCACCACTTTGCCCTGCTGCAATGCGGTCGCCCGGCCCGCGCCAAATACTGGTGGCAACGGCGTCGACAACGGCGTTCGGAATTGGCCGTCACCGATCACGACGGTCAGGTACGACTGGTGTACCGCGATAACGCCGAGCACGCGACCGACATCGAAGAGGTCTACCGCCTGGCGCTGCGCACGGCGCAGCGGCGCGTGGTCATTGCCAACGCCTACTTTTTCCCGGGCTACAGGTTGCTGCGCGAAATCCGCAACGCCGCGCGCCGCGGCGTAGAAGTGCGCCTGATCCTGCAGGGCCAGCCGGACATGCTGGTGGCCAAACTGGCGGCGCGCATGACTTACGATTACCTGCTCAAGTCCGGGGTGAAAATCTTCGAATACTGCGACCGGCCACTGCACGGCAAAGTCGCGCTGGTGGACGAAGACTGGAGCACCGTTGGCTCCAGCAATCTTGACCCGCTGAGCCTGTCGATGAACCTGGAGGCCAACGTGTTGATCCGTGACCGCGCGTTCAACCGCGACCTGTTCGATCGGCTTGAAGAACTCAGCGATAACCATTGCAAGGCCATGTCGGTGGACAAGGCCCCACGCGGGCGCATCTGGCACATGACCGTGGGCTTTCTGGTGTTCCACTTCCTACGCCATTTCCCGGCATGGGCCGGTTGGCTGCCAGCGCACAAACCACGCTTGAAACCGTTCACCCCCACCGACCGGGAGCGATCAACATGAGCCGCACTGAAGCGCACGCGGCGTCCCACGCCGAGCACCCGGCGAAATCGCGCTGGAGTCGTTGGAAAAGACCACTGACAATGCTGTTTTTCCTGGCGTTGATCGTCCTCTTGACGATGTTTGCCCAGCGCATCGAATGGAACGAGGTGCTCGACACCCTGGCCGATTTCAAGGTACGCACCTTGATCATCGCGTCAGGGCTGACACTGATGAGTTTCCTGGTCTACGCCTGCTTCGACCTGATCGGCCGAACCTACATCCGCCAGGACCTGACGTGGAAACAGATCCTGCCGGTGGGGATCATCAGCTACGCCTTCAACCTCAACCTGAGCGCCTGGGTGGGTGGCATCGCCATGCGTTATCGGCTGTATTCACGACTTGGGGTGAGCAAGGCCAACATTGCGAAAATCCTCGGCCTGAGCCTGGCGACCAACTGGTTCGGCTACATGGTGATTGCCGGCGCGGTGTTCAGCAGTGGGCTGGTGCGCATGCCGCCAGGCTGGAAACTCAGTAGCGGCGCGCTGCAAGGCGTGGGCGTTTTACTCTTGCTGGCGAGCGCGGGATATCTCGCGGCCTGCCAGTTTTCCAAACGCCGCGAGTGGGCGATCCGCGGGGTCGAAATCAACTTGCCATCACTGCGCATGGCGGTCCTTCAACTGGCCCTGGGGGCGCTGAACTGGTCGTTGATGGCCGCGGTCATTTTCACGCTGCTACCGAGCAAACTGGACTATCCGCTGGTGCTTGGCGTGTTGCTGATCAGCGCCATCGCCGGGGTCATCACCCACATACCTGCAGGGCTCGGTGTGCTGGAAGCGGTGTTCGTGGCACTGCTGCAACACGAGGTATCCCGAGGCAGCCTGGTGGCGGGCTTGTTGGCGTATCGGGCGATTTATTTCCTGTTACCGTTGTTGATCACGCTGGTGATGTACCTGGTGGTGGAGGCCAAGGCCAAGTCGTTGCGAATATCGAAAGAACCCAAATAATGGGTGGACGCCTTCGCGAGCAGGCTCGCTTCCACATTTGAAATGCATTCCCCTGTGCGAGCGAGCCTGCTCGCGAAGGCGTCATGAGCGACACTACCATTCATTTCGACTGAATAATGCTCAACCGCTCACCCACCACCATTTCCGTAATCCAGTCCACCAGGATCGAGGTGTAGGCCTGCTGGGAAACCGGATCGCTCAGCGCATGATCGGCGCCGTCGATGATGCGGTGGGTCAGCGAGTGGGTCTGCTGGCACGCCGCGCGATAACTCATGATGGTCGCGTGAGGTACGTAATCATCGGTTTCGGACTGCACCAACAACACGTCACCGGTGAATTGCGAACAGGCATGCAGTGCCCGATTGCTGTCGGCGCGCACCAGCGTGCTGCGGTAATCGCGCAGATCGAGCTTGTCCAAATCGCGCTTGGGCGTGTGCCATTGATCATCGCGGTACAGCGCCGGCACTCGCAGCGCCAGCCAGCGCACAGGCCGTAGCGAGGTGAGGATCGAGGCCAGGTATCCGCCGTAACTGGTGCCGACCACGGCAATCGCCGAGGTATCCAGCGCCGGATGCGCCAGCAAGCGGTCGTAGGCCGCCAGCAAGTCACGCAGATTGTCTTCACGGGTCACGCGGGTCAACGGAATACCCGTGCCGCCGGTATGCCCGCGCAGGTCGAAGGTCAAACACACGCAACCCAGACCGGCAATGCCTTTCGCCCGCTCCAGGTCTCGCTCCTGGCTACCCCCCCAACCGTGCACGAACAGCACGCCAGGGACTTTTGATTTGGGGCTCAGGAACGTCCCGCTCATCTGTTCGTCGTCGATGTCGATTTGAATGCTTTCGCTTCTAGCCGTCATAGGATTTGACCGTTACGTACTTGAGAAGAAAATCACTTTTTTCCGCTGGCCCTCGGTAAACCTCGATGGCGTCCGCCGGCAGTGGCTGATCGATGTAGGTTTCCACCGAAGACACACGAATCGCGCGCATCCCAGGATCATTGACGAAGCTCTGCAACGCTGCCACTTCCGCGCTGCTGGCCCCGCCCATGCGCCAGGATTGCTCGAGCACGCCGCTGCGTCGCTGGCCGTCGCTGGCAATTCCCTGGGCGATGTCGTAATTACGCCGCGAGGCGTAGAAACCGGGATAGGCTTCATCGGCGGCCGCGTCGAAGACCTTGGCCTGCCTGATCGCCAATCGCACATCGTCAGGCAAGTCCAGCGCCAGCAGATCATCGTAGCCACCCTGCACCACCAGCAGGTTTGAACCACCATAGACCTCTTCGCCGCGAGCGTCTTTGGTCAAGTATTGATCACCGCAATAACTGAGCAACCTGGCGCCGATGAAACTCTGCCCGACGCTGTGGGTAATCACCTGGTCCAGGTCCTGCTCCAGTACCACACCTTCACTGAACAGCGCCTTGGCTTCAGGACGGGCGAGGATTTCGTCGAACTGGTCGAGACTAGTGATGACTTCCTGGCCGCGCCCCGCACAGGCATGAATCGGCTTCATACGGATCGGACCGCTGTAGAGCAGATGCTCCGCCGCCGGCCGTGCATCGTCGAAGGAGAAAACACTGAGACCGTCGAGCACTACCGTGCGCACCCGCTCGGAAAACATCGGCGCCCAGCCTTGCGGTGCATGGGCATGCCTGTTCAACAAACCATGGCTGATGGCCTTGGTGCAGATGAAATCGTGCTCGACGTATCCGCCCCATAAGTCCTCTGGTCCCTTGACGCCCAACTGCCGGGCGGCAGCGGCGCCCACCAGGGTCTGGGTCGGCAATACATAGATGTCCCGCCCGCCATGCACCTGCGGGTCGTAGCTGCCGCCGTATTTGAGCCCGAGGATTTGCGCCAGCCAACGGGCCAGGGCGCGATTGGTTTCGACTTCGTGCTGCGGCGCATCGGGGCGCACCGAATGGGCGACTACCAGTTTTTTGCGGTTGGCTGGGGTCATGCGTCCCCCTTCAATTGTCGCTAAATGAATGTAGCTGATGGAGGTGCAGGGTTCAGGCCAAGCATCTCTTGAGAAAAACGCCTCTCAAATCAACCTGTTGCACAAAGAATAGTGGCACCGCGCCTGCTTTATTCTGCACGACACCCTTCAACATTCCGGCATTTTGCACGACTCAAGCGCTCCCACAGGGGATTTGCGGTGAAGCGTCTAAGCGTCTATCGGGGGCCCGCACTCGGCATCGCCCCAAACCGCGCCCGGTAATCACTGGGGGCCAGCCCGGTAATCTTCTTGAATGTCGAACGAAACGCCCCCGGATCCTGATAGCCCACGGTCCAGGCGATGTGATCGATGGTGCCATTGGTGAATTCAAGCATTTCCCGGGCTTTGCCGACTCGCAGGTGCTGGCAATACTCCGTGGGCTTGAGGCCGGTTGCCGCGCGAAATCGGCGCAGGAACGTCCGTTCTTCCAGCCCTGCCCGTTCAGCCATCGCCGTCAGCGAGACATCGGTGGCACCCGTGCTTTGCAGCCAGTGTTGAACCCTGAGGATCGCGGCATCGCCATGATTGAGAATCGGGGCGAAATTGCTGCCGCACTCACTGGCGCTGTCGCTGTGTTCCACCACCAGAAAACGCGCAGTGCCGGTGGCAATGCTGGGGCCCAACAGACGATTGACCAGGCGCAGACCCAATTCGGACCACGCCATCAGGCCGGCCGTGGTAATCAGGTCGCCGTCATCGACGATGGGCGTATCAGCCTTGAGCTTGATCGCCGGGTAGCGCTCGGCGAAGGTTTTCGCGGAAGTCCAATGAGTGGTGGCGCTGCGACCGTCCAGCAGTCCGCTTTCAGCCAATAGCAGCGAGCCCACGCAGACACCCCCCAGGGTCGCGCCATTGGCGTGCTGCTGGCGAAGCCAACGCAGCAGCGCTTGCGGCGCCTGGGCTTCGGTGAAGCCGGCAATCGACGGCGGAATCAACACCGCTACCAATGCGCTGTCCGCAGCGGGATGGCTGTCATAGACACGAACGGGCGCCTGTTCGCCATCGACCTGCCAATGGCTGATCCGCAACAAAGGCAAGCGCGCCGCCTGATGCTCTGCAGCGATACGGTTGGCCACCCCGAACAGGTCCGTCAACCCATGCACCGCCGCCATCTGCGCGCCGGGATAGATCAACACGCCCAGCTCGGCGATTGCCCTTTGTGCATCCATTGTCAGTTTTCCCCCTTCTATTGTCGGTGCGGCCAATCCCCGGACGGTCTGTCAGGGTCAATACTTCATTCCACACCCAAACCGCACTTCGAGGAAACCGTCATGGCCAAGCAAGCACTCATCGTAGTCGATATCCAAAAAGACTACTTCCCCCAGGGCAAGTGGCCGTTGGTCGGCGCCGATGCCGCCGCAGACAACGCTGTTCGTCTGCTCAAGGCCTTTCGTGAGGCCGGTGATTCGGTGGTGCACATCCGCCACGAATTCACCTCCGCACAAGCACCGTTTTTCACCCCGGGCTCCGATGGTGCGAAACTGCACCCGAAAGTCCTCAACCAGGGCAATGAGCCGGTGGTGCTCAAGCACTTCGTCAACTCGTTCCGTGACACCGAACTGCAGAGCATTCTCGACGAGCAAGGCATCAAGGAGCTGGTGGTGGTCGGCAGCATGAGCCACATGTGTATCGACGGCATCACCCGCGCCGCCAACGACCTCGGCTACAGCGTCACGGTGATCCACGATGCCTGTGCCTCCCGTGACCTGGAGTTCAACGGACTGACCGTTCCAGCAGCCCACGTGCATGCCGCGTTCATGTCGGCATTGGGTTTTGCCTACGCCAAGGTGGTGTCCACCGACGAATTCCTCGCCGCCAACCGTTAACCAAAAAAAACCGCCTTGCCGCGCAATGCGGCTTTCTGTAGGCGCTGCCGCAGGCTGCGATCTTTTGATCTTTTAAAACAAGATCGCAGCCTGCGGCAGCTCCTACAGAGGAATCGAAAACTGCGGGTAACAAAAAGCCCGGCATCCTGAAGGGAGTGCCGGGCTTTGATTCGATCTAAGCTATTGCTTAGAACGGAATATCGTCATCAAAGCTGTCGAAGTCCGGAGCTGGCTGCGGCGCGGCCTGCTGAGGAGCCGGACGCGACTGTTGCGGTGCCGACTGCTGTGGACGCGGAGCCTGCTGGCGCGGAGCGGATTGCTGGTAGTTACCGCCGCCCTGGCCTTGTTGGTCACCCTGTTGAGGGCGACCGCCCAGCAGTTGCATGGTGCCTTGCATGTCGACCACGATTTCAGTGGTGTAACGCTTGATACCGTCTTTTTCCCACTCGCGGGTCTGCAGCTTGCCTTCGATGTAGACCTGCGAGCCTTTACGCAGGTATTCGCCGGCAATTTCCGCGACCTTGCCAAACATCGACACGCGGTGCCATTCGGTTTTTTCGACTTTCTGACCGGTTTGCTTATCGGTCCACTGTTCGCTGGTTGCCAGACTCAGGTTGGTCACGGCGTTGCCATTCGGCAGGTAACGAACTTCAGGATCCTGGCCGCAAGTGCCGACCAATATGACTTTGTTAACCCCACGGGCCATTACGTTCTCCTAGGCTACGCACGCTGCCCCGGCCGGGTTGTTCACCAGGCTTTCAAGGGTGGTGCGATCCAATAGTTCGGTGTCCAATTTGATGTAAATCGCCGCTTCGTCTGCGACTATCACTGCATCTGTTACCCCTACGACAGCCTTCAGGCGCTCAACCAGCCCCGCTTCGCGGATCGCCTCGGGCGACAATGGCAAGCGCAGGCTTGTCACGTAGGGAGGTTCACGCATGGTAACAGCAAAGGCCAGCCAGAGGGCAGCCAGACCAGCGCATCCAAGGAACACAACCGACAGACCGCCATGCTGGAACAACCAGCCGCCGAGTATGCCGCCCAGTGCCGAGCCAAGGAACTGACTGGTGGAGTAGACCCCCATCGCAGTGCCCTTGCCGCCCGCCGGTGAAACCTTGCTGATCAGCGACGGCAACGAAGCTTCCAGCAGATTGAAGGCGGTGAAAAACACCACGGTACCAATCACCAGAGCCCGCAAGCTGTCGCCGAACTGCCAGAAGAATAGCTCAGTGAGCATCAGCGTCACGACGGCGCCGAGTAAAACACGTTTCATTTTGCGTCTCTTCTCGCCGTAGATGATGAACGGGATCATGGCGAAGAAGGAAATCAGCAGCGCGGTCAGGTACACCCACCAATGCTGCTCCTTTGGCAGCCCGGCTTTTTCGACGAGCGCCAGGGGCAAGGCGACGAAACTCGACATCAGCATTGCGTGCAACACGAAGATACCAAGATCCAGGCGCAGCAGGTCCGGGTGCTTGAGCGTCGGTATCAGCGCCTGGCGCGCGACACCGGATTCACGGTGCTGCAACGGGCCCGTGGAGCGCGGCACCATGAACATCACGATCACGATGCCAACCAGCGCCATGCCACCTGTGGCAAGGAACAGTCCGGACAGCCCGAAAGCACGGGTCAGCAACGGTCCTACTACCATGGCGACAGCAAACGACAAGCCGATCGTCATGCCGATCATCGCCATGGCCTTTGTCCGGTGTTGTTCGCGGGTCAGGTCTGATAGCAAAGCCATCACCGCGGCGGAAATCGCCCCGGCACCTTGCAGGATGCGACCGGCGATCACCCCCCAGATCGAGTCGGCGTTGGCCGCCAGGACGCTGCCAAGCGCGAAGACGATCAGCCCCAGGTAAATCACCGGGCGGCGGCCGATGCGGTCGGAAATGAAACCGAAGGGAATCTGGAAAATCGCCTGGGTCAGGCCATAAGCGCCAATCGCCAGCCCGATGAGGGCCGGGGTCGCTCCTGCCAGGTCCATGCCATAGGTCGCCAATACCGGCAACACCATGAACATGCCGAGCATACGGAAGGCGAACACCAGGGCCAGACCGCTTGCCGCGCGGGTCTCGCTACCACTCATGCGCTCGCTGTGGGGATCGTGCATGGAAAAACCTCATGTGAACCGGCGGCGATTCTACCAGTCCCATCGATTGGCTGGGTATATCGCGACGCTTTGCCGCGTGTAGATGACAGAGCTTTCATGTAAGGCAGCCATTGCAATATTCGATAGTGTGCATCCATCCAGTATTTGGCCGTATACTCCTACGTTTTCGACGCCCGCCGAGCGAGGCCACCTTGGACAAGATCCTGATTCGTGGGGCTCGAACCCACAACCTGAAGAACATCGACCTGACCCTGCCACGGGACAAGCTGATCGTCATCACCGGCCTGTCCGGCTCGGGCAAGTCGTCCCTGGCTTTCGACACGTTGTACGCCGAAGGTCAGCGCCGCTATGTCGAGTCGCTGTCGGCCTATGCCCGGCAGTTCCTGTCGATGATGGAAAAGCCTGACGTCGACACCATCGAAGGCCTGTCGCCGGCGATTTCCATCGAACAGAAGTCGACCTCGCACAACCCGCGTTCGACCGTGGGCACCATCACCGAAATCTACGACTACCTGCGCCTGCTCTATGCGCGCGTCGGCATTCCACGCTGCCCGGACCACGACATTCCCCTGGAAGCGCAGACCGTCAGCCAGATGGTCGACCTGGTCCTTGCCGAACCTGAGGGCCGCAAGCTCATGCTGTTGGCCCCGGTCATTCGCGAGCGCAAAGGTGAGCACCTTTCAGTCTTCGAGGAACTGCGCGCACAAGGTTTCGTCCGTGCCCGGATCAACGGCAAGTTGTATGAGCTGGACGAAGCACCGAAGCTCGATAAACAGAAAAAACACACCATTGATGTCGTCGTCGACCGCTTCAAGGTCCGCGCCGATCTGCAACAGCGCCTGGCCGAATCCTTCGAGACCGCGCTGAAACTGGCAGACGGCATCGCCCTGGTGGCGCCGATGGACGACGAGCCGGGTGAAGAGATGATCTTCTCCGCGCGCTTCGCCTGCCCGATTTGCGGGCATGCCATCAGTGAACTCGAGCCCAAGCTGTTTTCCTTCAACAACCCGGCCGGTGCCTGCCCGACCTGTGACGGCCTGGGGGTCAAGCAGTTCTTCGACATCAAGCGCCTGGTTAATGGTGAGTTGACCCTGGCCGAAGGCGCGATTCGCGGTTGGGACCGGCGCAACGTCTATTACTTCCAGATGCTTGGCTCGCTGGCCTCCCACTACAAGTTCAGTCTGGAAGTGCCGTTCAACGAACTGCCCGCCGAGCAGCAGAAGAGCATCCTGCACGGCAGCGGTTCGCAAAACGTCGATTTCAAATACCTGAATGACCGGGGCGATATCGTCAAGCGCTCGCACCCGTTCGAAGGCATCGTGCCAAACCTGGAACGTCGCTACCGTGAAACCGAGTCGGCCTCGGTACGCGAGGAACTGGCCAAGTTCCTCAGCACCCAGTCCTGCCCTGATTGCCGCGGCACCCGTCTGCGTCGCGAAGCGCGGCATGTATGGGTCGGCGAGAAAACCCTGCCAGCGGTGACCAACCTGCCAATCGGTGATGCCTGCGACTATTTCGAAGGGATGAAGCTGACTGGCCGCCGTGGCGAGATCGCCGACAAGATCCTCAAGGAAATTCGCGAACGCCTGCAGTTCCTGGTCAACGTCGGCCTCGATTATCTGTCGCTGGATCGCAGCGCAGACACCTTGTCCGGTGGTGAGGCCCAGCGTATCCGCCTGGCCAGCCAGATCGGCGCCGGGCTGGTCGGTGTCCTGTACATCCTCGACGAACCCTCGATCGGTCTGCACCAGCGTGATAACGACCGGTTGCTCGGCACGCTGAAACACCTGCGGGACATCGGCAATACGGTGATCGTGGTAGAGCACGATGAAGACGCGATTCGCCTGGCCGACTATGTGGTGGATATCGGCCCTGGTGCGGGGGTTCACGGCGGGCACATCGTCGCTGAGGGTACGCCGGCCGAGGTGATGGCGCATCCCGACTCCCTGACCGGCAAGTACCTGTCGGGCCGCGTGAAGATCGCGGTGCCGGCCAAGCGTACGCCGCGCAACAAGAAGCTGTCGCTGACGCTCAAGGGCGCCCGTGGCAACAACCTGCGCAACGTCGACCTGGATATTCCCATCGGCCTGCTGACCTGCGTGACCGGCGTGTCCGGCTCAGGCAAGTCGACACTGATCAACAACACGCTCTTTCCGTTGAGTGCCACGGCGCTCAACGGTGCAACCACCCTGGAAGCGGCTGCTCACGACAGCATCAAGGGGCTGGAGCATCTGGATAAGGTCGTCGACATCGACCAGAGTCCCATCGGTCGTACGCCACGCTCCAACCCGGCCACCTACACCGGCCTGTTCACACCGATTCGTGAGCTTTTTGCCGGCGTACCGGAGTCGCGATCACGCGGTTATGGCCCCGGGCGCTTCTCCTTCAACGTGAAGGGCGGACGCTGCGAGGCTTGTCAGGGTGATGGCCTGATCAAGGTGGAAATGCACTTCCTGCCGGACATCTATGTGCCCTGCGATGTGTGCAAGAGCAAGCGCTACAACCGCGAAACCCTTGAGATTAAATACAAGGGCAAGAGCATTCATGAAACCCTCGAGATGACCATCGAGGAGGCCCGGGAGTTCTTCGATGCGGTGCCGGCTTTGGCGCGCAAACTGCAAACTCTGATGGACGTCGGCTTGTCGTACATCAAGCTGGGACAATCGGCGACCACACTGTCCGGTGGTGAGGCCCAGCGGGTCAAACTGTCGCGCGAACTGTCCAAGCGTGACACTGGCAAGACCCTGTACATCCTCGACGAGCCAACTACCGGGCTGCACTTTGCGGACATCCAGCAACTGCTGGATGTGTTGCACCGTCTGCGCGACCACGGCAATACGGTGGTGGTGATCGAGCACAACCTAGACGTCATCAAGACCGCCGACTGGCTGGTGGACCTGGGCCCGGAGGGCGGATCCAAGGGCGGGCAGATCATTGCCGTTGGCACGCCGGAAGAGGTTTCAGAGATGAAACAATCCCATACCGGTTATTACCTCAAGCCCCTGCTGGAGCGTGACAGGGCTTAACTGCGCCCCGACGAAAAAGCCCCTGTCACTTCATCGGTGACAGGGGCTTTTTTGTATTCGCCGCAATCAGGTGTGCGATTGCAGGTAATTCTCAAGACCGATCAACTTGATCAGGCCGAGCTGCTTTTCAAGCCAGTAAGTGTGATCTTCTTCGGTGTCATGCAGTTGGACCCGCAGCATTTCACGGCTGACATAGTCCTTGTGCTGCTCGCAGAGCTTGATGCCCTTGCACAGCGCGGCCCGAACCTTGTATTCCAGGCGCAAGTCCGCTTCGAGCATTTCTGTAACCGTGGTGCCGACATCCAGATCGTCCGGGCGCATGCGCGGCGTGCCTTCGAGCATCAGAATCCGGCGCATCAGTGCATCAGCGTGCCCTGCTTCTTCTTCCATCTCGTGGTTGATTCGTTCGTAGAGCTTGGTGAAACCCCAGTCCTCATACATCCGCGAGTGGACGAAATATTGATCACGCGCGGCCAGTTCGCCGGTCAGCAACGTGTTGAGGTAATCGATAACGTCTGGGTGGCCTTGCATCGCCCTACATCTCCCTGCTTGAAAGTCTGTAGTTTGAACCAACATGACCACAACGTCACTCACCGCACGCAATAAAAGCGAAGATATTCTGAGAAAAGCAGCTTAAATAACGCAAAAACCGCCCTAATAAGGGCGGTTCTGCTTCTCATTTAGACTTCGTTAAGCTGTACATTGAGCAGCGTTGCAATTGCTTCTCCATACGCCGGATCGGCCTTGAAGAAATGCTGCAGTTGACGGTCGACGACGTCGCTTGAGACACCCGCCATTGCTCCCGCAATGTTGTGGACCAGCAACGCTTTCTGTTCGTCATTCATCAATCGGTACAGTGCACCGGCGTGACTGTAATAGTCGGTGTCTTTGCGATGATCGTGACGATCAGCTGCGCCGCTTAATGCCAATGCAGGTTCAGCATAACGGGGCGCCTGCTTTGGCGACTCGATATAGCTATTGGGCTCGTAGTTTGGCGCCGCACCACCATTGCTGCCAAACGCCATCGCGCCATCGCGCTGATAGGTGTTCACCGGACTGCGCGGCGCATTCACTGGCAACTGCTGGTGATTGGTGCCGATACGGTAGCGGTGCGCATCAGCGTAAGCGAATACCCGACCTTGCAGCATGCGATCTGGCGACAGACCTACACCGGGCACCATGTTGCTTGGGCCAAACGCGGCTTGCTCGACCTCGGCGAAGTAATTCAATGGATTTCGATTGAGCTCCAACTCACCGACTTCGATCAACGGGAACTCCTTCTGAGACCAGGTTTTAGTCACGTCGAACGGATTCTCATAGTGCGCGCAAGCCTGGGCCTCGGTCATGATCTGAATGCACACGCGCCATTTCGGGAAATCGCCTCGCTCGATCGCTTCGAACAAGTCGCGCTGGGCGTAATCCGGATCGATACCTGCCAGCCGCGCCGCCTCTGCTGGCGCAAGATTCTTGATGCCTTGCTGGGTCTTGTAGTGCCACTTCACCCAATGACGCTCACCCGTGGCGTTGATCAGGCTGTAAGTGTGGCTGCCGAAGCCGTGCATGTGACGATAGCCGTCGGGAATGCCTCGGTCGGAGAACAGAATGGTGACCTGGTGCAACGCCTCCGGAGAGTGCGACCAGAAGTCCCACATCGCCTGTGCACTTTTGAGGTTGCTTTGTGGCAGTCGCTTTTGAGTGTGGATAAAGTCCGGGAACTTGAGTGGGTCGCGAATGAAGAATACCGGCGTGTTGTTGCCAACAATGTCCCAGTTGCCTTCTTCGGTATAGAACTTCAGCGCGAAGCCACGAGGATCACGTTCGGTGTCCGCCGAACCGCGTTCACCACCGACAGTGGAGAATCGCAGGAAGGTTGGCGTTTGCTTACCGACAGCCTCAAATAGCTTGGCGCTGGAGTATTGGGTGATATCGCGGGTGACGGTAAATGTACCGTAAGCACCTGATCCCTTCGCGTGGACACGACGCTCCGGGATATTTTCACGGTTGAAGTGGGCGAGCTTTTCGAGCAGGTGGAAGTCGTCGAGCAGCAATGGGCCGCGAGGGCCGGCGGAGCGGGAATTCTGGTTGTCGGCGACAGGAGCGCCACTGGCAGTTGTAAGCGTGTTGTTTTGGCTCATGTGATCTTCCTTTCTCTGTCAGTCTTGAACTGCCGGCTAATCGGCTGAGAGGGAGTATTGATCATCAATGTGACGCCTACAAATTCATTAACCTGCAGACATCGATAGAAAATTACTAATGATCATCCCCGACCCATGATGACCACTTGAAGCGGTTAAAAGCTTGTACGCAGCGCGCTTTACTTTCAGGCACAAAAAACCGGGCACTAGGCCCGGTTTTTTGTTTCAGACTGACGTCTTACTCGGCGGATACAGCTTCGCCAGCAGTAGCACGATCAACCAACTCGACGTACGCCATAGGCGCGTTGTCGCCAGCGCGGAAACCGCACTTGAGGATGCGCAGGTAGCCACCCTCACGGGTAGCGTAACGCTTGCCCAGGTCGTTGAAGAGCTTACCAACGATAGCTTTCGAACGAGTACGGTCGAAAGCCAAACGGCGGTTAGCAACGCTATCTGTCTTGGCCAAAGTGATCAGCGGCTCGGCAACGCGGCGCAGTTCTTTAGCTTTTGGCAGAGTAGTTTTGATCAGCTCGTGCTCGAACAGCGACACCGCCATGTTTTGGAACATGGCCTTGCGGTGCGAGCTGGTGCGGCTCAGGTGACGACCACTTTTACGATGACGCATGGTTCATTCCTTACCAAACACTACGTTCGGTGATTACGACGATCAGGCAGTCGCCTTGTCGTCCTTCTTAAGACTTGCAGGCGGCCAGTTGTCGAGGCGCATGCCGAGGGACAGACCGCGGGAGGCCAGAACGTCCTTGATTTCAGTCAAGGATTTCTTGCCCAGGTTCGGAGTCTTCAACAGCTCTACTTCGGTACGCTGAATCAGGTCGCCGATGTAGTAGATGTTTTCCGCCTTAAGGCAGTTAGCCGAACGTACAGTCAGTTCCAGATCGTCAACCGGGCGAAGCAGGATCGGATCGATCTCGTCTTCCTGCTCGACAACCACTGGCTCACTGTCACCCTTGAGGTCGACGAACGCAGCCAACTGCTGTTGCAGGATGGTTGCAGCACGACGGATAGCCTCTTCAGGATCCAGGGTACCGTTGGTTTCCAGATCAATAACCAGCTTGTCCAGGTTAGTACGCTGTTCGACACGGGCGTTTTCCACCACGTATGCGATGCGGCGAACCGGGCTGAACGAAGAGTCAAGCTGCAAGCGACCGATGCTGCGGCTTTCGTCTTCATCGCTCTGACGCGAGTCTGCCGGTTCATAACCACGACCACGAGCTACTACGAGCTTCATGTTCAGGGCGCCGTTAGACGCCAGGTTAGCGATTACGTGATCGGGATTAACGATCTCGACATCATGATCCAGCTGAATATCGGCAGCGGTAACCACCCCCGAACCCTTCTTCGACAAGGTCAGCGTAACTTCGTCACGGCCGTGCAGCTTGATAGCCAGACCTTTAAGGTTCAACAGGATTTCAATTACGTCTTCCTGTACACCTTCGATGGCGCTGTACTCGTGGAGCACACCGTCAATCTCGGCCTCGACTACTGCACAGCCGGGCATTGAGGACAACAGGATGCGGCGCAGCGCGTTGCCCAGGGTGTGGCCAAAGCCACGCTCGAGAGGCTCGAGCGTGATCTTGGCGCGGGTTGGACTGACAACCTGCACATCAATGTGGCGGGGTGTCAGGAACTCATTTACCGAAATCTGCATGGATGCACCTATTTTCTAGCCCTTACTTGGAGTAGAGCTCGACAATCAGGCTTTCGTTGATGTCGGCGGACAGATCACTGCGAGCTGGAACGTTCTTGAAAACGCCCGACTTCTTCTCAGTGTCTACTTCTACCCATTCTACGCGGCCACGTTGGGCACACAGATCGAGAGCTTGGACAATGCGAAGTTGGTTTTTTGCTTTCTCGCGAACAGCAACCACGTCACCAGCACGAACCTGGTAGGACGGAACGTTAACGGTCTGACCGTTTACGCTGATCGACTTGTGCGATACCAGCTGACGGGATTCGGCACGAGTCGAACCAAAGCCCATACGGTATACAACGTTGTCCAGACGGCATTCGAGCAGTTGCAGCAGGTTTTCACCGGTTGCACCTTTCTTGCCAGCAGCTTCTTTGTAGTAGCCGCTGAATTGACGCTCGAGAACGCCGTAGATACGACGGACCTTCTGCTTTTCACGCAGTTGGGTGCCGTAATCGGACTGGCGACCGCGGCGTTGGCCGTGGATACCAGGTGCTGCTTCAATGTTGCACTTCGATTCGATCGCGCGCACGCCGCTCTTCAGGAAGAGATCGGTGCCTTCGCGACGAGCGAGTTTGCATTTTGGACCAATGTAACGAGCCATTCTTTACAATCTCCTGGATTACACGCGGCGCTTCTTCGGCGGACGGCACCCGTTGTGCGGGATAGGCGTCACGTCGGTGATGCTGGCGATCTTGTAGCCACAGCCGTTCAAAGCGCGGACTGCGGATTCACGACCTGGACCTGGACCTTTGACGTTTACGTCGAGGTTTTTCAGGCCGTATTCCAGCGCAGCTTGACCAGCACGTTCAGCAGCTACTTGAGCAGCAAACGGGGTGGACTTGCGGGAACCGCGGAAACCCGAACCACCGGAGGTAGCCCAGGAAAGAGCGTTACCTTGACGGTCGGTAATGGTCACGATGGTGTTGTTAAAAGAAGCATGGATGTGGGCGATGCCATCAACCACTGTCTTTTTAACTTTTTTACGAGGACGAGCAGCAGGTTTTGCCATGATAATTTTCCTGTCGATTCGCTGGGGCGATTACTTGCGGATCGGCTTACGCGGACCTTTACGGGTACGCGCGTTGGTCTTGGTACGCTGACCGCGTACTGGAAGACCACGACGATGACGCAGACCGCGATAGCAACCGAGGTCCATCAAGCGCTTGATTTTCATGTTGATTTCGCGACGCAGGTCACCTTCAGTGGTGAACTTCGCCACTTCGCCACGCAGCTGTTCAATCTGCTCGTCGCTCAGATCCTTGATCTTTGCGGCTGGGTTTACCCCAGTCTCTGCACAAATTTTCTGTGCAGTAGTGCGACCAACACCATAGATGTAGGTCAGCGAGATAACAGTATGCTTGTTATCTGGAATGTTAACGCCTGCAATACGGGCCATTCAGTGGGACTCCAATTGACAGCTACCTACGCCCCGGAAGCCAAGAAATAGGGCGCGAGATAATATCGCTGTAATAACAAATAATCAACCCGGCAGCGCACTAGCTGCCGGGCTTGAAGCACAATCACACTCAGCCTTGGCGCTGTTTGTGACGCGGTTCCGCGCTGCAAATTACTCGAACAACACCTTCGCGGCGAATAATCTTGCAGTTACGGCACAGCTTTTTCACCGATGCACGAACTTTCATCACCAACTCCTCGAACCTTATGGGTCAGCGCAGCATGCCGCTGCCGTAACCCTTCAGGTTGGCTTTCTTCATCAGGGATTCGTACTGGTGCGAAACGAGGTGCGATTGTACTTGGGACATGAAGTCCATCACAACCACGACGACGATCAGCAACGAGGTCCCGCCAAGGTAGAACGGAACGTTGGCTGCAACCACCAGGAACTGGGGCAACAGGCACACGGCCGTCATGTAAAGAGCACCGAACATGGTCAAGCGAGTCAGAACGCCATCAATGTAGCGCGCAGACTGCTCACCTGGACGGATGCCCGGAATAAAGGCACCGGACTTCTTCAGGTTTTCCGCTACGTCTTTCGGATTGAACATCAACGCCGTATAGAAGAAGCAGAAGAAAATAATCCCTGCACTAAACAGCAGAATATTCAACGGCTGACCAGGAGCGATCGACTGCGAGATGTCCTGCAACCAGCCCATACCTTCAGACTGACCGAACCAGGCACCCAACGAAGCCGGGAACAGCAAAATGCTGCTCGCGAAAATAGCCGGGATAACACCGGCCATGTTCACCTTCAGCGGCAAGTGGCTGGTCTGCGCAGCGAAAACCTTACGGCCTTGCTGACGCTTGGCGTAGTGAACAGCAATACGACGCTGACCACGCTCAATGAACACCACGAAACCGATAATCGCTACTGCCAGCAAACCGATGGCAACCAAGGCGAAGATGTTGATATCACCCTGACGCGCAGACTCGAAAGACTGCCCGATCGCTCTCGGAAGACCGGCGACGATACCCGAAAAAATCAACATCGAGATACCGTTGCCAACACCACGCTCAGTAATCTGCTCACCCAGCCACATCATGAACATCGCACCAGCCACAAAAGTGGATACCGCGACGAAATGGAAGCCAAAGTCACCAGTGAACGCAACGCCCTGCCCCGCCAGACCAATGGACATGCCAATGGCCTGGACGAGAGCGAGGACGACAGTGCCGTAGCGGGTGTACTGGCTGATCTTGCGACGGCCAGCTTCACCTTCCTTCTTCAACTGTTCCAGCTGCGGGCTGACGGCGGTCATCAGTTGCATGATGATCGATGCCGAGATGTACGGCATGATCCCCAGTGCAAAAATGCTCATCCGCTCCAGCGCGCCGCCGGAAAACATGTTGAACAAGCTAAGAATGGTCCCCTCATTCTGTCGAAACAGGTCCGCGAGTCGGTCCGGGTTGATACCTGGAACCGGGATGTGTGCGCCTATTCGGTAGACGATAATCGCCAGGAACAGAAAACGCAGACGAGCCCAGAGTTCAGACATACCGCCTTTGCCGAGCGCAGAGAGAGCACCTTGCTTAGCCATTTATTCCTCGAACTTGCCGCCAGCTGCTTCGATAGCCGCACGCGCACCTTTGGTGGCGCCGATTCCCTTGCCGATAGTGACAGCGCGAGTCACTTCACCGGACAGCATGATTTTCACACGCTGTACGTTGACGTTGATCACGTTGGCATCTTTCAGGGACTGCACGGTGACGATGTCGCCTTCCACTTTAGCCAGCTCGGACAGACGCACTTCTGCGCGGTCCATGGCTTTCAGGGAAACGAAACCGAACTTCGGCAGGCGACGATGCAGCGGCTGTTGACCGCCTTCAAAGCCTGGAGCAATGGTGCCACCGGAGCGGGAAGTCTGACCTTTGTGACCACGGCCACCAGTCTTACCCAAACCACTACCGATACCACGGCCCGGACGATGCTTTTCGCGACGGGAACCCGGCGCTGGACTCAGATCATTGAGTTTCATCGATTAACCCTCGACACGCAGCATGTAGTAAGCCTTGTTGATCATCCCGCGATTCTCGGGAGTATCCTGGACTTCTACAGTGTGACCGATGCGACGCAGACCCAGACCCTTAACGCACAGTTTGTGGTTAGGGATGCGGCCGGTCATGCTTTTGATCAGCGTAACTTTAACGGTAGCCATGATCAGAAGATCTCCTTGACGCTTTTGCCACGCTTGGCGGCAATGGATTCAGGAGACTGCATTGCTTTCAAACCCTTGAAAGTGGCGTGAACCACGTTTACCGGGTTAGTCGAGCCATAGCACTTGGCCAGAACGTTCTGAACGCCAGCAACTTCGAGAACGGCACGCATTGCGCCGCCAGCGATGATACCGGTACCTTCAGAAGCAGGCTGCATGTACACCTTCGAAGCGCCGTGGGCGGACTTCATTGCGTACTGCAGGGTGGTGCCGTTCAGATCAACCTGGATCATGTTGCGGCGAGCAGCTTCCATTGCCTTCTGGATCGCAGCAGGCACTTCACGCGACTTGCCACGGCCGAAGCCAACACGCCCTTTACCATCACCTACCACGGTCAACGCGGTGAAAGTGAAGATACGGCCGCCTTTAACGGTTTTGGCTACGCGGTTAACTTGAACCAGCTTCTCGATGTAGCCTTCGTCGCGCTTTTGGTCGTTATTTGACATAACTTAGAACTCCAGCCCAGCTTCACGAGCAGCATCAGCCAGCGCTTTAACGCGGCCGTGGTACTTGAAGCCAGAGCGGTCGAAAGCCACCTGCGAGACGCCAGCGGCCTTAGCACGCGTAGCGACCAGCTGGCCAACCTTAGTGGCCGCGTCGATGTTGCCAGTGGCGCCATCACGCAGTTCTTTATCCAAAGTCGAGGCGCTTGCCAGGACTTTGTTGCCGTCGGCCGAAATGACCTGGGCGTAGATGTGCTGCGACGAGCGGAACACGCAGAGACGCACGACTTCGAGTTCGTGCATTTTCAGGCGTGCTTTGCGAGCGCGACGCAGTCGAGTAACTTTTTTGTCGGTCATTTGCTATGCCCTACTTCTTCTTGGCTTCTTTACGACGGACGACTTCGTCCGCGTAGCGCACACCTTTGCCTTTGTACGGCTCTGGTGGACGGAAGTCGCGGATCTCGGCGGCCACTTGACCTACCAGCTGCTTATCGATGCCCTTGATCAGGATATCGGTCTGGCTAGGAGTCTCAGCGGTGATGCCTTCCGGCAGTTCATAATCCACTGGGTGCGAGAAGCCAAGAGCCAGGTTCAGCACTGTGCCTTTTGCTTGCGCTTTGTAACCAACACCGACCAGCTGGAGCTTGCGCTCGAAGCCTTGGCTTACGCCTTGGACCATGTTGTTTACCAACGCACGAGTGGTACCAGCCATTGCGCGAGTTTGTTGATCGCCATTGCGAGCAGCGAAACGCAGCTCACCAGCTTCTTCAACGATCTCAACGGACGAATGGATGTTCAGTTCGAGAGTGCCCTTGGCACCCTTCACCGAAAGCTGTTGGCCTGCGAATTTTACTTCGACGCCGGCTGGCAGCTTAACGGGGTTCTTAGCGACGCGAGACATGCTTATCCCCCCTTAGAACACAGTGCAAAGAACTTCGCCGCCGACACCGGCAGCGCGCGCAGCACGATCAGTCATCACACCCTTGTTGGTGGAGACGATAGACACACCGAGACCGCCACGAACTTTTGGCAGATCATCGACGGACTTGTACTGACGCAGGCCTGGACGGCTAACGCGCTTCACTTCTTCGATAACCGGACGGCCTTCGAAGTATTTCAGCTCGATAGACAGCAGTGGTTTTGTTTCGCTGCTGATCTGATAACCCGCGATGTAACCTTCGTCCTTCAGGACTTTGGCAACAGCTACCTTCAACGTGGAAGATGGCATGCTTACGACGGACTTTTCAGCCATCTGGGCATTACGGATTCGAGTTAGCATGTCCGCTAACGGGTCCTGCATACTCATGGGCTAGACGCTCCTAATACAGAAAAATTAGCCTTGCGGCTACTACGTGTCGCCGAGAATCTCCGGGTATAAAAAACACGGGCTCAGGCGAGCCGGGTATTCTAGACACACCCCAGAAATGAATCAAGCCCCAAAAGGGGCTTGATCCAGATTCAAGGCCACCGGTGGTCAGGTTCTTGCGAACCCTTGCACCGAGACTTTGACAGTACTTACCAGCTGGCTTTAACCAGACCTGGTACGTCACCACGCATTGCCGCTTCACGCAGTTTGTTACGGCCGAGGCCGAACTTGCGGTAAACGCCGTGTGGACGACCGGTCAGGCGGCAGCGGTTACGCATGCGCGAAGCGCTTGCGTCACGTGGCTGCTTCTGCAGGGCAACTGTAGCTTCCCAACGCGCTTCTGGACTTGCGTTCAGATCAACGATGATAGCTTTCAGTGCTGCACGCTTCTTGGCGTACTTGGCAACCGTGAGCTGACGCTTCAGCTCGCGGTTTTTCATGCTCATCTTGGCCATGGTCCTACTCCAATCAGTTGCGGAACGGGAATTTGAACGCACGCAGCAGAGCGCGGCCTTCATCATCGTTCTTGGCAGTGGTGGTCAGGGTGATGTCCAGACCGCGGAGAGCATCGATCTTGTCGTAGTCGATTTCCGGGAAGATGATCTGCTCTTTCACGCCCATGCTGTAGTTGCCACGACCATCGAAGGACTTGGCATTCAGGCCGCGGAAGTCGCGAACCCGAGGCAGGGAGATCGACAGCAGACGATCCAGGAACTCGTACATACGCTCACGGCGCAGGGTCACTTTGACGCCGATCGGCCAACCTTCACGGACTTTAAAGCCAGCGATGGATTTGCGAGCGTAGGTCACAACGACTTTCTGGCCGGTGATCTTTTCCAGGTCAGCTACAGCGTGCTCGATGACTTTTTTGTCGCCGATCGCTTCGCCCAGACCCATGTTCAGGGTGATTTTGGTAACGCGCGGAACTTCCATCACGTTCGAAAGCTTAAGTTCTTCCTTAAGTTTCGGAGCGATTTCCTTCCGGTAAATCTCTTTTAGTCGTGCCATGGTCTTCTACCTAGCAGTGTTCAAGCATCAACCGCTTTTTGGGTCGACTTGAAGACACGAATTTTCTTACCGTCTTCTACTTTGAAACCAACGCGGTCAGCCTTGTTGGTTTCGCCGTTGAAGATGGCGACGTTAGAAGCGTGCAGTGGCGCTTCTTTCTCGACGATACCGCCTTGTACGCCCGACATCGGGTTAGGCTTGGTATGACGCTTGACCAGGTTCAGACCACCAACAACCAGACGGTTGTCAGCAAGAACCTTCAGCACCTTACCGCGCTTACCTTTGTCTTTGCCGGCGATCACGATGATCTCGTCGTCACGACGAATCTTTTGCATGTCGGATCTCCTTACAGCACTTCTGGGGCGAGCGAGACGATCTTCATGAACTTCTCAGTACGAAGTTCACGGGTCACTGGCCCAAAGATACGGGTGCCGATCGGCTCTTGCTTGTTGTTCAGAAGAACAGCAGCGTTGCCATCAAAGCGGATAATGGAGCCATCAGCACGACGTACGCCGTGACGAGTGCGGACTACAACAGCAGTCATCACTTGGCCTTTTTTCACTTTACCGCGAGGAATTGCTTCCTTCACGGTAACTTTGATGATGTCACCGATACCAGCGTAACGACGATGGGAGCCACCCAGCACCTTGATGCACATAACGCGGCGAGCGCCGCTGTTATCGGCCACATCGAGCATGGATTGAGTCTGAATCATATAATTTCTCCGACCCCTAGTCCTTAGACTTCCACAGCGCGTTCGAGAACATCAACCAGCGCCCAAGACTTGGTCTTGGCCAAAGGACGAGTTTCACGAATAGTGACTTTGTCGCCGATGTGGCACTGATTGGTTTCGTCGTGCGCGTGCAGCTTAGTCGAACGCTTAACGTATTTACCGTAGATCGGGTGCTTAACGCGACGCTCGATCAGAACGGTGATGGTTTTGTCCATCTTGTCGCTGACAACACGGCCAGTCAGCGTACGGACAGTTTTTTCGGCTTCAGCCATGATTACTTACCTGCCTGCTGGTTGAGCACAGTCTTCACGCGAGCGATGTCACGCTTAACTTGCGAGAGCAGATGAGACTGCCCCAACTGGCCAGTTGCTTTCTGCATACGCAGATTGAACTGGTCGCGCAGCAAGCCGAGCAGTTGCTCGTTCAGCTGCTGTGCGGATTTTTCACGAAGTTCATTCGCTTTCATCACATCACCGTCCGTTTAACAAAGGAGGTGGCGAGCGGCAGCTTTGCAGCAGCCAGGGCGAAAGCCTCACGCGCCAGCTCTTCAGAAACACCCTCGATTTCATACAGGACTTTGCCTGGCTGAATCTGGGCAACCCAGTATTCCACGTTACCCTTACCTTTACCCATCCGAACCTCGAGAGGTTTTTTGGAGATCGGCTTGTCCGGGAATACACGGATCCAGATCTTGCCACCACGTTTTACGTGACGGGTCAGAGCACGACGCGCTGACTCGATCTGACGAGCGGTGAGACGACCACGAGCTACAGACTTCAGCGCGAACTCGCCGAAGCTGACTTTGCTACCGCGCAATGCCAGGCCACGGTTGTGACCAGTCATTTGCTTGCGGAACTTCGTACGCTTTGGTTGCAACATTTGGCGTACCCCTTACTTAGCAGCTTTTTTACGAGGCGCTGGTGCTTGTGGTTTCAGTTCTTCTTGGCGACCACCAATTACTTCGCCTTTGAAGATCCAAACCTTTACACCGATCACACCGTAGGTGGTGTGAGCTTCGTAGTTGGCATAGTCGATGTCGGCACGCAGGGTGTGCAATGGCACACGACCTTCGCGATACCATTCAGTACGTGCGATTTCAGCACCGCCGAGACGACCGCTCACTTGGATTTTGATGCCTTTGGCACCAATGCGCATGGCGTTCTGTACAGCGCGCTTCATAGCGCGACGGAACATTACGCGACGCTCCAGCTGCTGAGCTACGCTCTGCGCAACCAGCATACCGTCGAGCTCCGGCTTGCGGATCTCTTCGATATTGATGTGCACAGGCACACCCATTTGCTTGGTCAGGTCCTGACGCAGTTTCTCAACATCTTCACCTTTCTTCCCGATAACGATACCTGGACGAGCGGTGTGGATGGTGATGCGTGCAGTTTGAGCCGGACGATGGATATCGATACGGCTTACGGACGCGCTTTTTAGTTTGTCTTGGAGATACTCACGCACCTTCAGATCTGCGAGCAAATAGTCCGCATAAGTCCGACCGTCTGCGTACCAGACGGAGGTGTGCTCCTTGACGATTCCCAGGCGAATGCCAATGGGATGTACTTTCTGACCCATCTCTTCGACTCCGTTACTTGTCAGCAACCTTGACAGTGATATGGCAAGACCGCTTGACGATGCGATCAGCACGGCCTTTGGCACGTGGCATGATGCGCTTCAGCGAACGCCCTTCGTTGACGAAAACGGTGCTGACCTTCAGGTCATCAACGTCTGCGCCTTCGTTATGCTCGGCGTTGGCTACGGCCGACTCCAGCACTTTCTTCATGATCTCGGCGGCTTTCTTACTGCTGAAAGCCAACAGGTTGAGCGCTTCGCCCACCTTCTTCCCGCGGATCTGGTCGGCGACCAAGCGGGCTTTCTGGGCGGAGATTCGAGCGCCCGACAACTTAGCGGCTACTTCCATTTCCTAACCCCTTAACGCTTGGCTTTCTTGTCTGCCACGTGCCCGCGATAAGTGCGGGTACCGGCGAACTCGCCCAGTTTGTGGCCGACCATGTCTTCGTTCACGAGAACTGGGACGTGCTGACGACCGTTGTGTACTGCGATGGTCAAACCGACCATTTGTGGCAGGATCATCGAACGACGCGACCAGGTTTTCACCGGTTTGCGATCGTTCTTTTCCGCCGCCACTTCGATCTTCTTCAGTAGGTGAAGATCGATAAAAGGACCTTTTTTCAGAGAACGTGGCACTGTCGTATCCCTCTATTTACTTGCGACGACGGACGATCATTTTGTCGGTACGCTTATTACCACGAGTCTTCGCGCCCTTAGTCGGGAAGCCCCATGGCGATACCGGATGACGACCACCAGAGGTACGACCTTCACCACCACCATGTGGGTGGTCAACCGGGTTCATGGCAACACCACGAACGGTTGGGCGAACGCCACGCCAGCGTTTGGCACCAGCTTTACCCAGCGAACGCAGGCTGTGCTCGGAGTTCGAGACTTCGCCCAGGGTCGCACGGCATTCAGCCAGGACTTTACGCATTTCACCGGAACGCAGACGCAGGGTAACGTACACGCCTTCACGAGCGATCAGCTGAGCCGAAGCACCAGCGGAACGAGCGATCTGAGCGCCTTTACCTGGCTTCAATTCGATGCCGTGTACGGTGCTACCAACTGGAATGTTACGCAGTTGCAGAGCGTTGCCCGGCTTGATCGGTGCCAGAGCACCTGCGATCAGCTGGTCGCCAGCGCTCACGCCTTTAGGGGCGATGATGTAGCGACGCTCGCCATCTGCGTACAGCAGCAGAGCGATGTGAGCAGTACGGTTTGGATCGTATTCGATACGCTCGACAGTGGCAGCGATGCCATCTTTGTCGTTGCGACGGAAATCGACCAGACGATAATGCTGCTTATGACCACCACCGATGTGACGAGTGGTAATACGGCCATTGTTGTTACGACCACCAGACTTCGACTTCTTCTCGAGCAGCGGTGCGTGAGGAGCGCCTTTATGCAGCTCCTGGTTGACCACCTTGACCACAAAACGGCGGCCAGGGGAAGTCGGTTTGCATTTAACGATTGCCATGATGCACCCCTTCCTTACTCAGCACTGCTGCTGAAATCGAGATCTTGGCCTGGCTGAAGGGAGATAACTGCCTTCTTCCAGTCATTACGCTTGCCCAGACCGCGAGCAGTGCGCTTGCTCTTACCCAGAACATTCAGGGTAGTAACACGCTCTACTTTCACGCTGAACAGGCTTTCGACGGCCTTCTTGATTTCCAGCTTGGTTGCATCAGTAGCAACCTTGAAAACGAACTGGCCTTTCTTGTCTGCCAGAACCGTAGCCTTCTCGGAAACGTGCGGGCCAAGCAGAACTTTAAATACGCGTTCCTGGTTCATCCCAGCAGCTCCTCGAATTTCTTCACGGCCGACACGGTGATCAACACCTTGTCGTATGCGATCAGACTAACTGGATCGGAACCTTGCACATCACGTACATCTACGTGTGGCAGGTTACGAGCAGCCAGGTACAGGTTCTGATCAACAGCGTCCGACACGATCAGAACGTCGGTCAGGCTCATGTTGTTCAGCTTGCCCAGCAGGTCTTTGGTTTTCGGCGTTTCAACGGCGAAATCCTGAACCACGACCAGACGATCAGTACGCACCAGCTCAGCAAGGATGGAACGCATTGCTGCGCGATACATCTTCTTGTTCAGCTTCTGCGAGTGATCCTGAGGACGAGCTGCAAAAGTGGTACCGCCGCCACGCCAGATTGGGCTACGGATAGTACCGGCACGAGCACGGCCAGTACCTTTCTGACGCCATGGGCGCTTACCGCCACCACGAACGTCGGAACGGGTCTTCTGCTGCTTGCTACCCTGACGGCCGCCAGCCATGTAGGCCACGACTGCTTGGTGAACCAGCGTCTCGTTGAATTCGCCGCCAAATGTCAGTTCGGAAACTTCGATCGCTTGAGCGTCATTTACATTTAATTGCATGTCAGCTTCCCCTTAACCGCGAGCCTTGGCTGCTGGACGTACAACCAAGTTGCCGCCAGTAGCGCCAGGAACAGCGCCCTTGACCAACAACAGATTGCGTTCAGCGTCCACGCGCACTACTTCGAGGGACTGCACGGTCACGCGCTCAGCGCCCATATGACCGGACATTTTTTTGCCCTTGAATACACGACCAGGAGTCTGGCACTGGCCGATAGAGCCTGGAACGCGGTGGGATACGGAGTTACCGTGGGTGTTATCTTGCCCGCGGAAATTCCAACGCTTGATCGTACCCTGGAAGCCTTTACCCTTGGACTGACCGGTTACATCAACCAGTTGACCAGCGGCGAAGATTTCAGCGTTGATCAGATCGCCGGCCTGGTACTCGCCTTCTTCAAGGCGGAATTCCATTACGGTACGACCAGCGGCAACGTTCGCTTTAGCGAAGTGGCCAGCCTGAGCTGCTGTTACACGCGAAGCACGACGCTCGCCGACAGTGACTTGCACTGCACGATAGCCATCGGTCTCTTCAGTTTTGAACTGGGTGACGCGATTCGGTTCGATCTCAATGACCGTGACCGGAATGGAGACACCTTCTTCGGTGAAAATACGGGTCATACCGCATTTACGACCGACTACACCAATAGTCATGTTGTAAACCTCATGAGTGTACGGGGCTTTCACCCGCTATGGCCGCCCATTTCAGAGCGTTACACGACTAAGACCGAGTCTTAGCCGAGGCTGATCTGCACTTCCACACCGGCCGCAAGATCAAGCTTCATAAGTGCATCAACGGTTTTATCCGTTGGCTGGACGATGTCCAGTACGCGCTTATGAGTACGGATCTCGTACTGGTCACGCGCGTCTTTGTTGACGTGCGGGGAGACCAGAACGGTGAACCGCTCTTTACGGGTAGGCAGTGGAATTGGACCACGCACTTGAGCACCAGTACGTTTCGCGGTTTCCACGATTTCCTGGGTGGATTGGTCGATCAGGCGATGGTCAAAAGCCTTCAACCTGATACGGATTTGCTGATTTTGCATTGGATTTCAGACTCCGGCTGCTATTCCCACCAGGCGCAATACGCCTGTTAAAAGGAGGCGCAATTCTATAGACGCCCCAGATAGGTGTCAACCCAATAAAAAAGGCCCCCGCTGAGCGGGGGCCTTTTCAAAACATCAAAGCTTTCTCAGTGAAGAGATTACTCGATGATTTTAGCTACAACGCCAGCACCAACGGTACGGCCGCCTTCACGGATAGCGAAGCGCAGACCGTCTTCCATTGCGATGGTTTTGATCAGGGTAACAGTCATCTGAATGTTGTCACCTGGCATTACCATTTCAACGCCTTCTGGCAGCTCGCAGTTACCGGTCACGTCAGTAGTACGGAAGTAGAACTGTGGACGGTAGCCTTTGAAGAACGGAGTGTGACGGCCGCCTTCTTCCTTGCTCAGAACGTAAACTTCTGCGGTGAACTTGGTGTGTGGCTTAACCGAACCTGGCTTAACCAGAACCTGGCCACGCTCAACGTCGTCACGCTTGGTACCACGCAGCAGAACGCCGCAGTTCTCGCCAGCACGACCTTCGTCGAGCAGCTTGCGGAACATCTCAACACCGGTGCAGGTGGTGGTGGTGGTGTCACGCAGACCAACGATTTCCAGTGCATCTTGAACGCGAACGATACCGCGCTCGATACGACCAGTCACAACAGTACCACGACCCGAGATCGAGAATACGTCTTCGATTGGCATCAGGAATGGCTTGTCGATAGCACGCTCTGGCTCTGGGATGTAGGTGTCCAGAGTTTCAACCAGCTTACGAACGGCAGTGGTGCCCATTTCGTTGTCGTCTTTGCCTTCCAGCGCCATACGAGCAGAACCGATGATGATCGGAGTGTCGTCGCCTGGGAAGTCATAGGTGGACAGCAGGTCGCGAACTTCCATCTCAACCAGTTCCAGCAGCTCAGCGTCGTCTACCAGGTCAGCCTTGTTCAGGAAAACCACGATGTACGGAACGCCTACCTGACGGGACAGCAGGATGTGCTCACGGGTTTGTGGCATCGGACCATCAGCGGCCGAGCAAACCAGGATCGCGCCGTCCATCTGGGCAGCACCGGTGATCATGTTCTTCACGTAGTCAGCGTGACCTGGGCAGTCAACGTGAGCGTAGTGACGAATGTTCGAGTTGTACTCGACGTGCGCGGTGTTAATGGTAATACCGCGAGCTTTTTCTTCTGGTGCGCTGTCGATCTTGTCGAATTCAACTACGGCCGAACCGAAAACTTCGGAGCAGACGCGAGTCAGAGCAGCGGTCAGAGTGGTTTTACCGTGGTCAACGTGGCCGATGGTGCCAACGTTTACGTGCGGTAGGGAACGATCAAATTTTTCTTTAGCCACGACAATTAACTCCTTGCCTAAAGGACTGAATCAGCCTTGTTTTTTGGTAACGGTTTCGACGATGTGCGACGGAGCCGTATTGTATTTTTTGAATTCCATAGAGTAGCTTGCGCGACCCTGGGACATCGAACGAACGTCGGTCGCATAACCGAACATCTCGCCCAACGGAACTTCAGCACGGATAACCTTACCGGAAACCGTATCTTCCATACCCAGAATCATGCCGCGACGACGGTTCAGGTCGCCCATCACGTCACCCATATAGTCTTCAGGCGTAACAACCTCTACCGCCATGATCGGCTCGAGCAACTCACCACCGCCCTTCTGGGCCAGTTGCTTGGTCGCCATGGAAGCAGCCACCTTAAACGCCATCTCGTTCGAGTCGACGTCGTGGTAAGAACCATCAAACACGGTAGCCTTCAGGCCGATCAGCGGATAGCCGGCAACAACACCGTTCTTCATCTGCTCTTCGATACCCTTCTGGATAGCCGGGATGTATTCCTTAGGAACCACACCACCCACTACTTCGTTCAGGAATTGCAGACCTTCCTGACCTTCGTCAGCAGGTGCAAAACGAATCCAGCAGTGACCGAACTGGCCACGACCGCCGGACTGGCGAACGAACTTGCCTTCGATTTCGCAGCTCTTCGTGATGCGCTCACGGTACGAAACTTGAGGCTTACCGATGTTGGCTTCGACGTTGAACTCACGGCGCATCCGGTCAACCAGGATGTCCAGGTGCAGCTCGCCCATGCCGGAGATGATCGTTTGACCAGTCTCTTCATCAGTTTTGACGCGGAAAGACGGGTCTTCCTGAGCAAGTTTGCCCAGAGCGATACCCATTTTTTCCTGGTCATCCTTGGTCTTAGGCTCTACGGCAACCGAAATAACCGGCTCCGGGAAGTCCATGCGAACCAGGATGATTGGCTTGTCAGCGTTGCAGAGGGTTTCACCAGTGGTGACGTCCTTCATGCCGATCAGGGCCGCGATGTCGCCAGCGCGCACTTCCTTGATCTCTTCACGGGCGTTTGCGTGCATTTGCACCATACGACCCACGCGCTCTTTCTTGCCTTTAACCGAGTTGATCACGCCGTCGCCGGAGGCCAACACGCCCGAGTAAACGCGGACGAAGGTCAAGGTACCCACGAATGGGTCGGTAGCGATCTTGAACGCCAGAGCCGAGAACGGCTCGTTGTCGTCTGCATGACGCTCCATTTGCTTTTCCTCGTCATCCGGGTCAGTACCCTTGATGGCAGGAATGTCGGTTGGAGCCGGCAGGTAGTCGATAACGGCGTCGAGAACCAGGGGAACACCCTTGTTCTTGAAGGAAGAACCACAAACAGCCAGGACGATCTCACCAGCGATGGTACGCTGACGCAGAGCCGCCTTGATTTCCTCGATGGTGAGCTCTTCGCCCTCGAGGTACTTGTTCATCAGCTCTTCGCTGGCTTCGGCCGCAGCCTCAACCATGTTGCTGCGCCACTCTTCAGCCAATTCCTGCAGTTCAGCAGGGATAGCTTCGCGACGTGGAGTCATGCCCTTGTCAGCATCGTTCCAGTAAACCGCTTCCATGGTCATCAGATCGATCTGACCCTGGAAGTTGTCTTCGGAACCGATAGCCAACTGGATCGGCACCGGAGTGTGACCCAGACGCTGCTTGATCTGAGCGATCACGCGCAGGAAGTTCGCACCAGCACGGTCCATCTTGTTCACGTAAACGATACGTGGAACACCGTATTTGTTGGCTTGACGCCATACGGTTTCGGACTGAGGCTCAACGCCGGAAGTGCCGCAGAACACAACGACCGCGCCGTCAAGTACACGCAGGGAACGCTCAACTTCAATGGTGAAGTCTACGTGGCCCGGGGTGTCGATGACGTTGAAGCGGTATTGGTCTTTGTGCTGCTTAGCAGAACCCTGCCAGAAGGCGGTAATAGCAGCAGAAGTAATGGTAATACCACGCTCCTGCTCCTGAACCATCCAGTCGGTGGTCGCGGCGCCGTCATGCACCTCGCCCATCTTGTGGCTTTTGCCAGTGTAAAAAAGGACGCGCTCGGTGGTGGTGGTTTTACCAGCATCCACGTGAGCAACGATACCAATGTTACGGTAGCGATTAATCGGTGTAGTACGAGCCATAAAGCCCTCGCAAATTGAGTGACGCTAAAATTAGAAGCGGTAGTGCGAGAAAGCTTTGTTAGCTTCAGCCATACGGTGCACGTCTTCACGCTTCTTAACTGCAGCACCTTTACCTTCGGCAGCGTCCAACAGTTCGCCAGCCAAACGCAGAGCCATAGACTTCTCGCCGCGCTTACGGGCGAAGTCTACCAACCAGCGCATTGCCAGAGCGTTACGACGGGACGGGCGAACTTCAACCGGAACCTGGTAAGTAGCACCGCCTACACGGCGCGACTTTACTTCGACCAGCGGAGCGATGGCGTCGAGAGCTTTCTCGAAGATTTCCAGGGGGTCGCTGTTCTTGCGCTCTTTAACCTTTTCCAGCGCGCCATAAACGATACGCTCGGCAACGGCTTTCTTGCCGCTTTCCATCACGTGGTTCATGAACTTGGCCAGGATTTGGCTTCCGTATTTTGGATCGTCAAGCACTTCGCGCTTGGCTGCTACGCGTCTTCTTGGCATGGATAAGCCCTCAAACGGTCTTCAGGTTCGCTCGGAATCGGTGCCCATTACTACGGGACGCCTCCGACCTTACTCTTATCGACTCAGAAAAATAGAAATCAGTTTTTTGCAGCAAGCGACCATTACTTCGGACGCTTGGTACCGTACTTCGAACGACCCTGGTTACGACCTTTAACGCCGGAAGTATCCAACGAACCGCGAACGGTGTGGTAACGAACACCTGGCAAGTCTTTTACACGACCGCCGCGGATCAGTACCACGCTGTGCTCTTGCAGGTTGTGGCCTTCACCGCCGATGTACGAGGAAACCTCGAAACCGTTGGTCAGGCGCACACGGCATACTTTACGCAGTGCCGAGTTAGGTTTTTTCGGCGTGGTGGTGTACACACGGGTGCACACGCCACGGCGTTGCGGGCAGTTCTGCAGCGCAGGCACGTCGGATTTCTCGACGATACGCTTACGCGGCTGACGTACCAGCTGGTTGATAGTTGCCATCTACTAGCTCCACTGTTGTCTTGCGACGCTATTGTCTTGCAAGAAAAGCAAAATGGCAGGAACGAATTCCCGCCAAATTTAGGGGTACAAGAGTCTAAAGAGGATCTTGTCCCCAGTCAAGGCAAGGCCCCGACCTCCCCGCCCATCAAACCTCGACAAATTGTCTCGATTCGATGAACGGAGTGACCAGGGCCTCAGCTCATTTACCGCAGAACTCAGTTACCGCTCGAGTTCAGCGCTTCGGTCAGTGCAGCTTCCACTTCACTGGCGCTTACGCGCAACGGCTTGTCTGCATCACGGCGGCGCTTACGCTCGCTGTGATAGGCCAGGCCGGTACCCGCCGGGATCAGACGACCCACAACCACGTTTTCTTTCAGGCCGCGCAGGTAGTCGCGCTTGCCGGTAACCGCCGCCTCGGTCAGTACACGGGTGGTTTCCTGGAAGGAAGCCGCCGAGATGAACGATTCGGTGGACAACGACGCCTTGGTGATACCCAGCAGAACGCGAGTGAACTTGGAGACAAATTTGTCTTCGCCGCTCAAACGCTCGTTCTCTACCAGAACGTGAGTCAATTCCATCTGGTCGCCCTTGATGAAACTGGAATCGCCAGATTCAGCGATCTCAACTTTACGCAGCATCTGACGCAGGATGGTCTCGATGTGCTTGTCGTTGATCTTCACGCCTTGTAGACGGTAAACGTCCTGGATCTCGTTGACGATGTACTTGGCCAGCGCACTCACACCCAGCAGACGCAGGATGTCGTGTGGATCGCTTGGGCCGTCGGAGATAACTTCGCCGCGGTTTACCTGTTCGCCTTCGAACACGTTCAGGTGACGCCACTTCGGAATCAGCTCTTCGTACGGATCGCTACCGTCGTTCGGGGTAATAACCAGACGGCGCTTGCCCTTGGTTTCTTTACCGAACGCGATGGTGCCGCTGACTTCAGCCAGAATCGAGGCCTCTTTCGGACGACGAGCTTCGAACAAGTCGGCAACACGCGGCAGACCACCGGTGATGTCACGGGTCTTCGAAGTTTCTTGCGGGATACGAGCGATAACATCACCGATCGCGATCTTCGCGCCGTCCGCCACACCGACCAGGGCGTTGGCTGGCAGGAAGTACTGAGCGATAACGTCAGTGCCTGGCAGCAACAGATCCTTGCCGTTGTCATCAACCATCTTCACAGCAGGACGGATATCTTTACCGGCAGCTGGACGGTCTTTGGCGTCGAGTACTTCAATGTTGGTCATACCGGTCAATTCGTCAGTCTGACGCTTGATCGTGATGCCTTCTTCCATGCCCACGTAGGTCACGGTACCTTTCATTTCGGTAACGATCGGGTGAGTGTGCGGATCCCACTTGGCCACGATGGCACCAGCGTCGACCTTGTCACCTTCCTTAACCGAAATTACCGCACCGTACGGCAGCTTGTAACGCTCGCGCTCACGACCGAAATCATCAGCGATAGCCAGCTCACCGGAACGGGACACGGCAACCAGATGACCGTCCACTCGCTCAACGTGTTTCAGGTTGTGCAGACGGACGGTACCGCCGTTCTTCACCTGAACGCTGTCGGCTGCGGAGGTCCGGCTTGCCGCACCACCGATGTGGAACGTACGCATCGTCAGCTGGGTACCCGGCTCACCGATGGACTGGGCAGCGATAACGCCGACCGCTTCACCGATGTTCACCTGGTGACCACGAGCCAGGTCGCGACCGTAGCACTTGGCGCAGATACCGAAACGGGTTTCGCAGCTGATCGGCGAACGAACGATCACTTCGTCGATGCTGTTGAGCTCGATGAACTCGACCCACTTCTCGTCGACCAGGGTGCCCGCAGGAACGATGACGTCCTCGGTACCCGGCTTGAATACGTCACGGGCGATAACACGACCCAATACGCGCTCACCCAACGGCTCTACAACGTCACCGCCTTCAATGTGCGGAGTCATCAGCAGGCCGTGTTCGGTGCCGCAATCGATCTCGGTTACAACCAGGTCTTGCGCCACGTCTACCAGACGACGAGTCAGGTAACCCGAGTTCGCCGTTTTCAACGCGGTATCCGCCAGACCCTTACGAGCACCGTGAGTGGAGATGAAGTACTGGAGTACGCTCAAACCTTCACGGAAGTTCGCGGTAATCGGCGTTTCAATGATGGAACCGTCCGGCTTGGCCATCAGACCACGCATACCGGCCAGCTGACGAATCTGTGCTGCGGAACCCCGCGCACCCGAGTCGGCCATCATGTACATCGAGTTGAAAGACTCCTGGTCGACTTCGACGCCATGACGGTCGATGACTTTCTCTTTCGAGAGGTTGGCCATCATCGCCTTGGAAACTTCGTCGTTCGCCTTGGACCAAAGGTCGATCACTTTGTTGTACTTCTCGCCCTGGGTTACCAGGCCGGAGGCGTACTGACTTTCGATCTCTTTCACTTCGTCGGTGGCTGCACCGATGATGCGGGCTTTCTCATCCGGGATAACGAAGTCGTTAACACCGATGGAAACGCCGGAAATGGTCGAATAGGCAAAACCGGTGTACATCAACTGGTCAGCGAAGATCACGGTCTCTTTCAGACCAACCACGCGGTAGCACTGGTTGATCAGCTTGGAGATCGCCTTTTTCTTCATCGGCAGGTTGACGACGTCGTACGACAGCCCTTTTGGCACAACCTGGAACAACAGCGCACGGCCGACAGTGGTGTCGACGATACGGGTGTTGGTCACGCTGCCGCCATCACGGTCGTTGACGGTTTCATTGATCCGCACTTTGACCTTGGCGTGCAGTGCGGCTTCGCCGGCACGGAACACACGGTCAACTTCCTGCAGATCCGCGAACACGCGACCTTCGCCCTTGGCGTTGATCGCTTCACGCGTCATGTAGTACAGACCCAATACAACGTCCTGCGACGGAACGATGATTGGCTCACCGTTGGCTGGCGACAGAATGTTGTTGGTCGACATCATCAACGCACGCGCTTCCAACTGGGCTTCCAGTGTCAGCGGTACGTGCACGGCCATTTGGTCGCCGTCGAAGTCGGCGTTGTACGCGGCGCAGACCAGAGGGTGCAGCTGGATAGCCTTACCTTCGATCAGTACCGGTTCAAACGCCTGGATACCCAGACGGTGAAGGGTCGGTGCACGGTTGAGAAGAACCGGGTGTTCGCGAATCACTTCAGCGAGAACGTCCCAAACTTCTGGCAATTCGCGCTCGACCATCTTCTTGGCGGCTTTGATGGTGGTAGCGAGACCACGCATTTCCAGCTTGCCGAAAATGAACGGCTTGAACAGCTCGAGAGCCATCTTCTTCGGCAGACCGCACTGGTGCAGACGCAGGGTCGGACCTACGGTAATTACCGAACGGCCGGAGTAGTCAACACGCTTACCGAGCAAGTTCTGACGGAAACGACCTTGCTTACCCTTGATCATGTCAGCCAGGGATTTCAGAGGACGCTTGTTGGAACCGGTGATAGCGCGGCCACGACGACCGTTGTCGAGCAGTGCGTCGACGGCTTCCTGCAACATACGCTTTTCGTTGCGCACGATGATGTCCGGAGCGGACAGGTCCAGCAGGCGCTTCAAGCGGTTGTTACGGTTGATCACTCGACGATACAGATCGTTGAGGTCGGAAGTCGCGAAGCGACCGCCATCCAGCGGGACCAGTGGACGCAGATCTGGCGGCAGAACCGGCAGAACGGTCAGCACCATCCATTCTGGAAGGTTGCCGGAACCCTGGAAGGCCTCCATCAACTTCAGACGCTTGGACAGCTTCTTGATCTTGGTTTCGGAGTTGGTTTGCGGAATTTCTTCACGCAGACGGCCAATCTCGTGCTCCAGGTCGATAGCGTGCAGCAGTTCGCGGACAGCTTCGGCACCCATGCGGGCATCGAAATCGTCGCCGAACTCTTCCAGCGCTTCGAAGTACTGCTCATCGTTCAGCAGCTGGCCTTTTTCAAGGGTGGTCATGCCTGGATCGATAACGACATAGCTCTCGAAGTAGAGAACGCGTTCGATATCACGCAGGGTCATGTCCATCAGCAAACCGATACGGGACGGCAGCGATTTCAGGAACCAGATGTGGGCAACCGGCGAGGCCAGTTCGATGTGCGCCATGCGCTCACGACGAACTTTAGCCAGCGCGACTTCAACGCCGCACTTCTCGCAGATCACACCACGGTGCTTCAAGCGCTTGTACTTACCGCACAGGCACTCGTAATCCTTTACCGGGCCAAAGATCTTGGCGCAGAACAGGCCGTCACGCTCAGGTTTGAACGTACGGTAGTTAATGGTTTCCGGCTTTTTAACTTCGCCGAACGACCACGAACGGATCATCTCAGGCGACGCCAATCCGATACGGATGGCGTCGAACTCTTCGACTTGACCCTGGTTTTTCAGCAAATTCAGTAGGTCTTTCAAGGCCTTTCCTCCTGGCGGAGCAGAGAGCGGGCAGTGCTGCCCCGCTCTCGATTCGCGTCACGTGTTATTCGGTTTCCAGATCGATATCGATGCCGAGGGAACGAATTTCCTTGATCAACACGTTGAAGGACTCGGGCATGCCCGGCTCCATACGGTGATCGCCATCCACGATGTTCTTGTACATCTTGGTACGGCCGTTCACATCGTCCGACTTCACTGTGAGCATTTCTTGCAGAGTGTAAGCGGCACCGTATGCTTCCAGTGCCCAGACCTCCATCTCCCCGAAACGCTGACCACCGAACTGCGCCTTACCACCCAGCGGCTGCTGGGTAACCAGGCTGTACGAACCGGTAGAACGCGCGTGCATCTTGTCGTCTACCAAGTGGTTCAGCTTCAGCATGTACATGTAGCCAACGGTAACCGGGCGCTCGAACTTGTTGCCGGTACGGCCGTCGGTCAGCTGCATCTGGCCGCTTTCTGGCAGGTCTGCCAGTTTCAGCATGGCCTTGATTTCGCTTTCCTTGGCGCCGTCGAACACTGGAGTGGCCATTGGAACGCCGCCACGCAGGTTTTGAGCCAGGTCCAGGATTTCCTGGTCCGAGAAGTCATCGAGGCTTTCCTGACGACCGCCGATCTCGTTGTAGATCTCGTGCAGGAACTTACGCAGCTCGGCAACTTTGCGCTGCTCTTCAACCATGCGGTTGATCTTCTCGCCCAGACCTTTGGCCGCGAGGCCCAGGTGGGTTTCAAGGATCTGACCAACGTTCATACGCGAAGGTACGCCCAACGGGTTGAGGACAACGTCGACCGGGGTGCCATTGGCATCGTGCGGCATGTCTTCAACCGGCATGATCACGGAGACCACACCCTTGTTACCGTGACGACCGGCCATCTTGTCGCCCGGCTGGATGCGACGACGGATTGCCAGGTAAACCTTGACGATTTTCAGCACGCCTGGAGCCAGGTCATCGCCCTGCTGCAGTTTGCGCTTCTTGTCTTCGAACTTGTCGTCCAGCAGACGGCGACGATCAACGATGTAGGCCTGAGCCTTTTCGAGCTGCTCGTTCAGAGCATCTTCAGCCATGCGCAGTTTGAACCACTGGCCGTGCTCAAGACCGTCGAGCACTTCGTCGGTGATGTCCTGGCCTTTCTTCAGACCGGCGCCGCCTTCGGCTTTGTGGCCGACCAGAGCGGAGCGCAGACGTTCGAAAGTAGCACCTTCAACGATACGGAACTCTTCGTTGAGGTCCTTGCGGATCTCGTCCAGCTGGGACTTCTCGATCGACAGGGCACGCGCATCACGCTCAACGCCGTCGCGGGTGAAGACCTGTACGTCGATGACAGTACCTTTGGTACCGGTAGGTACACGCAGGGAGGTGTCTTTAACGTCGCTGGCTTTTTCACCGAAGATCGCACGCAGCAGTTTTTCTTCCGGAGTCAGTTGGGTCTCGCCTTTCGGAGTGACCTTACCCACCAGGATGTCGCCTGCGCCAACTTCAGCACCTACGTAAACGATACCGGCTTCGTCCAGCTTGTTCAGTGCGGCTTCACCCACGTTCGGGATGTCCGCAGTGATTTCCTCTGGGCCAAGCTTGGTGTCACGGGCCACACAGGTCAGTTCCTGAATGTGGATCGTGGTGAAACGGTCTTCTTGAACAACGCGTTCCGACAGGCAGATGGAGTCTTCGAAGTTGAAGCCATTCCATGCCATGAAGGCGATGCGCATGTTCTGACCCAGTGCCAGTTCACCCATGTCGGTGGACGGACCGTCGGCCATGATGTCGCTACGCTGAACCCGATCACCCTTACGCACCAGCGGACGCTGGTTGATGCAGGTGTTCTGGTTGGAGCGGGTGTACTTGGTCAGGTTGTAGATGTCGACACCGGCTTCACCGGTTTCAACTTCGTCATCGGCAACACGAACCACGATACGGCTGGCGTCGACGGAGTCGATCACGCCGCCACGACGAGCCACGACGCAAACGCCGGAGTCACGGGCTACGTTACGCTCCATGCCGGTACCTACCAGCGGCTTGTCAGCACGCAGGGTTGGTACAGCTTGACGCTGCATGTTCGAACCCATCAACGCACGGTTGGCGTCGTCGTGCTCGAGGAACGGAATCAGCGACGCTGCAACCGAAACTACCTGTTTCGGCGATACGTCCATCAAGGTGACGTCTTCCGGCGCCTTGACGGTGAATTCGTTCAAGTGACGAACAGCTACCAGCTCGTCGATCAGGACTTTCTTGTCGTTCATCGTGGCCGAAGCCTGGGCGATCACGTGATCAGCTTCTTCGATGGCGGACAGGAACACGATCTCGTCGGTGACCAGGGCGTCTTTCACCACGCGGTACGGGCTCTCGAGGAAGCCGTACTGGTTGGTGCGCGCATAGGCCGCCAGGGAGTTGATCAGACCGATGTTCGGACCTTCCGGCGTTTCGATTGGGCAAACACGACCGTAGTGCGTCGGGTGTACGTCACGAACTTCAAAGCCGGCACGCTCACGCGTCAGACCACCAGGGCCGAGTGCAGAGACACGACGCTTGTGGGTGATCTCGGACAGCGGGTTGTTCTGGTCCATGAACTGGGACAGCTGGCTGGAACCGAAGAACTCTTTCACCGCTGCAGCCACTGGCTTGGCGTTGATCAGGTCTTGCGGCATCAGGCCTTCGCTTTCAGCCATCGACAGGCGCTCTTTGACCGCACGCTCAACACGTACCAGGCCAACGCGGAACTGGTTCTCGGCCATTTCGCCTACGCAGCGAACACGACGGTTACCCAGGTGGTCGATGTCATCGACGATGCCTTTACCGTTACGGATGTCGACCAGGGTCTTCAGTACCGCGACGATGTCTTCCTTGCACAGCACGCCCGAACCTTCGATCTCGGTACGACCGATACGACGGTTGAACTTCATCCGGCCGACCGCAGACAGGTCATAGCGCTCAGGGCTGAAGAACAGGTTGTTGAACAGGGTCTCTGCAGCGTCTTTTGTTGGCGGCTCGCCAGGACGCATCATGCGATAGATCTCGACCAGCGCTTCCAGTTGGTTGCTGGTGGAGTCGATCTTCAGTGTGTCGGAGACGAACGGACCGCAGTCGATATCGTTGGTGTACAGAGTTTCGATGCGAACAACGCCGGCCTTGGCGATTTTCGCCAGGATCTCGGTGTTCAGCTCGGTGTTGCACTCTGCCAGGATTTCGCCGGTGGCCGGGTGCACGATGACCTTGGCGGTTGTGCGACCCAGGACGTAGTCCAGCGGCACATCCAGCTCTTTGATCCCGGCTTTTTCCAGCTGGTTGATGTGGCGAGCGGTAATACGACGACCCTGCTCGACAATAACCTTGCCTTTGTCGTCCTGGATATCGAGGACAGCGATTTCACCGCGCAGGCGCTGAGGCACCAGTTCCAGGCTCAGGGTCTCGCCCTTCACGTGGAATACGTTGGTGGTGTAGAACGCGTCCAGCACTTCTTCAGTGGTATAGCCCAGCGCGCGCAGCAGTACCGATGCAGGCAGCTTGCGACGACGGTCGATACGCACGAATACGCAGTCTTTCGGGTCGAACTCGAAGTCCAGCCACGAACCGCGGTAAGGAATGATGCGCGCGGAGTACAGCAGTTTACCGGAGCTGTGCGTCTTGCCACGGTCGTGGTCGAAGAACACGCCAGGGGAACGGTGCAGCTGGGAAACGATTACACGCTCGGTACCGTTGATTACGAAGGTACCGTTCTCAGTCATCAGGGGGATTTCACCCATGTAGACTTCTTGCTCTTTGATGTCCTTGATCGCTTTGTTCGACGATTCTTTGTCGAAAATGATCAGGCGCACTTTTACCCGCAAAGGTACGGCGTAAGTTACACCGCGCAATACGCATTCTTTGACATCAAATGCCGGTTCGCCCAAGCGATAACCGACGTACTCCAGCGCAGCATTGCCGGAGTAGCTGATGATCGGGAAAACGGATTTGAAGGCCGCATGCAGGCCCACGTCGCGGAACTGATCTTTAGTCGCTCCCGCTTGCAAGAATTCACGATACGAATCCAGCTGGATGGCCAGGAGGTAAGGCACATCCATGACGTCCGGCAACTTGCTAAAGTCCTTGCGGATACGTTTTTTCTCAGTATATGAGTAAGCCATCAGCGTTCCCCAGCTTGGTCACCTGCTTGTTTGGCCCCTCCCGACGGGAACGACCAGAAAATCGTGCAAACCCCATGGTTTGCGCCACCGCATCGGGTGGTTACAGCTCGTTACCGGCACCGACCCAGTCGGCTGCCAATAACGGAAAAAGGCCGGTGGCAAGAGCCACCAGCCATCAGCCTGTCGCTTAACGCTCGGGCTGGAGACGCAAGGTCGGAGCTTACTTCAGCTCGACTTTAGCGCCTGCTTCTTCCAGAGTTGCTTTGGCTTTGTCAGCTGCGTCTTTGGCAACAGCTTCCAGAACCATGGCAGGAGCGCCGTCAACTACAGCCTTGGCTTCTTTCAGGCCCAGACCGGTCAGTTCACGTACTGCCTTGATCACGTTAACTTTCTTCTCGCCAGCTTCGGTCAGCATGACGTTGAATTCAGTTTGCTCTTCAACAACGGCGGCAGCAGCGGCAGGACCTGCCGATGCAGCAGCAGCGGTAACGCCGAATTTTTCTTCGAAAGCTTTGATCAGCTCAACAACTTCCATTACGGACATGTTGCCAACTGCTTCAAGGATATCGTTCTGAGAGATAGACATGAATCTAATTCCTGATATTGGGGACGGCCTACGCGACCATCGAAAAAAACAAAAAACGCGAGAAGTTGACGAGCCTTAGGCTGCAGCAGCTTCTTTCTGGTCGCGAATTGCCGCCAGGGTACGAGCCAATTTGCTGGTAGCGCCTTGAATCACGCTCATCAGCTGAGAAATTGCTTCGTCACGGGTCGGCAGAGTTGCCAGTACGTCGATTTGGTTAGCTGCGAGGAACTTGCCCTCGAACGCAGCTGCCTTGATCTCGAACTTGTCCTGACCCTTTGCGAACTCTTTGAAGATCCGGGCAGCAGCGCCTGGATGTTCCTTGGAGAAGGCAATCAGGGTAGGGCCAGTGAACGTGTCGTTGAGAACACTGAATTCAGTGTCAGCAACGGCGCGCTTGAGCAGGGTGTTACGTACGACACGTACGTAAACGCCAGCTTCACGAGCCTCTTTACGGAGTCCGGTCATCGCGCCTACTGTTACGCCACGGGCATCAGCCACGACAGCGGACAGAGCGACTTTGGCAGCCTCGTTGACTTCAGCGACGATGGCCTTCTTGTCTTCGAGTTTAATTGCCACGGGTTTAACTCCTGCTTGTTACCGTTTCATTCGATCGAAACCGAATGTCGTTTTGGTGTCTGATTCGGTAAGGAACCGGGAGCACCATCTGCGTAGGCTTGTGGTTTAAGACTTGCGTCGCCTACGGTCTTGGATAGCCCCCGCCAGGCAGGGACCCCAATTTTTCAATTGGCGCAATCACTTGCGCCAATCTGTGTCTTACGCGTCGAGCGAGCTTTGGTCGATGACCAGACCTGGGCCCATAGTGGTGCTCAGGGTAACGCGCTTGACGTAGATGCCTTTCGAGGAAGCTGGCTTGATACGCTTCAGGTCAGCGATCAGGGCTTCAACGTTTTCCTTCAGCTTGACGGCGTCGAAGCCGATCTTGCCAACGGAAGTGTGGATGATGCCGTTTTTGTCGGTGCGATAACGAACCTGACCAGCCTTGGCGTTTTTAACCGCGGTAGCTACGTCTGGGGTTACGGTGCCAACTTTAGGGTTAGGCATCAGGCCACGTGGACCGAGGATCTGACCCAGCTGACCTACAACGCGCATGGCATCCGGGGATGCGATCACTACGTCGTAGTTCAGGTCGCCGCCTTTCATTTCGGCAGCCAGGTCGTCCATGCCTACACGGTCAGCGCCGGCAGCCAGAGCGGCTTCAGCAGCAGGACCCTGGGTGAACACGGCAACGCGAACGGTCTTGCCAGTGCCGTGCGGCAGCACAGTAGCGCTACGAACGACCTGGTCGGATTTACGTGGGTCAACGCCCAGGTTTACAGCAACGTCGAACGACTCGCTGAACTTGACAGTCGACAGCTCAGCCAGCAGAGCAGCGGCGTCTACAAAGTTGTAGGCCTTGCCTGCTTCGATTTTGCCGGCGATAGCCTTTTGACGCTTGGTCAGCTTAGCCATTACACACCCTCCACGTTAAGGCCCATGCTACGAGCAGAACCGGCGATAGTACGCACGGCTGCTTCCATATCAGCTGCAGTCAGATCCGCGTTTTTGGTTTTCGCGATTTCTTCCAGCTGAGCACGGGTTACAGTGCCAACCTTAACGGTGTTCGGACGAGCGGAACCGCTGGTCAGACCGGCCGCCTTCTTCAGCAGAACCGAAGCAGGGGTGGATTTGGTTTCGAACGTGAAGCTACGGTCGCTGTAGACAGTGATGATCACTGGAGTCGGCAGACCTGGCTCAAGACCCTGAGTACGGGCGTTGAAAGCCTTGCAGAATTCCATGATGTTCACGCCGTGCTGACCCAGAGCAGGACCAACAGGTGGGCTTGGGTTAGCCTGAGCGGCCTTCACTTGCAGCTTGATGTAAGCGGTAATCTTCTTGGCCATGAGGCACTCCAATTACGGGTTCAAACGCCTCGAAAGGCTCCCCGGTTACTTGCGCGTTTATCCCAGTGACGACAAAACCCCACAGCCTAAGGCTGCGGGGTTGGGATGCTTGCTCAGCTAGACCTTTTCGACCTGACTGAACTCCAACTCTACCGGGGTAGAGCGTCCGAAAATGAGCACCGCGACCTGGATCCGGCTCTTTTCGTAGTTGACCTCTTCGACCGTGCCGGTGAAATCGGCAAACGGACCGTCGTTGACACGTACCGACTCGCCCGGCTCGAACAACGTCTTCGGCTTAGGCTTGTCGCTACCGTCGGCGACGCGACGCAGAATCGCTTCTGCCTCTTTATCGGTAATCGGTGCCGGCTTATCAGCAGTACCGCCGATAAAGCCCATCACACGAGGAGTATCCTTGACCAAGTGCCAAGTACCCTCGTTCATATCCATCTGGACCAGCACATAACCAGGGAAGAACTTGCGCTCACTCTTGCGCTTCTGGCCATTACGCATTTCAACCACTTCTTCAGTGGGAACCAGAATTTCGCCGAAGCCATCTTCCATGCCAGCCAGCTTTACGCGCTCGATCAGCGAGCGCATTACATGCTTCTCGTAACCGGAGTAAGCATGCACAACGTACCAACGCTTAGCCACGGGACACCCTTAGCCGACAATCAAGGAAACAAGCCAGCCGAGCAGGGAATCGAGCCCCCACAACAGCAACGCCATAACCAGGACAACAGCCACAACGATCAACGTGGTCTGCGTGGTTTCTTGGCGAGTTGGCCATACGACTTTACGAATTTCGGTGCGTGCTTCCTTAACCAGTACAAAGAAAGACTTGCCCTTGACTGTCTGCAGGCCTACAAAGGCAGCTACGGCAGCAATAACAAGCAAAGCGAGTACGCGGTACAGGATCGGCGAAGCAGAGTAATACTGATTGCCAACAACGCCAACAACCACCAAAGCGACTACTACAAGCCACTTGAGGAGGTCGAAACGAGAGCCTTGAGCTTCAGCTTTAGGAGTCATCTATGAAGATCCTGTGAAAAGAAAGCCAGACACACCGAGTGAATCTGGCAGGTCAGGAGGGAATCGAACCCCCAACCTACGGTTTTGGAGACCGTCGCTCTGCCAATTGAGCTACTGACCTAAAACAAAATCAGGCCGACCATTATGCAGACCTGAAAAAGACTTTACAACCACTTGCTAGGCGACCCGACCGAAACACCCCTACCCACAAGAGAAAGAACCCTCAGAGCCACAACAGGGCGCAGCCTTAGCCGCCTAAAACAAAGGCAGATATTTGCATATCTGCCTTTTGTATGGAGCTCTTGAGCGGATTTGAACCGCTGACCTCACCCTTACCAAGGGTGTGCTCTACCAACTGAGCTACAAGAGCGTAACACTGTGCAAAACCTGCAAACTTGGAGCGGGTAGCGGGAATCGAACCCGCATCATCAGCTTGGAAGGCTGAGGTTCTACCACTAAACTATACCCGCGAGGCTTGCAGCTCTCGCTAAAAATGGTGGAGGGGGAAGGATTCGAACCTTCGAAGTCGTAGACGTCAGATTTACAGTCTGATCCCTTTGGCCGCTCGGGAACCCCTCCTAAGCGAGCCGGCATTCTACATCATGCCAGCCTTCTGTCAAGCATTTTTCTCATTAAAATCCTGAGCTTATCTGCGTTGACCTCGCTTCACTTCGTTGACCGCTTTAGGTCTTCGCTGTGGAGCGGGCGCCATTCTATGCAAACTATTCGGTGGGTGCAACCCCCCCACAAGGCATTATTTTATGTTTTAACTCATTGAATTCTCTAGAAAGGTTTATCAGCTGCAAGTCATCCAGCCAACGCTTGCTTTCAGGAGCCACTCGAACCCAGTACGCCGGGGGTTCAGCCGGACTAGCAGGCAGCGATTGATATTTCACGCCCATGCCCGTCAACCTGCGCTCGAGCCCCTTCTCGACGTCCTGACTTACAAATCCACCCAGATAAAGGCATTCAGCCTCTGCCTGCGCCACCTTCCCTTTATCCTTGGCCGTATCCGTCGCCTCGCTCAAGAGACGAATGTCCTGCTGAGAGCCGCGATACAGACTCAAAGGCGTTACGTCCTTGGCACGCAGAGGCGCCTCCTGTTGATGCCAGATGTAATAAAACACATTGAGAACGAGCAGCAGCAGAAACAACCAACGCATAAAGACCTCAAGACAAAGGGCATGCCATCGCCAAGCCAACGAACACCAGATCGGGGACCACCCGGGCCTCAGGCACTATCTCGGACACCAACGACGCATCACCACCGGTGAGGAACACCGTAAAGTTCTCCCCCCAATAACCCCGCGCCATCTCCAGCTGCGTCAGCACAAATCCGCGAAGCATCAACAGGCACCCACGCTCAACCGCTTCGACCGTTGTGCGCCCCGGAACAAGACGTTCCAAAGCGCGCTCAGCCGCAAGATCTCCGTAACGAATCTTGCGGGTATGGGTGCGCAGTTGGTTTCGCATCAACGGCATCCCAGGGCATATGAACCCACCCAGATGCTCACCATCCCCGGCAACGAAGTCCGCGGTCACCGCAGTACCGAAATCAAGCACCAGGCACGCGCCAGAAGCCAGATGAAACCCTCCGAGCAGCGCCAACCAGCGATCAAGACCGAGCCGCTCAAATTCTTCATAGCCATTACGAACACCGGCCATTTCCTCGACTGGAGCGGCACAGACCACCGAAATATGGAAGGCAGCCTTCAGCCGGGCGATCAATTCCCCGGTCTCTTCGGCAGTCCTGACACTCACCAGCCGACAGAACTTCAACGCAAGGCCCTCAACCCCCTTCACACCCTCGAGCAATGCCAGGTCGGAATCGACTACTCCCTCCCCCACCACCTGACGGGCGTCCGCCTTGAGCACACGCCACTTGATGAAACTATTTCCGCAGTCGAGCTCAAGAATCATGACGCAACCTCAGGCTCAGCTCACCGCCACTGAAGACTTTCTCCACACCACCCACCTTCAAGCGCAGCGCACCCTGACTATCGATGCCCAGCACTTCGCCATCTATTTGGTTTGCACCCGCGATCAACGACACCGCACGCCCCTGCCACAGGTGATGCTGCTCCCACTCAGCCTGGATCGCCGAAAATCCATCGGCCTGGTGGCGAGCCAGGTATTTGTGAAGCATTTCACCCAGCGCCGCGACCAGGCGATTGCGATCAAACGCCTTGCCCGACTCCAGGCGCATGGACGTCCATTGCTGGTCGACTTCGTCGGTCATCTGCATGTTTACATTAATTCCGACACCCAGCACCACGTGACAGACGTCGGCAGGATCCCCGACCAGCTCAAGCAGTATTCCGGCAATTTTCTTCTGCCCTACCAGGACATCATTGGGCCATTTCAACCCCACCCCGGGAACCCCAAGCTCACGCAAGGCCTGCATGACGGCGAGCCCCACTACAAGGCTCAAGCCCTCCAGCTGGCGCATACCGCCCTCAACCCGCAACACCAGGCTGTAATAGACATTCTCCGCGAATGGACTGACCCACTTGCGCCCTCGCCGCCCGCGCCCGGCAGTTTGCCGCTCGGCAAGCACCAGAAAAGGTGCAGCCTGGTGTCGCTCGATGGCGCGCAGGGCTTCAGCATTGGTGGAGTCAATAGAGTCGAAGACCAGGACCGGCCAATTAGACGTGGGAGACAATCGCCCTATCTCCGCAGGGTCAAGCAACGTCAACGGTGCGGCCAATTGATAGCCGCGCCCCCGAACCTTGTGTATGGACAACCCCAGCTCAGCCTCAAGATGCTGAAGCTGCTTCCACACAGCACTGCGACTGATGCCCAAGGCAGCGCCCAATGCCTGACCCGAATGGAATCGGCCATCCTTAAGAAGCTTTAACAACGTCAGCATGCAAGTCTCGCCTCACAATGAGGCCCGCATGATAGCCACGCCCCGAGCCGTTGCATAGAAACCCGAACAGACAGATTTTCCAGCGGACAAAAACAAAACCCCTACCTGCATGCGCAGATAGGGGTTTTGGAATTTAATCTTGACGATGACCTACTCTCACATGGGGAAACCCCACACTACCATCGGCGATGCATCGTTTCACTTCTGAGTTCGGGATGGGATCAGGTGGTTCCAACGCT